>NZ_JARFYN010000051.1 GCF_030272695.1 Martinezella calliandrae
TGTGGAGAGGAACGCTCTGGCGCGGGACGCAAGCCCCGCGTGAAACGAGCCTCGATGCGACAAGTCGTGGACTTGCGCGGGAAGCAGGAACCAGACAACGAGACGGCTGCCTAGCTTTAATCAGCTATGCACTGGTTTGTTTAGGTTCTGGAGAGCGGCACTCCCTGGATCATCCGCCCCGCCGCGCCGCCACGAAGATATCGAGCAACTCGATGTCCAGCGCCATTCAAGCAAGGAAGAACAAGGTCAGAAATCAAAATCAGAAGACCATCAGATCCAGCTTTTTCAATAACATAGCGAGGTGTGCATTGTGTGGTGGGATCGGGTGGACCAAGGAACTGAACGGACTCGTGACGATAGACGAAGCCGAGCTGGGCAAGTATGAAGATGCGGTCTCTTCCGACGGACGGCTGGACGGTGAAGTCAAAACCGGAAAGGGTTTTGATAGTGGCAAGCCTGCCCATCCGCAATACGGGTTTGGCCGGATTTGCAATCTTGATAGCGAACTGCGCCAAGATCCCGCCGATCAGGAGACGATGACTACCGCACCTTGCCCTCATCGCCGGCCATTGCCGAGAGCAGGTTCTCAAGCTCGGCAATCTCCTTTGCCGAAACCTCATGCCCTCGGTCTGGCAAGACGTCACAGCGCAGACTGGCCCGTGCGCGGGCCAGGGTTTCGGCAGCATCGGCGAAAGCGTCGACCGGGATCCAGGGGTCCTTATCGGAGCCGGTCAGATAAACCGGAATGCGATCGAGATCGGCAAAGGATCGATCGCATTCGGAGGTGCCAACGCGGCAACCTGTGAAATTGGCCATGGCACCCTGCCATGGCCCGTACTTCATCGCATATTCGAGCGCAAGGCAGGCGCCCTGGCTGAAGCCGCCGATCAAAAGCGGGGCCGCCTGACCCCGCCGCGACAGATCTTCGGCGATGCCGCGAACATAGGCGAGCGACGCCTCAAGCTCCATGCGCGTCGCCGGTGTCAGCGGTTCGGTGGCCCGCGCGCCGTACCAGCTGTTGCTGGCGGCCCGCGGCAACACGAAGGCCACGCCCGGAGCCTTGAGCCTGCCGATCACCTGGTCGCGCATGTCTTCGGGCGACTGGGTTCGTCCGTGGATGAAGATACAGTGGACTTGAGCCTCCTCGGGAGACGGGCCGAGGAAGAGAGGTTCGTAATGAGTCGCCATCGATGTAACTCAGAACCTTGCGGGTTCCAGGCCGGCGATCAGCTCTTCGCGGCGGTTCTCGAACCATGGCGGGAAGACGAGCGTCGTTCCGATCTTGTCCGCCGGCTCGTCGAGCGCCCAGCCGCCTTCGACCGACCAAGCGATCTCGAACAGCGCCCCGCCCGGTGAGCGGACGTAGCAGGACTTGAAGTAGTTGCGGTCTTTCTGGTCGGAGACGTCCGTGAAGCCGAGGCCCTCCAGATGCGCCTTCAGCTTAAGCTGATTTTCTTCATCGCCGGTGTTAAGGGCGAGATGATGGATGGTGCCGCCGGCAAGCGTCCAGGTTCCCTGTGGGCCGCTCGCCTCGTGCAGGACCTCGACCATGCTGCTCGGACCATTGCCGTTCGGAACAGAGAACATCAGCCCTTCATCGCTGTCGCCTTCCTTCTTCATCGACAGGCCGACCGTCAGGAAATCGTCCATCGAGGTTCGGTCGAAGACGGCAATTCCAGCGCCGTAGATGCCCTTGATGCCGTGTTCGGCGGTGACACCCTGCGCCTCGTTGACGATCGGAGGGCGGCTGTCGACGGGGCTTTCCACCAGCTCGTGCGGAATGCCGCAAGGATGCTTGAAGGCGACGCGGGTGATGCCGAAGCGCGATATCGTCTCGGCTGCGATGCCGCGGGTATTGAGGCGATCGACCCAATAGCCGGCGGCGCCGACCGGAATCGCTTGCATGATGATCTTGGACTGGTTCGTGCCACGCTTGCCGAAGACGGCGGGTTTACGGAAGGGGAAAGTGGTGATGATCGTCGAGGCTTCGCCGCCGCGCGATCCGTAGTAGAGGTGGTAGACGGGGATGACGCCGTCAAAAAGCACGGTGCGTTTGACCGAATAAAGGCCGAGCACCGTGGTGTAGAAATCGTAATCTTCCTGCACGCCGTCGGTGCAAAGGGTCAAATGATGATAGCCGCTGACAAGTGCCATCTTTCTCCTCCTGTGAAAAAACCCATTGTCTTTGGGGCGCGCGGCTCCTCCCCCGCGTTCCTCCCCAACTTTACGGTTCGCAGACACCGTCAAAACTGCGCGCCAACCGCTTAATGTTTGAAAACTATAGCCGATCCAAAACGGCTGTTGATGAGATTGTTCATAAATACTATAGCATTTTGCTATGAAGATCGTGGAACATCACCTCGTGCAACTGGCCGCCGTGATTGAAACCGGCGGCGTCACCGAAGCTGCGGCCATGCTCGGCATGACGCAATCGGCGGTATCACGAACCATTTCCATTCTCGAAAAGCGCGTCGGCGAGCCGCTGTTTGTTTCCGGCCGCCGGCCGATGCAGCCGACCCCGCTCGGCGAGCAGCTCGGCTTGCAGGGCAAGGCCATTCTGGCATCCTCGCGCAAGGCGATGGAGATCATTCGCAGCTTCAAATCCGGCTCGTTCGGGCAAGTGCGGATCGGCGGTGTGCCATTCTTCATGGATGCCGTCGTCTCGCTGATGATCGCCTCCTTCCAGCGGGACGAACCGGGCATCATGGTGCATCAGTCCTATGGCAACTATCAGGATCTGGTGAGCGAACTGGAGTCCGGCCAGATCGATCTCGCGGTGACGCCCTCGGGCTCCAGCGACCTCAGGGTCGATCAGCAATTCGAGCCGCTGCTGCCGGCGCGCAACGTTCTCGCCTGCGGCGCGGGCCATCCGCTGGTGCGAAAACGCAATCTCGCGATCGACGATATTCTCAATTACCCCTGGGTCGCTCCCTTGCCGGGCTCGCCACTGGTGCTGGATCTGCACAATATTCTGTTAACGCTCGGCATCGAGGAAGTCTCCATTCGATATGCCGGCGGCTCGTTGCTCAGCGTCATGAACTATCTGACCGGGACGGATGCGCTGGCGATCCTGCCGCTTTCGGTCGCCCACTCGTTCCGCCGGGAAAACAGGATCAGCGTCATACCGCTCGACATTCCGCAGCCGGAACGGGCGCTCGGGATCATGACAAAGAAGAAGCCTTATTCCAATCCAGCTGGGCGCAAGTTCATCGGTCACCTGAGGCGGGAGTTTTCCGAACTGCGCCGAGCGATCGAAAAGCATGAGCAGGCAATTCACTGGGCACATGGTCCGTTCATGGCAGAGCGCAAGGGTGGGGCGTGAGGGAAATCGCACCGCCCCGAACCTTTCGCGCCCCGCGGTCTAGCGAGCATCAGTGCTCGCGCGGCCGCGCGAGCACGAAGTCGTAATCGACCTCCCAGAACCAGCCCGGAAACTCCAGTTCGCGAGACCGTTGCGGGTCATCGACGCGCTTGAATTCGGCGAGCAGACTTTCCTTGACGCCGAAGACGGCGTCGGAATTGATATAAGGGTCGTGCGGATCGAAGATATGCGTCGTCAGCGTCTCGAAGCCGCCGGCCTTGATGATGAAGTGCAGGTGCGCCGGCCGGTAGGGATGGCGGCCGAGCGCCATCAGAAGCTTGCCCACCGTGCCGTCGTCCGGGATCGGATAGAATTTCGGCTTGACCGCGCGAAACCAGTAGCGCCCGTCCTCGCCCGTGCGGAAAACGCCGCGCAGATTGAAGTCCGGCTGGATACCCTTCTGTTGCACATCGTAAAAGCCTTCGTCATTGGCCTGCCAGACGTCGAGTACGGTGTTTGCGATCGGACGGCCTTTGGTGTCGAGGACGCGGCCGTGTATGACCATATCCTCGCCTTTCTGGTCGAGGCAGATGTTGCTCCCCATCGGCAGCTCCGGCGCGTCGGCGACGTGGAATGGCCCAAGCACGGTCGATTCGGAGGCTCCCGTTGGCTTGCGATTATTGATTGCATCGACCAGCATGGAGACGCCGAGCACGTCCGAAAGCAGGATGAATTCCTGCCGCCACTCGTTGCAGAGGTGGCCGGTCTGGGTCAGGAACATGATCGCCTTGAACCATTCCTCCTGGGTCGGCTCGATCTCCTTGACCGCCTCGTGCAGTTTGCGGGTGATGACGGCGATGACGTCCTTCAGGCGCTCATCGCGCGCGTTGATATTGCGACCGGTGACGACCTCCACCGAGTTCTCTTCGGTGAAAAATCCCTTTTCATGCGTTTCCATGGTTCACATCTCACAGGGCTAGAACGGATGTCAGGGCGCGGCGGAGCTCGGCGAGCGGCTCCTCCACGATGGTTTCTCGGCGCCAGCAGACGTGCTGGTCGGGCCGCACGAGAACGACGCCGCTATCGCGGACCTCGCGCTGGTTAGCCCAATCGCCGGTCAGGTCCTGCCAGTGCTGGCGCGGGCCGATGACGTGAGCTTCGATGTCGAGGCCAAGTTCGCGGCCAAGGATGCGGGCCGCTTCAGCCCAGCCCCGGCCGCCAATCCCCGTCAGCACCGTGAAACGGCCCCTACCGCAGAGATCGAGCGTCGAGGCTTTCGCGCCACCCTCGCTATAGACCCAGGCATGCGGCAGCCGCGCGCCAGGCCAAGTGGTCGGATGATAGTGCAGTTCGGCATCCCTCTCGAAGGCCGGCTCCGGCTGGCCGTCCGTCAGGATGGCATCGGAGACATAACGCTGGTTCATCTCGACGCCATGAGCGTCGAATTCATAGATCTTGGCGGCGATCGTCTTGCGGATCGCGGCACGCTGCGCTTCGGCGGCGGCCGTGTCGTCGCAGCGTGCGTCCATGTTCTGCTGCATTTTCACCGGGTCGATTGAATCGAGCAGGCCGAGCGCCTTGAATATCGGCCCGAATTCCTCGATCGACTTGTTGGCGCGGGTGACGATCTGCTTGGCGATCGGGGCGCGCTCGCGCTGATAGCTGTCGAGCAGCTTTGGCCCGGCCTTGCCCTTTAGCACATGGGAAAGTTTCCAGGCGAGGTTGAAGGCGTCCTGGATCGAGGTGTTGGAGCCGAGCCCGTTCGACGGCGGATGGCGGTGCGTGGCGTCACCCATGCAGAAGACCCGGCCCTGCTGCATCGTCGTCGCATAGAGATTGTTAACTGTCCAGGTCGAAACCGACTGGATCTCGACCTGCAGTTCATGATCGCCGACGAGATCGCGCACCACTTTGGTGGCAAAGGCGCTGTCTACCTCGGGCGCCGGCTGATTGATGTCGTAGCCCCAGACGATCAGCCATTCGTTCCATGGCCGGACCATGCGCACCAGGCCCATGCCGATGCCGCCGACATCGGCGCCGGGCTGGACCACCCAATAGAGCACCGAGGGCCGGTGAGCGACATATTTCGAAAGGTCGGCCTTGAAGAGGATATTCATCGACCCGCCGACGCCCATGCGACCCTCGAAAGTGAGCCCCGCATCCTCGGCCACCTTGGAATTGCCGCCGTCGGCGCCGATTAAATATTTCGAGCGAACGGTGAAGTCGCGGCCGGTGAGCCTGTCGCGGCAGGTGGTAATTACGCCCTCGGCATCCTGTACATGGCTTAGATATTCGGTCGACATGCGCGCCTGTGCGCCGCGCGAGCAGGCGGTCTTGAAGAGCAGCGGCTCCATGAAGGTCTGCGGCAAGTCGTTCATATGCGATGGCGAGGAAAGCAGATGCTCGGCGCGGCTCACCGGATGAGTGCCCCAACTACGCATGCGGCCGATCTCCTCACCGGCGAGCGACGTGCAGAAAACGTTCTGGCCCATCAGGTCCTGGCCTGTGGCGAAGAGATAAGCTTCCGCCTCGACGTCTTGCCCAAGGTCGCGCAGAACCTCCATCGTGCGCTGGTTGGTGATGTGCGCGCGTGGCGTGTTGGCAAGCCAGCGATAGCGGTTGATGACCATGGTCTCGACCCCGTCTGTGGCAAGCAGCGCTGCACAGGCCGAGCCGGCGGGGCCCGTGCCTATGATCAGAACGTCGGTGTTGATATCAGCCATGCGGCCCTCCTTTGGTGCTCTTGATCGATGGTCCGCCGGACAGGATGCGGCGGACGGGGAAAAGCTGAAGCCCTGTGCGCTCGGCAAAAAGGCCCCACAATCCCCGCGGGGCGAACAGCATGATGGCGATGCCGAGAAAACCGAGGACGAGCAGATACCAGGAGCCGTAATCGGCAAACAGGTTCTGCAGGATGAAGAAGACGATCACGCCGACGATCGGCCCCTCGATGGTGCCAATTCCGCCGATGACCACGATGAATATCACATAGGCCGTCCAGTCGGTGACCGAGAAGGCGGCGTCCGGCGAGATGCGGGCCTTCTGCAGGTAGATGAGCGCACCGGTGAGACCGGTGACGAACGCGGCAGCAAGATAGACGGCGAATTTGACGCGGTTCGGGTCTATCCCGACCGAGCGGGCGGCCTCGCGATTGTCGCGCACGGCGGCAAGGCCGAGCCCCTGCTTGGAGCGCAGCAGCCGATAGGCGGCGCCGATCGTGGCGCAGGCAAGGAAGATTGCCAGCCAATAGCACACCATGTCGGCGGCCTGTGCCGGCCGCACGCCGAACCATTCTGCAACCAAGTGAACACCGGGCAGCTCGCGCGTGACGCCAGAGGGCAGCGACGTGCCCGTACCGCCGCCGAGCGCCTTCCACTGCGCCAATATGAGCCGCACCACCTCGGCGATCACCCAAGTGCCGATCGCGAAATAGGCGCCGTGAAGGCGGAAGACGAAGAAAGCGGTCGGCACCGACAACGCCATTGCGGCAAGGCCGCCGAGCAAGATCGCGATGACGGGATTCATGCCGCTGAGGATGACGCAGGCGGTCATCATATAAGCGCCGAAGCCGACGAAGGCCTGCTGACCGACTGAAACCAGTCCGGCGTAGCCGGCGAGGAGGTTCCAGCTTTGCGCCAATGTCAGCATGGTCAGAATGAAAAACAGGTCCTGCAATGCCGCGCGGCCGACGAAGAAGGGGGCAGCGATGCCGGCGGCAAGGACGGCGGCAACGAGCAACGCCGAAACGGACGAGGTGCGGTTGCGCGTAGTAACCGTCCAGCCGATCGAGGCCGCGGGCGAAGAAGAAAGGGTTTCGTGCGCCATCTCAGTCCACCACCCTTGGGAAAAGCCCGCGCGGCCGCACCAGCAGCACGAGAAGAAAGGCCACATGGCCCGCCAGGATCTGCCATTCGGGATTGACGGCAGCCCCAACCGTCTGGGCCACGCCGATGATCACGCCGCCGGCAAGCGTACCCCAGAAAGAGCCGAGCCCGCCGATGATGACCGCCTCGAAGGCATAGATCAGCCGCGCCGGCCCCATGGTCGGGTCGAAATTGGCGCGCGTGCCCAGAAAGAGCGCGGCGATCGTCACCACGACCATGGCAAGCCCCATTGCGGTCGCGAAGATGCGGTCGGCACGAATGCCCATGAGGCCGGCCGTTGCGCGGTCGTCCGAGGTCGCACGGAAGGCGCGCCCAATGCTCGTGCGATAGAAGACGAGGTTGAGGGCGACGATGACGCCGACGGCCGACAGGAAGGTGAGGAGCGACATAGTCCCGACGCTGACCGGACCGAACCCAAGGGACGCGCTTTCGAGCGCGCCGACGGAGACGCGGCGGCTATCGGCGGAAAAGCCCTGCAGAAGCGCGTTCTGGATGACAACCGACAGGCCGAAGGTGACGAGCAGCGGCGGCAGGATGTCGTCGCCGATCGTGCGGTTGAGCACAAGGAACTGCAGCGCCCAGCCGACCACAAACATGACCGGCAGGGCGACGAGGGCCGCGACGAAGGGATTGAGGCCGAGCGCGCTGACGAGCACCAAAAGGAGAAAAGCGGCCAGCACGATGAGATCGCCATGCGCCAGGTTGACCAGCCGCATGATGCCGAAGACGAGGCTCAGGCCGGCTGCAAATAGCGCATAGAGCCCGCCAAGCAGAATTCCCTGCACGATCGTGTCGAGCCAGTTCATGTCGCGTGCGCTCCGAAATAGGCCGAATGGATTTCGGCGCGGCTGACCGTGGCGGGAGTGCCAGTAAGCGTCACGCGCCCCTCCATCATGCAATAGAGCCGGTCGACCACCTTCAGTGCCTGGCCGATGTCCTGCTCGACGATGACGATGGAGGCGCCCTCGGCGCGGATCTTCGGGAAGGCGGCGTAGATGTCGCGGATCACCACCGGCGCCAGACCAAGGCTGAGCTCGTCGCACAGCAGCACCTTCGGGTTGGACATCAGCGCCCGGCCGATCGCCACCATCTGTTGCTGGCCGCCAGACAGCGCCGTGCCGGGGCTGTTGCGGCGCTCTTTCAGGATCGGAAACAGGTCGTAGACCGTCTCCAGGGACCAGGCGCCCCTGGCAGCGCGGCCGTATTTGCCGATCAGCAGGTTTTCTTCGACGCTGAGCGAGGGAAAAAGCTTGCGGCCCTCCGGCACCATGGCAATGCCGAGCGCCATGACTTCCGGTGCCGACAGCGCGCCGATCGCGCGGCCCTCGAAGCGGACCTGGTGGGCCTCGTTGGCGAGCATGCCGGAAATCGAGCGCATCAGCGTCGACTTGCCAGCGCCGTTTGCGCCGATGATTGCCAGCGTCTCGCCGCTCTCGAGCGCGATGTCCACGCCGAAGAGTGCCTGGAAATCGCCGTAAAAGGCCGCAAGTCCTTGTGTTTCGAGAAGGGCCATCAGACGTCGATCCCCAGATAGACCTGCCGCACCGCCTTCGATTCCATGATCTCGGCCGGTTGTCCGATACCGATCACTTTGCCAAAATTGAGCACCAGCAACCGGCTTACCACCGAGGTCAACGCGTGCAGCACATGCTCGACCCAGACGATCGCGGTGCCGGCGGCGCTGATCGAGCGGATCGTCTCAACCAGCTCGCCGCACTCGCCCTCCGTCAGACCGCCGGCGATCTCGTCGAGCAGCAGCACTTTCGGATCGGTCGCGAGCGCGCGAGCGAGCTCCAGCCGCTTGCGTTCCAACAAGGCGAGACTGCCGCCCAGCTGGTTGGCGCGGGAAATCAGACCGGTGCGCACCAGGATATTGGCACAGCGCTCCGATACCTCCTTCTCGGTCTTGCGCGATCCGTAAGCGGCGGCGACCAGAAGGTTTTCGAAAACGGTGAGGTGCTGGAATGGCTGCGGGATCTGGAAGGTGCGGCCGATGCCGGCAAGGCAGCGCGCCATCGGCGGCTGACGCGTGACATCGGCACCGCCATAGAGAATGCGGCCGGAATCGACGCGGAGATTGCCGGCAATCATGTTGAAGAGCGAGGATTTGCCAGCGCCGTTGGGGCCGATGATGCCGAGCGCCTCCCCCTCCTCCAACGCAAAGGAAACGCTGTCGGCGACCTTCAGCGCACCGAAGCTTTTCGAGACGTCTTTAAGGGCAAGTATGGCCATCGTCTTCCTCTGGGCTCGGGGTTGCGGGAAATTATTCTCCATCGGATGGAGGACGGGCCTCCACCCGCCTGTCATGGGCGCGGCGCATGGCAAGCGCCATGTGTCAGAAAACCGGCTCCATCTTGCCGCCAGTCGGTATCATCGGCGCGGTGCGGTTTTCGGTGATGACGAGATCGTAACCGCCGCCATCCTTCAGCCGCCACTGGCCGCCGACGAGCGGGGTCTTGGCGATATTCTTGGCGGCAAACGGCGGGACATTGGCACCGTCCCAGGCCACTGGCCCGACTATCGTGTCGAGTTTGGTGGCGGCGATCGCCTTGACGACGGCGTCGCCATCGGTCGCGCCAGCGCGCTTCATCACGTCGACGGCGAGCTCGAACAGCGCATGCGCGAAGCCGATCGGCTGCGTCCAGGGCCGGCCAGTGGCCTTGGAAAAGCCAATAGCGAGCTCGGCGGCGCTTTCTCCCGTCAGCGACGACTTGAACGGATGGCTCGGCGACCACCAAACCTCGCAGGAGAGATTGTGGCCGGTCTTGCCCAGCGCCTCCACCGCCTGCGGGAAAAGGATTGCCTTGCCGATCGAGGCGATCTTCGGCTTGAGGCCTTGCTGCTTGGCCTGGTTCCAGAAGGTTGTGAAGTCCGGCGGGATCATGACGCCCGTGACGATCTCGCAGTTGCCGGACTTGAAGGCGTTGATCTGAGCGGAGAAATCGTCCGTCAGGTTCTGATAGCGACCGGGATCGTTGAGCGTGTAGCCGCTCTTTTCGAGAACCGGCGGGAAGCCGACGGCCTTGTCACCCCAGGCATTGCCGTCGCCGTCGTTGGGGTAGAGGCCGCCGACCTTCTTGTTGGTGTCGATCTGCTGCCACATGTTGGTATAGACGGCAATGACGTCTTCCAGACCCCAGAAGAAATGGAAGGCATGATTGAACGGCTTCCACGAGGAAGGGTTGCCGGGATTAGCCTGCTGGCCGATGAACCACGGCTGCCAGGGGGCGGCCGTCGAGATGCAGGGCACCTCTTCCGCCTCGCAAGTGGTGGCCACCGGATTGGTCGTCTCCGGGGTCGAGGCAACCAGCATGAGATTGACCTCGTCGTCGACGATCAGCTCCTTGGCGACTTCGGCGGCGCGGTTCGGGTTCGACTGGCTATCCTTGACGACCACTTCGAAATTGAGGCCCGCGGCCTTGGTCTTGGCCAGGAAGCCGTCGACAATGAATTTGTCGGCTTCGGCGAAGGCGGCGAGCGGGCCGGTCTGCGGGCTGACATAGCCGAGCTTGATCGCCGCGCCCTTGGCGACGGCGGGCATGGAAAGCCCGGATGTCGCCGCGAGCGCCCCGGTCGCGGCCGCGGTTTTCAGCAGGTCACGTCTTTTAAACATTCTGGTTTCCTCCTCCCAAAGTAAACTCAGTTCCTCAAAGCGGCGGTCGTTCCCCCGACCACGCTTTCTGAAGCAGCGCGCGGATCGATTTAACGTCGAAAGGACGCGGATTGGCGTAAGGATTGCGCGTCGCGATCTCGGCGGCGCGATCGAGATCGGTTTCCGTAAGCCCGAAATCCCTGAGTGCCAGTGGCGAGCCGACGGACTTGGCGAAATCGTAGAGAGCCCGGCCCGGCGTGCCCCCGAAAATGTCGCCGATCGGCGCGAGCAACTCGGGCACGGCGGCAGCATTGAAGCCGATGGTGTGCGGCAGCATGACGGCATGGGTCTCGGCATGCGGCGTGTCGAAGCTGCCGCCTAGGGTGTGACAGATCTTGTGATGCAGTGACATGGTGGTTTGACCGAGCACGGTGCCGCAGAGCCAGGCGCCGTAGAGCGCTTTTGCGCGTGCATCAGCATCCCTCGGCGTCTTGACGATCACCGGCAGTGCCGCGCAAATCGCCCGCATGCCCTCGACCGCCATCATCGTCGTAATCGGATTGCGGTCGTTGGCATAAAGACCTTCGGCGGCATGCGCGATGGCGTTGAGACCGCTCGTTACACTCATGTGAACCGGCAGGCCGAGCGTCAGCTCGGGATCGTAAATCACCACTTCCGGCACGATCTTCGGACTTAGCACCGTGGTCTTGATACCGCCTTCGGTCTGGCCAAGGATTGGCGTCACTTCGGAGCCGGCATAGGTGGTGGGCACGACGACCTGGGGAATGTCGGTGCGATAGGCCATCGCCTTGCCAAGCCCGGTCGTCGAACCGCCGCCGAGAGAAACCACGCAGTCGGCCTCAAGTTCAGCGGCGCGGGCGAGCGCCCTTTCGGTGACATCGATGGGCGTGTGCATCGTCGCACCCGCAAAGGTGCCTGCAGCAAGGCCACCGAGACGCTGAGCCAGCGCTTCGCCATCAGCCGCCTGCTGCGGCGTCGTCAGCACCAGCGCCCGCCGGCATCCGAGGGCCTCGACCCACTTCGCGACGCCGGCGCTCGCCCCCGGGGCGAAGACGACGCGCGTCGAATGCGGTTGATAGGAAAAATTCAACGTCATGCCGACCTGCGCTCCTTACGGGCCCGTACCATCACGAAGGTGAAATCCAAGGACCAGCGTCGTTCGCCCTTGGCGGCGGCTCCCGCATCCGCGCCATCAGCGGGCCGGAAGCTGCCAATCAGTTCCTGCTTGACGCCGAACAGCGCGTCTTCGCCAAGATAAGGATCGCGGCCGTCGTAGACATGGGTGCTGATCGTCTCGAAGCCGGGGGCTGTGATGACGAAATGCAGATGCGCCGGGCGCCGGAGCGGATAGCCGATCGCGTGCAACATCCGCCCCACCGGCCCGTCGCAGGGCACCGCATAACCGCCCGGCCTGACCGTCCTGTAATAGAAGGCGCCGTCCGCATCGGTGGTGAAGACGCCGCGCAGGTTGAATTCCGGCTGCAGATCCGGCTCCTGGTTCTCGTAGAGTCCTTGCGCATTGGCTTGCCATGTCTCCACCGTCGCGCCGGAAACCGGATATCCGTCGAGATCGATGACGCGGGTGGTGACCGCAAGCGGCTCGCCGATACCGTCAAGCGAGATCGTGGCGCCGAGAGGAACCCGTGGGGCGTCGGCGCGGTAGAACGGTCCGCGCACGGTGTTTGGTGTCGCGCCCTTCGGCCGGCGCGTGTTGATCTCTTCCACCAGCGCGGTGACGCCGAGAAGATCCGACAGCAGCACCCATTCCTGCCGCCTGTGATCGCTCGCATGACCGACTTCGGTGAGGAATTCGATAGCGCGCCGCCAGTCGGCGGCGGTGGGGCGCGTTTCCCGGATTGCCTGATGCAGGTGCCCGATCAGGGCGACCAGAAAGGCCGGTAGCGGACCGGTGCATTTCGCCAACCTCTCCGCCACGAGCGCAGCCGAATCAGCTTCTGTGAAAGACATGGTCGTCATGGTTTCTCCTCACCCATACCTTAACAGGCCGCACGTAGCACTTGATGATTTTTCTCCAATTTAATATGCCTAATTGCTATGAAGATGGATGAACGCCATTTGATCCAGCTCGCCGCCGTGGTGCAGGCGGGCGGCGTCACGGAAGGCGCGGCCCTGCTCGGGCTCACGCAGCCGGCGGTCTCGCGCACGCTCGCCATGCTGGAAAAACGGCTCGGCGAACCGCTTTTCGTGAAAGGCCGCCGACCGCTGCAGCCGACACCGCTCGGCCGGGCGCTCGCCGATCACGGCCAGGCCATGCTGACGGCGGCGCGCAAGGCCTCGTTGCTTGTCGACGGTTTTCGCCACGGCCGCACGGGCGTAGTGCGTGTCGGCGGCACGCCCTTCTTCATGGACGCGCTGATCTCCGGCATGGTCGCCGAATTTCAAAATTCCGTTCCCGACGTGCGCGTCGAACAGAGTTACGGCTATTTGCCGGACCTTCGCGCGGCCATCAACGCCGACCGCATCGACCTTGCCATTTGTCCCATCGACGTGCTCGAGGAAGGCTCCGGCATGCGCTTCCAGGAACTGCTTCCCGGCCGTAATGTCGTCGCCTGCCGCGTCACGCATCCGCTCCGCTTGCGGCGCAAGCTCGCGCCCGCAGAACTGCTCGACTATCCCTGGATCGCCCCTCCCCCCGGCAGCCCGTTGTTCCAAGACCTGCACAGCCTCGTCCTCTCACTCGGCGCCACCGAGGCGAAGATCCGCTATTCCGGCGGCTCGCTTGCCAGCGCGATCAACTACATGAAGGCGAGCGATGCGCTGACCATCCTGCCGCACAGCGTTGTCTTTGCCTATCGCAACGAAAAGGCGATCACGGCGCTGCCGGTCAACATCCCCCATCCAGAACGGGCGCTCGGTCTCCTGCGGCGCACGGAGGAGATCCGTTCGCCTGCAGCCGAGGCGTTTTCGGCCCACATCCGCAAGAGCTTCGAAAACCTCAAGCACCTGATCAAGCGCCACGAGCAATCGGTGATCTGGAGCCTTTAAAGTGAGCTCCTCCCCTCACGGGGTTAAGGCACCTTAAAATGTCGCCGAATCGTCCGGCCACAGAAAAAGCGGCGCGCGGCCGGTATCTGCAACTGGTTTCAGGCCATGCCAGGCGCGATTGGCGTAGATGAGAGCGTCGTCGCGGTGGGCGGTGAGCGCATCGGGCGAAGCCTCCAGAAGCTCGGCGGCGACAAGGCAGGCCCCGGGGACGGGAAACAAGCCGCTGATCGCGGCGCGAAACCACAGCCCGACATCGGGATAATGCGGCTCGCCGGTTTCAAGCCGCGCCGAGCGGACGTCCGGTCCAAAGCGATCCTTGCCGGGGGTTGCACAGAGCCGGGCGAGATCCATGTCCCGGCGGCGCACGAAATGCACCACCACTGTTTTCGCCCGGCGCACCGCATGCGCGCTGGAGGAATTGTCCGACAAAGAGAAAGCGACCGTTGGCGGCGAGGCGCTGACGGAGATCAGCGAGCTGACCGTCAAAGCCACCGGCCCGTCGCCCGGATCGGCGGTGATGACGGCGACGCCCGCCGGATGGTGACGGAAGGCTGTCATGAACGCTTCCGCCATGCGGACGTCGCCGGCACCGAGGGCCGCCGGAACGGCCCCTTGTTGCTCTAGACGCCCGGTCATTTCTTCTCGACCAAGTCGTAGAACTGCCAGACGCGGTCGCTCCAAAGTCCGCCGATCTCGCGGCCGGCGGCTCCCACGATGTTGGTGTTGATCGTGAAATGGTTGGCCGCCACTAGCATCTCGCGGTAGGTGCGCTGCATCACGCCGTTTCGAAGTGAAGCGCCACCGGCGGCGCGATAGACGAAATGGCAGGCGTCGACGCCTGCTTCGTGCACTTCCGACTTGGCGAGATGCACGAGGGTGATTTGGCGCGTTGAAACGCGCTTACCCGTTTCGATCGAGGCCTCGACGTCGCGCCAGACCTCGAACAGGAAGGCGCGGGCGGCGCGCACGCGCGCTTCCGCGCGGCCGTAGTCGAACCAGAACTTGTCACTCTCGCCGAGCATGCCAGCGCGGCCGGTCTTGGTCACGGCGAACTTGGCCATCTCGTCGAGCATGCGGCGGGATGCGCCGATCGCCCAACCCGAGTGGCCGATGGCCGCCAGCCCAACGACGCCGAGGCTGAAGAATTCCTTTTGGCGCTGCGGCTCGGCGGTCATGATCGGGAAAACCATGTCATCGGCGATGAAGACGTCCTTGGCGTCATAGTCGATGCTGCCGGTTCCTTGGAGACCCAACACGCTCCAGTTGCCGAGAAGCCCATGCTCGCCGACAGGCGCGTGGGCGCACAGCACGATGACGTTACCGTTTTCGTCCTTGGTGGGTTGGCCGTTGCCGTCGTCGAGCAGCGCGGCCGTGTGGGTGAAGGTGGCGTGGTGAATGCCGCTCGCATAGGACCACTTGCCGTTCAAGAGATAGCCGCCATCGACCTTCTTCAACATGCCGGTCGGTGTGCCCTGACCGGAGAAACGGTTGTCCCTGTCGCCGCCGAACAGGCGCGCAATGGCGCTGTCGGGCAGGAAGGCCGCCGACATGGCGCCGATGCAGGCATGGACCATAGACACCCAGCCGGCAGCGCCGCTGTGATAAGTGATCGCCTCGATCAGCTGCAATCCTTGCGTCGGCGACAGCTGTGCGCCGCCGATCTCTTCGGCGGCGAAGATATGTGACATGCGCAGTGGTTTAAGCGCCTCGAAGGTGGCCTCGTTCAGCTTGCCGAGTTCTTCGGTGGCCGTGGCGTTTTCCTCCAGGATGGGGCCGATCTTGCGGACGTGCTCAAGAAGCTCGGCAAGATTCGTCTTCGTGCCCCAATAGCCGGCGCTGTGTTTCAAAGGTGCGTTCATGTCTGTTCCTCCTGACAGTTCCGTTGTGTTTTTCAGGCGCCGATCAGGCGCGCTGCCACTGCCTCAGCTGGCGAGAAAGTCGCCGATGCCGCGGACCACACGCGGGTCCTCCTGCATTGCGAAGTGGCCGACCTGCGGTACCAGTAGTGTGCGGGCATGCGCGATGAGCTCCTGCCAGATCGGCGCCTGCGAGGCCGGCAGCATGCGATCGTGCTCGCCCCAGACGATCAGCGTCTCATTGGGGATGCGAGCGAGCCAGCGGCGGAGATTAGGGTGGCCCATGCCGTGGACCTTGAGGATGTTGCCGAGCGCGCGGCTTTCCCTCTCGCGGGCCGCGAGGAAGGCGTCGAGCGGCGGGCACTCTGCTCCACCCGGGAAAAAGCGCAACGCTACGTCGACATTGTGCGCGAGGTAGCCCGGCAGTGCATCGGGACCGATCGCCGAAAGATCGGCGCCGGGATGATCAGGATCGTTCAGTCCGGCCGGTGCGTTCAAGACCAGCTTGCCGAAGCGCTCACCGGCAACGACTGCCATTTCGGCGGCCATCCAGCCGCCCATGGAGTGGCCGACGAGATGCGGCCGATCAAGGTCGAGGGCGGCGACAAGACGCAGATTATGGACGACGATATCCTGCATGCCGGCAATGTGCGTCGCCTCGCCGCTGTCCCCAAAGCCTGGGTGGTGGGGCAAATAGACGCGGAAGCGGTCGGCAAGCCCGCGCGCCCAATCCGTGCCCTCGATCGTGGCGGCGCCATGCAGCGCCAGCACGGCAGGCCCCTTGCCGATCACGCGCACGGCGGTCGCAACGCCGTCGATGTCGTAATGCAGGATTTCGAAATCCATTCTATTCCTCCTCCAATTATTTAGCCGGCTGCAGGCGTTATCAGCACCTTGCATTGCGTGGTGCGCCGCCTGAGGCTTTCGAACACGTCTGGTACGGCGGCAAGGCCGATCCTGTCGGTTACCAGCGCCTGCGGTCGGTGACGGCCAGAACCGAGCGCCTGCAGCGCCATGTCGAATTCCGCCATGGTGAAGAACACGGCAAAAATCACTTGTATTTCCTTAGAAATTGCCGCGAATGGATCCCATTCGTCACCGCCGACGCAGAGCCCGACCGCAACCACCGTGCCATGCACGCGCACCAGCCGGCAGGCCGCATCGATCAGTCCACGCTTGCCGACGCATTCGAAGACGATGTCCGGTTCACCGCCGGTCAGTTGCCGGAACTCCTGTGCGAGCCCCTCGCCGGAGAGTGCGAAGCCCGTGGCCCCGACTTTGGCGGAGCGTTCAGCCTGATGGCGGTTCAGGTCGGCGACGACGACGTGGGCTGCTCCGAGCCGACGCGCCCAGAAGGCGACGAGCAGGCCGATCGGGCCGGCACCGATGATCAGCACGCGCTCGCCCGGCTTCAAGCCCGAGCGCATGACCGCATGCAGGCCGACGGCGACCGGTTCGGCCAGTGCGCCCTCCTCGGTCGGCAAATCGTCCGGCAGGTGCCGGCATTGGCGGCCGGCGACGGTGACGAATTCCGCATAGCCGCCGCCGATCAACCGCATCTTTGCGCACCAGGCGGGCTCGCCGCGGCGGCAGCTGTCGCAATGGCCGCAGCCGCGCATCGGCGCCACGGCAACTCGATCTCCGGATTTGAAATCCGCGACCTCGGCGCCGCAGGTCACCACCTCACCGGAAATCTCGTGGCCGAGGATGCCGCCTTGCTTTAATCCGAAGGTTTGCGGGTCTTCCGTCATGTGCAAGTCCGAGCCGCAAATGCCGCAAGCGGATACGCGTAGCAACACCTCGTCGACGCCAAGCTGCGGTGCCTCGGTTTCGGCGATGGTCAACGGCCCACCGACGGCTTTGAAGAGAACTGCCCTCATTCTCGGTCCTCCAGAAGCGTGCGGCGCGTTGGGAACCAAGAGGCGTTGGTTCCCCTCTGGATCAGGCCCCAGATGCCGCCACGGGCAAACAGCGCCATGATGAGGGTGAGCAGACCGAGTACGACGAGATAGGTCGCGCCGTACTGGCCTAACCAGCGGTCGGCGACGAAATAGACGAGCGCGCCGATCAGCACCCCCTCGAGCGATCCCAGCCCGCCCACCATGACGATGAAAATCGAGACGTTTGCCCAGGTCGGGCTATAGGCCGAGGGTGGCGTGATGCGCAATTGCGCCATGAAGTAGATGGCGCCGGCAAGGCCCGTGCCGACAGCGGCCGCCACCCAGATCAGGAACCTGAGCAGGCCGACATTGACCCCCTGGCTTGCCGCAGCGACCGGATTGTCGCGGATGGCGACGAGCGCGAGTCCGTAGCGCGAGCGCAGGAGCAGATAGCTGCCACCGACGGCGACCAAGAGCATCAGCGCCGCAAGAACCGAGATACCAAGCGCGCGTTCGGTGGGTGAATAACTGGACATGACACGCAGGCTCATGCCAGCGCCGGCGTTGACGTATCCGAAGACGGATGTCGCAAGCCGCATCACTTCCGCCACCACCCAGGTGCCGATGGCGAAATAGGGACCGTCGAGACGGTGTAAAAGGCAGTAAGTGAGTGCGGCGAGCACGGCGGGTGCGATCACCGAGAGCGGCACAGCCAGGAACGGATTGAGGCCCCAGAGCTGCGCCATGATGAACATCGCATAGGCGGCGACGCCGACGAAGGCCTGCTGGCCCACGGAAACAAGCCCGCCGTAGCCGGCAAGTAAGTTCCACATCTGCGCTACGGTGATATAGCAGCACAGTTCGACGACATCGCGGATGAGGCCCTGGCTCGCCCAGAGTGGCATGGAGGCGACGGCGGCCAGAAGGGCGATGCTTACGACGAGCGCGATGACGCTTGAGCGCGTCAGACGCTGGACCCGCACGGCCGGCTGAGGGATGGTTTCGGTCGAAGGAGCGGCGAACGCGTTGGTCACGGCTTCAAGCCTTTCCTAGGAAGCCCTGGGGACGCAGGGCGAGGATGATCAGAAAGACGAGGTGGCCGGCAAGAATGCCGAAACCGGGGTCGATGCGGAAGCCGACCGACTGGCTGACGCCAAGCGCCATCGCGCCGAAGAAAGCCCCCCAGATCGAGCCCATGCCACCGATGATAACCGCCTCGAAGGCGTAGATGAGCTGGAAGGCCCCGTCGGCCGGCGCCACGGTCGAGCGCATCGACTGGAAGACGGCGGCAAAACCGAGGATCGCAACGGCGATCGCGGTCGCCCCCATATAGACGGTCTTCGGGTTGACGCCCGTCAAGGCGGCCGCCTCCACGTCGGCGGAGGCAGCCCGAAGAGCGCGACCGAAACGCGTCGAACGCAACGCCACGTCGAGGCTGCCAGTCAGAGCCGTCGCCGTCAGAAGTACGATCACCGGCAGCACGCCCACGAAGAGCGGGCCGATCTGGAAGGAGGCGTGCACGATGTCGCCGCCCTCCAGCGAGCGCGTGTCGGCCGACCAGATCTGTAGCATCGCGTTCTGCAGCGCAATCGATAGTCCGAAAGTGGCGATCAGCGAGGGAAGCGGATCCGCTCCGACGACCCGGTTGAGGATCAGCCGCTGCAGAATGACGCCGATGACGGCTCCAAGGACAACGAGGATTGCCAGCACCGACCAAGGGCCGAGCGAGAAGGTGGTCGCCAGGCTGATGCCGATCAGCGCCAGCAAGATCACCAAGTCACCATGGGTGATGTTGACGACGCGCATGACACCGAACATCAGCGCCATGCCGAGCGCGTATTGAGCGTAGAGGCCACCGAGAAGAATGCCCTGGATGAGCCCGTCAAGCCACTGCATGGGACCCTCCAAAATAAGCTTCACCGATAGTCTCACGCGATATGTCGGCCGAGCGGCCGGTGAGGCTGACGCGACCTTCGAGCATGCAATAGAGCCGGTTGGAGGAGGACCGGGCGAGCCCGACATCCTGCTCGACCAGCACGATCGCCGTGCCCGCTTGCGAGATCGACGGCAGCGACTGGTAGATTTCTCGTACCACCTTCGGGGCGAGCCCGAGGCTTATTTCATCGCAGAGCAGTACGCGCGGCTGGCTCAGCAGCGCACGGCCGATCGCCACCATCTGCTGCTGGCCGCCCGATAACAACTGCACCGGCAAGGCCTGCTTCTCCTTCAGGATGGGGAAGAGCGTGAAGAGGCTCTCCAACGTCCAGCCGTTGGCCACTCGACGGCCGGCATGATCGATGGCGACGCGCAGATTGTCGATTACCGACATGCCGACAAACAGGCGGCGTCCCTCTGGCACGATCGCGACACCGTCGGCAACCATCCGGTGCGGCTTGGCACCGCCGACCGGACGGCCATCGAGTTGCACCATGTCGGGGGCAACGCGCAAAAGACCCATGATCGATTTCAGAAGCGTTGACTTGCCCGCGCCGTTGGCGCCGATCAAGGCGACGATCTCGCCAACGCCAATTTCGAAATCGATGCCGTAAAGGGCCTGGAAATCGCCGTAGCGAGCCACCAGTCCATGCGTGGAAAGAAGCGGCGCACTCATGCCTCGACCCCCATATAAACCCTTCGCACCTGCGAACTCTTGATGACTTCGGCCGGTACCCCTTCGGCAATCTTCTCCCCGAAATTCAGTACGATCATGCGATCG
This sequence comes from Martinezella calliandrae, assembly GCF_030272695.1. Classification (GTDB taxonomy): domain Bacteria; phylum Pseudomonadota; class Alphaproteobacteria; order Rhizobiales; family Rhizobiaceae; genus Rhizobium; species Rhizobium calliandrae. The sequence continues at coordinate 20,257 of NZ_JARFYN010000051.1, forward strand.
GCGACGGCAAGCAGCGCGTGCAAGACATGCTCGATCCAGACGATGGTGACGCCGCCGTCGCGGATGCGGCGGATCAACGAGACGAGCGCCTTGCCCTCTTCGTCAGTGAGGCCGCCCGCGATCTCGTCGAGCAGTAGAAGTTTCGGGCAAGAGGCAAGCGCACGTGCCAGTTCCAGTCGCTTGCGATCGAGCAGCGTCAACGATCCCGCAGACCGGTTCGCCTTGTCAGACAGTTCGCAATCGGCAAGGATGCGCGCGCAACGCCGATAACTATCGGCATCCTTGGCGCCGCTGCCAAAGAAGGCGGCCACGAGCAGGTTCTCGAAAGCCGTCATGCCGACATAGGGGCGCGGGATCTGATAGGTTCGGCCAATACCGAGCTTGCAGCGACGGTGAGGCGGTTGGCCCACGAGTTGCTGCCCGTCGAAGACCAGGTCGCCGCCGTCGACACGCATGTCGCCGCTGATCAGATTAAAAAGTGTGGTCTTGCCAGCGCCGTTTGGCCCGACAATGCCTAAGACCTCGCCGGCGCTGACCGAAAAACTCACCTCGTGTAGAACTTTGAGGGCTCCGAACGATTTTTTGAGGTCGCGCGCTTCAAGTAGTACGCCGTTTGCCATGCTCCTCCACCCCGACCCCTTGCGGCCGGCGGCGCGGTTTCCCGCGCCCCATTTTTTATCTGCCTTCCGATCCGTTCCGGCCTGATCGCATCGGACCGGAAGGACTTATCGGTTTTCACTTTGTGTCAGAGCTTGCTCAGGCCGTCCGCCACGGAAGCGGCACGATCTGACGTTCCGGCTGGAAGAGCTTATTGACGGTGTTGTCGACGATCTTCAGGTCGTAGGGCCATTTCTCGCCCTTGACCCACTGCCCGCCGAAGATCGGTGAGGTCGCGACGTTCGGGTGCGGCCCGCCGGCAAATTTGACCGGGCCGATCAGCGACTGCATGTCGGTAGTGGCGACCGCTTCCAGATTGGCCGCGCGGTCGAGCGGGTTCTTCGAGCGCTTGAGAACGTCGATCGCGACCTCCAGGATCGCATGGCTGTAGCCAAGCGGCTGCGTCCACTGCTTCTTCTTCGTCGATTCCCACTGATCGGCAAGATCGCGGCTCACCTTTCCCGTCAGAGTCGACTTGAACGGGAAGGCAGGCGTCCACCAGACTTCGGAGGACAATCCCTCGCCGAGCGAGCCCATCGCCTCGACGCCCGACGCAAAGAGCAGCGCTGCCGCGACCGTGATCGCCTTCGGCTTATAGCCTTGCTGGGCGCACTGGTTGACGAAAGTCTTCAGATCGGCCGGGTAGGCAATGCCGCCGATGATGTCGCAGTTCGCTTGCTTGAACGCATTGATCTGCGCCGAGAAGTCGTTGGTGCGTGGCTGGAAGAAGCCCGGAACGACGATTTCGAAACCGGCCTTCTTGGTCGGCGCCGGCAGGCCGTAGTCCATGTTGCCCCAGGTCTCGCCGTCGGCGTTCTGCGGAAACAGCATGCCAACCTTACGGTTGCTCTGGAGGGTGTTCCACAAGCCGACATAGGTGTTCAGCGCCTCATCCAGCCCCCAGAAGAAGTGATATGTCCACTTGAAGGGCTTGTCCTTGCCTCCGCGCGGAAAAATGATCGCTTGCCAAGGCGCACCCGTCGAAATGCAGGGACATTCATTAAGTTCCGCCTGGTCGGCGGCGGGGCTGACGGTATCGGTCGTCGAGGCCGGAAGCAAAAGGTGGACGCCCTCGTTGAGAATGAGGTCGCCGGCAACTTCCGCCGATTTATTTGGATCGGACTGGCTGTCGCGAAGCAGGAATTCCACGTCATAATGGCCAGCTGCCGTATCCAGACCGTTCTTGAGCTGCTCCTTAACCTTTTCGAGCGCCCAGCCGTCGGTTTCCCCGAAGAGAGCGAGTGGCCCCGTGGCCGGCGTGATGAAGCCGACTTTGATCGTGCCGGCCGATTGCGCACGGGCAATCATCGGCGCACCGAGCGCCGAGGCAGCAAGGCCGGCGCCCATTCCCTTCAACACCGTGCGGCGAGAAGGCATGAATAAACTGCTGTTCGATTTCATTATTGTATCCTCCCTCTAAAGCTCATCCGCCGGCCGCGACTTCTCCTCCCGCGGCCGACGAAATTCATTTACTTGATCCGATGCATCGAGCCTCCATCGATGACGATCTGGCTTCCTGTCATGTAGGAAGAACAGGGCGAAGCAAGATAGAGTGCGAGCCCTTTGATGTCCTCGGGATCCCCAATCCGCCCAATCAGCGATTGCTGTTCAAAGGCCCTGCGATCGGCTGGTATCTGCAGCCTGCCGCCGGCGATGTTCGTCATGAATGGACCGGGCGAGATGCAGTTGATGAGAATACCGAACTCCCCTAGTTCCATCGCCATTTGGCGCACAAAATGGTCGACGCCAGCCTTGGCGGGCATGTACGGGGTGCCAACAATCGCTTCGTTGATTTGGGCGGCGATCGACGATGTGACGATGATGCGGCCGCCGCCAGTCACCTTCATGTGGCGGGCGGCGTGCTTGACCGTCGTATAGACCGAGGACAGATTGACCTCGATCACCCGATCCCAATGATGGTCGTCCAGCATATCGATGGCGCCGGTTTCGATCCGTTCGCCGGTCGTTGACAGAAAGCCGGGACCCGCATCGATGCCGGCATTGGCAAAGACCGCATCGATCCGCCCATGCCGCTCGGCCACGGCGTCGAAGGCCGCCGCCATACCGGGCCGATCCGAGACATCGATGACTTGACCCCAGACGTCATGCCCGCGCCCAGCAATCTCCGCCACAACCCGCTCGAGATTACCGGCGTCCATGTCAAAAATGCAGACACGCGCTCCGTTGTCTGCCATGACCTCTGCATAGGCCCGCCCGATGCCGCTTGCCCCGCCAGTCACGATGACCGACTTTCCACGAACGTCGAACATATCCTGTAAGCTTGCCATTTTTCCTCCTGGCGCCGCCAAAGTGGCATGCCCGAGCTTCCGCTCGAACTCCTCCAAACTGCCTCGCTCCTCGGCGGTGCACGTTGGGTTCATTAGGAGAAGAAAAGGAGGCTAGCTGTCAAATGGCTCCGTGAGGCCGTAAGAAAACTTTTTCAGTGAGTGATCAAACCTATGAAATCAAAAGGATTTTTTTGGGAGACCAAACCCGTTCCGATGCTTGCCAGAAATCACGGATGCTGAAATGATAAAATGGCTTCATGAAATGGTGAAATCACCGGTCACACGCGTCCGGCGCGCTGCTTGGGGCTCAGGAGGGAAAGATGCACCGACTAACCGAACCGTCAAAAATGCTCGACCGGGGCGGCAACCCGACCGTGCGGCAGCTTCTCTCCAACCTCGTCTTCAACCCGAACGACGGAACGATCCGGCTGAATGGTGCGCGCATCGTCATGCAACGGGCATCCGCGCTTTCGGACCTAAGGCGCGAACTCGTGCGGCTTCTCGGTGAAAAGGAGGCCCGTGTGTTTCTCTTGCGCCTGGGCTTCATGTCGGGCCGCGCAGATGCGCGTTTCGTACGCACGGGCTGGCCCAATCTCGACATGGGGGATGCGTTCACCGCCGGGACGCGGCTGCACACCTTCAGCGGCGTGGTGCGGGTGGAGACCATCTTTAACACCTATGATTTCCGAAGGAAGCGCTTTTCCGCTGAATTCCTCTGGCATGACAGCGTCGAAGCCGCCGAATTCAGCAAGGCTCGGCTTGCCTCCGAACCGGTCTGCTGGACCCAACTCGGCTATGCCTCAGGCTATGCCAGCGAATTCTTCGACACGTTGATCGTCTATAAGGAGGTCGAATGCGCAGCACAGGGTCACAACCATTGCCGTGTCATCGGCAAGCCAGCGGACGGCTGGGGCGCCAATGATCCCGAAGTGATCCTGTTTAAGGAATGCATCGACATCGCGGAAGATTTTCGCTCCGACACTCCAGTGCGCTCCGCAGCGACGCGCGAGACGGTGTCTTCCATATCCAGCCTAGAGGGCCTCATCCTCAAGCCCGTGCGCCAAAGACTAGACCGGATCGCCGACATGTCTCTGCCGGTGCTGATATCCGGTGCGCCTGGCACGGGCCGACGCAATGCCGCGCACTATCTACACATCGCCTCCGGGTTTGCCGCACGCGACGTGCAGCGAATGGTCGGGATGCAGGTGGACCTCGCCTTCTGCGCGCAAATCGCGCGTCCGAAAAAGTCGATGCGCCGGGTGCCTTCGCGTGAGATCATCGTGATCGACGCAGTCGGGACCATACCAACTGACATCCAGCCGCATTTGGCTCGTGCCATAGAGGAAGGCATAGCGTCAGGGGCCCCGCGCATTCTCGCGATTGCGGACGAATGCCCGCAATCGCGGATGCCAGGGCTTTCAGGCGATCTTCGCACGGTCCTGTCGCCGCTGCACATACGTATGCCGTCCTTGGCCGAAAGGGACGGGGAGCGGGTAGCACTCGCGCGTGCTATGCTGCCGACACTTGCGGCTCAAATGGGGCTACGGCCCCCGAGCTTCGACGCGACCGCCGAAAAGCTGATCGAGGCTGAACTCTGGCCAGGCAATCTACGCCAGATGCGCGGCGTCCTTATCGCCACACTCAATTCGCTCATCACCGGCACGACGATCTCAGCCGCTCAGATCGAGGTCGAACTGGCGCATCTTTCTGCCGATCTCCGGGATAGCGCAAACGGGCCGCAAAACACCATGGTTCATCCGAACCAATTGCTGGGATCGGACGGCTTTTCGCTGAGCGCCCTCGAACATTCCCTCTATGAAACAGCCATGGAGCGGTCGCAGGGCAACCTCTCAGCTGCCGCCCGTATGCTTGGCCTGACACGAGCACAACTTGCTTACCGCATGGACAGTGCATCGCAGCGCAAGTGAGCGCCGTTCTTTCCAGACACATCGCCTTTGATTTGACGCAGTCGGCGGCCCAGAAAGCATAAAACGATTCGCTGCATTGTTGCCGTTGCTGGTCGCGTCGCTAAAATGAGAATTGCCAGCTAATTTGAGAGATGCGGCGGCATTTGGCATTTCAATTGATAAACCAACGTCGGAGCGTGACCGCACGCCCTACGGCAAGCGCTCTTTATGGCCGCGCATTATCAGTCATCCGATGCTCTGTCACATCCCTGTCATGAAACGCGTCGACACCTCGTACCAGATCAGGAGGAGGTACCCAAATGGATTATTTCAGGCGTTTCAACTTTCTGTTCGCGACGCCAGCTTTCGACAGCGATGATCTGGAGGGCGCCCGCTACAACCAGATTGTCGAGGAGATCGAACGCTCGGGCTTTGAGGTGGTGCGCGCGCGCAATCTCGAAGATGCAGAGATCGCCGTACAGACGGACGCCGCCATCGGCTGCATGCTGGTCGACTGGGGTAAAAAGGGGCTCGAGGGCAAGACCGCTTCCCTCATCAATCTGATGCGTCGGCGCGGTCTCGAATTCCCAATCATCCTGCTGATCCGCCGCAAGCGCTTCGAGGACGTGCCGGTGGAGGTCCTCGATTTCATCGACGGCTATGTCTTCCTGTCGGAAGAAACGCCCGCCTTCATCGCCAAGAGCCTTATCAGCCGGTTGAAGCAATATGCCGAGACGTTGAAGACGCCGTTCTTTGGTGCGCTGGTCGACTATGCCGAAGAAGGCAACCACCTTTGGACCTGCCCTGGACACAATGGCGGCATTTTCTACAGCCGCAGCCCGATCGGGCGTGTCTTCATGGAGCATCTCGGCGAAGCGGTGTTCCGCGACGATCTCGACAATTCTGTGCTCGATCTCGGCGACCTGCTGACCCACGAAGGACCGGCGCTGTCCGCGCAGAAGGAAGCGGCCAAAATCTTTGGCGCCGAGAAGACCTATTTCGTCCTGAACGGTACTTCCACATCCAACAAGGTCGCGCTGTCTGCCCTCGTCACCGACGGCGATCTCGTGCTGTTTGACCGCAACAATCACAAGGCCGCTCATCACGGCGCCCTGATGATCTCCGGCGGCATTCCGGTTTACGTGCCGACCATACGCAACCTTTATGGCCTGATCGGTCCCATGGATTTTGCGTCCATAGACGAGGCGGCGCTGCGAGAGCGCATCCGCACGCATCCTTTGGTGAAAGACCCGGAGGCTTATAAGAAGCCGCGCCCATTCCGCGTCGCTGTCGTGGAGCAGTGCACCTATGATGGCACCATCCACAATGCCGAGATGATCCTCAAGCGTATCGGGCATTTGTGCGATTACATTCTCTTCGACGAAGCATGGGCAGGCTTCATGAAGTTTCACCCTCTCTATGCCGGGCGCTTTGCCATGGGCCTTGCCGACCTCGGCCCGGATGCGCCGGGCATCATCGCAACGCAATCCACCCATAAGCAGCTCGCAAGCTTCTCCCAGGCCTCGCAAATCCACATGAAGGACCGGCATATTGCCGGCCAGAAGCGCCGCGTGGAGCACCGTCGTTTCAACGAAAGCTTTATGCAACACGCCTCGACTTCGCCCTTCTATCCACTGTTTGCCTCACTCGACGTCGGCGCGCAGATGATGAAGGGCCGCTCTGGCGAAGTGCTGTGGGACGATACGATCCGCCTCGGCATCGAGCTGCGCAAGAAGATCCGCGCAGTGCGGCGCGAATTCGAGGAGAAGGAACATCGCCCCGAGCGTCGCTGGTTCTTCGAGCCCTTCGTGCCGGACCGGGTGGCGATCCCGGATGCATCGAGCCCCGGGGCGGCGCACAAAGTGCCGTGGGAAAGCGTCTCTACTGACCAGCTCGCCACCAATCCCGCCTTCTGGCACCTGACGCCCGACGCGGCATGGCACGGCTTTTGCGCAATGGAGCCGGGCTTTGCCATGACCGATCCGAACAAGCTCACACTGCTTACCCCCGGCTTCGACCGGGCGAGTGGAAAATACGCAGAGCACGGCATACCGGCGCCGGTGGTCGCGCAATATCTGCGCGAGAACCGTATCGTCGCGGAAAAAAACGACCTCAATTCGCTGCTCTTCTTGCTCACCCCTGGTGTGGAGGCGAGCAAAGCCGGCACCTTGATAAGCGGCCTCGTCGCCTTCAAAAAACTTCACGACGACAATGCTCTACTGGAGGAGGCGATCCCGGAATTCTATCGACTCCGTCCGGGCCGCTATGCGGGAGTGCGTCTGCGCGATCTCTGCGCGCAAATGCACAACTTCTTCCGTCAAGCCGATGTCAGCGCGCTTCAGACAAAACAGTTTTCTGCTGAGCACCTACCGCCGATGGCCATGTCGCCCCATGACGCCGCACGTTGCCTGGTTCGCAACGACGTGGAGTATCTGCCGATCGACGCCATAGCCGGCCGCATCGCCACGACACCTTTCGTTGTCTATCCTCCGGGTATCGCCACCATCGTACCCGGCGAGCGCTTAACGGAACAGGCAAGGCCGATGATCGACTATCTCAAGATGTTTGAAACCTGCTTCAATACCTTCCCCGGCTTTGAAGTGGAGATTCAAGGGGTCTATCGCGAGATTGATGCATCCGGCCGCATCCGGCTTTATACCTACGTCGTCGCGGAATAGGCTTAGAAATTCAGGTTCAGCCATGAAACAGGAGAAAATGATCGTCATTCGCCCTTCCCGCGAGACCGACGTCGATGCCATGTTGGCGATCTATCGCCGCCATATTCGCCGTGGCATCGAGGTTGGGGTCGATGAAAGCGATACGCCGCAGCCGGACGATCTACGCGAACGTCGTAAGAATTTGAAAGACCGCCGCTTCCCGCATGTCGTTGCGATCGAAGGCGAAAAAGTCGTGGGCTATGCCTATGTCGTGTTGTTCCGCAAGCGCCCGGCCTATCGCTACACCGTCAAGCACTCGATCTATGTACATCATGAACATATCGGTCAGGGTGTTGGCAGCCTGCTCATGCGCGGGTTGATCGACGCCTGCGCTGCGGCCGGATTTCGGCAGATGATCGGCTATATCGACGCCGATAACGCCGCCTCGCTCGCCCTGCATGAACGTTTCGGCTTCGTCCGCGTCGGCCTGTTGCCGGCAGTTGCCTATCGTTACGGCCGCTGGGCTGACACCGTCATGGTCCAGCGTTCACTCGCGGCCGGCTCGACCGCTCCACCACCACCGCCGCCACTTTCCACCCGCTGAAAAACGGGATTGGATCTCGGGACGGGAGGTCCACACCAACGTCATTTTCTAGGTTGCTGATGCTTTTGGCAGTTCGTGTAGAGAAGCGGCGATAAAATTGGAAGCGTAGTGTTAACGATTGCTCAAGCACAATGATAATGCAATAGAACTTTCGGCAACTTCGATTCCGATACCGCGAGCGGCATCATAGAGATGATCGTCTCGACATCTCGGGGGGACACCGCATGCGCCCAAAATCTAGCATTTTCAAGTGCCTCGGCTTGTCTGCCGTGGTGGCATCACTCTTCACCGCAGGCCCGAGTTTTGCCTTGAGCAATGCATCGTCCATTCCAGGCTGGCTGTCAGGATATGTTGGTGACGGAAACGGGCAGATTGCTCCCGTCGTGCTGGAGCGGGCTCGGGCACTTTATCTGCAGAAGGTCGCAGAAGGACGCGTAAGAAACGCATGCTATTTCGCGATGGACGCCACGCGGCCTAACGGGCCGACAGCCGGCCGGTTCTACATGATCTGCGAGGCGGCCCAGTCATTCCGGGTCATATCGGCAGGGCATGGCGGTGGCCGTAATCTCCAGGGCGTCGTCAACTTTTCCAACGGGCGGGAGTGTGCAAAAAACTTCGGCAACGCAATGGATTCCAATCTGACCGCCGGTGGCGCGTACCTGACGAATGAGATCAAGACAACCTTCAAAGGCTATTATCGCGCTTCTACCAATCACGACGCAATTCTGACCCGCTCGTTCGTTCAGTTCGACGGCATCGGCGATACTGCGAACGCCAGGCAGCGTGCCATCGGTGGACATGCCGCGGCGCTGGTCTCCGGAATATGCATGCAGAAAAAACCGGAAAGCCCCTACGCCAATCGTGAGGGTTATGTCCCATTCGGCAAACTGGTCACCTATGCGGGTGGCCGCAGCGACGGCTGCACCAGTTGGTCGCCGGAAGATGCCGTGCAAATACTGTCCATGGTCAACGATAACCCAACAACCCTCTATATCTATCCAGAGGCCCGTGACATCGGTGCTGTCGCCCATGCCGTAGCATCAGGCCAGTCGCCGGCCAAAAACGGTTCTTACTGGAATGCCTCATGCCTTAGCAAAATCGGCTCGCCGCAGTTCTGGCCGAAGGAGAAGCTCGAGCCAATGATCGCCCAGTACAAGCAAGATCATCCAGCGCCGCCACCGCGTCCCATTCCCCTTTGCCAAGCTTTGTCCAATTGAGAAGCGGCACCGTCCGGGCGGGACGGTCGCCGTCCCGCCGGTTCCATCGATGAAGTTTGTGTTTGTCGGGCTTGGCGCGTGGGCAGCAAAATCGTTCTAAGCAGCCTTGCATCTTTGAGATGATCTTGTTTGCCGTGGTTGGCCGCGCCCTCTAGCGTCTCTTTTGGCGCCGGCCGCAAAGCTTTTCGTGTTTTGCTTTGCTCGCCCTACCCTGCTCTTAAGGATAGTGACAAGATAATCATGACCATCGCGCCGTCGCCTGCGCTGCCAATTCTCGAACTTTCGCGCTTCTACGGCACGTCGGAGGATCGCCGGGCCTTCATCGCCGAGCTGCGCGGCGTCCTTCACGAGCATGGCTTCTTCTACCTGCAGAACCACGGCGTCGATCCGAACCTGATCGGCGATGTGATGGCGACCGCGAAACGTTTCTTCGCCCTGCCGCTGGAAGAAAAGCTCAAGATCGAAATGGTGAAGTCGCCGCACTTCCGTGGCTATAACCGTGCTGGACAGGAACGCACTCGCGGCGAACAGGATTGGCGAGAGCAGCTAGACATCAACACCGAAAGCACTCCCTTCGAGATTGGCCCGGACACGCCCGCCTGGCGTCGCTTGCAGGGTCCAAACCAGTGGCCGGAAGCGCTACCGGAACTTAAACCGCTCCTGCTTGCCTACCAGGCCGAAGTGACGCGGATCGGTATCGACATTCTCAAGGCGATTGCGGTGGCTCTTGGCCAATCTGAAAACGTCTTTGCTGAGATTTATCAACCACAGCCTTCACAACTTTTGAAAATCATCCGCTATCCCGGTCGAGACGCTACCGAGACGGACCAGGGCGTCGGCGCCCACAAAGACGGCGGCTTCGTGACCGTATTGCTTCAGGACACGGTTCCCGGCCTGCGCGTACGCACGCAGGACGATCTCTGGATCGATGCACCACCGGTTCCCGGCACTTTCGTGATCAACACCGGAGAACTGCTCGAGTTGGCGACGAACGGTTTCGTGCGCGCTGATGTCCATGACGTTATTGCGCCGCCTGCGGGCGTCGAGCGCTTTTCGGTCGCCTTCTTCCTGGGTTCGCGACCCGACGCGCCAATTCCGGTCATCGAACTTCCAGACGATTTGAAGCTTGCCGAGCGAGGCATCTCCGTCGATCCCCTCAATCCCATTTTTCGGGAGGTCGGGGTCAATCAATTGAAGAGCCGCTTGCGCTCCCATCCCGATGTCGCCCTCGCCCACCACGCAGATCTGCTGTCACCTGAGCAGATCACCGCAGGCAAATAGGCTGGGTAGTGGCGCGAACACATTTCGAGCGCCAGGCGTTATGCCGGTTGTTTCGGCTAGAAGGCCATCTGGTACCAGATAATCGGCGGGAATAAGTTAGCTCATCGCCCTCAAAACCGATCTCGGTTTTGAGGGCGATGAGCCGATTTAGGAAGTTGGAGTGTCCCTGGTGCGTCCCATGCGGACACGCAATACTTAGCTCCAGCCGGCGTAGAATACGCCCGCCAGGATAATGACGCCCAAGACGCCGCGATAAATCACGAATGGCCAGGTGGAGAAGCGCTCCAGAAAGCGCATGAGACCCCAGATCGTCACGAAGGAGGAGATGCTTCCGACGATCAGCCCGACAGCTAGAATCGACCAGCCTTCGAGCGATAGATGCGCGCGGTAGAGCTCGAACAATTCCTTCAAGCCCGCCAGCGTGATGGCTGGAATGCCGAGCAGAAAGGAGAATCGGGCCGCCTCGTCCCGTTTGAAACCGACAAAGAGGGCAGCGGTCAGTGTCGATCCCGATCTCGAGACACCGGGGATGAGTGCCCCGACTTGCGCCAAGCCGACGATCAGGGCGTCGAGGATGCTCATCTTCTCCATATCTCGTCGATGTCTGCTGTAGAGCTCGGCGAGCGCAAGCAGGCCAGCCATGACAATGCAGGATACGCCGATGACCCAGAGGCTGCGCAGGGGCGAGCCGCAGGTGTTTAGCTTCGAGGACAACAATAGGCCACCGATCACGATCGGCACGGTAGCAAGGACGATGCCGAATGCGAGGCGCAGGGCCGGCGAAGACCAAAACCCCTTCCGGACCGCGGTGATCGATTCAAACGCCACGTATCGGACGTCGCTCCAAAAGTAGGATACGATGGCGGCCAGGGCAGCCAGCTGCATCGTCGCCGAGAACGCCGACCCCGGGTCCTGCCAGCCAAGAAGCGCCGGAACGAGCCGCATATGTGCGGTCGATGATATGGGCAGCAACTCAGTCAATCCCTGAACGACTCCCAAAACAGCCGTTCTTGCATATCCAAGGGCAATGAAGCCCGTATCCAAACCTTGCGTACAAACGTCAGCCACGTCTCAGCACCTCCGTTTCGATTGGTATCGTCGCCCCAATCGCTTGATTGGCGGCGCGGCTTCCCTGTGCTTGCAGATGAAGCTGAAATGTACCTTAAGAAATTAAGGCAACACCTATTCGACGCCGAGGGCATCGGCAGAAAAAGATAGCGATAGCGGCGCTCGCACAAAGCGTACGACATGTCTCCAGCCAGACAAAAAGGCGTGACCAGCCCTGCGGCGATAACAGGGATGGAGCTTATTGCCAGCAAGATCAGGCCGGGGCGACGGGGATAACGCACGAACCGCATTAAATTGTGAAAAGATTTTAATCATAAAATTAAAAGTTGCGCGCACGCCGGATTGAACTCAAGCTCGCTAGAAAATTGCTAGGAGGGCGAAATGGTCAATCGCGCAAATCGCATCCTTCCGTATCACCGTTTCTCGCATTCGCTCGGCGCACCCCTCACAAGGGTTCAAGGCACTCGCGTCTTCGCAGCGCCTGAAAACCACCACGGAGCCAATCATCAGCACTTCACAGTGCTCATTGAAACCGTCCTGGAATTCGAGGGCCTCGATCACGAGATCGCCGACCTGCAGGAAGGAAGACCAATCGAACTGCAAGGCGAATATATCGAAAGTGGCGATGCCTATCCTACGGAAGACAACAGGGACCCTGTTCTTCCTGTCTTACACTTCACGCATCACCCCGTGGGCTACGTGCTATACGAGGGCGTCCACTACAGCTGATCCCGCATGCCTGATGAGAATGCTTGCCATTGAACGGGAGGATTCGAAAATGGCTACAGCGCTTGCACTGGCAAACAATGACGTCGCGCAGATTGCTTGGCAATATGATGCCAAATTGCCGGGCTGCTTGGGATTTGCAGTTTTCCGTAAGCTCGGCGATCCCGATGCCGCCGGGGATTGGACACCCCTGCCCGCATGGGTCGGCTTCGTTGGCGAAAACAACGATGCCTGGACGAAGCGAGACACGACGATCTGGCCGATCCAGAAATACTCGTGGAAAGACGTCACGGCGCAGCGTGGTGAAACCTACACTTATAAGATTGTCCCGGTCAGCGGCAAAGCCGGAACAGGACAGCCGCTGACGCCTGACGACGCTCATGCGCTCGTCACCAACTCCGTCACGCTCACCCCCGACCGCGGTCACTTCAAGACCTATTTCAATCGCGGCATCCTCTCGACCCAGTTTGTGTCACACGCAGTCCCGAAGGGGCCATCGGGCGCACCCAACTATGCCGTCTTGAAGGGCAGGATCGATCAGCCCGGCGACCCCCTGCGCTTAGCGTTGGCCGGCCAGATTCTCGAAGGGCTGGAGCTTCTACTCAAAAAAGCCGAAACCGAGAACGGAAGCTGCTACGCCGCGCTTTACGAGCTCGACGATCCCGATCTCCTGTCGTTGCTCGTCAATGGGAAAGGGCTTCACGTGATCCTTTCCAATACGGGTCCGGACGACCAGGAGAACCGCGCGGCGCGGCAAACCTTGCATGCCGCCGCCGACATAGAGATCATCGATCGCTTCGTGCCGGGCGGGCATATCGGCCATAACAAATTCGTGGTCTACCTGAATGCTCAGGGCGAACCGGAGGAAGTCCTGCTTGGCAGCACGAATTGGACCTCCAGCGCCGTCTGCGCCCAATCCAACAACGCATTGATTGTCGCAGACCCCGACCTGGCGGCCGCCTATTTCAGCTATTGGAACCGGCTGAAGGCCGACTCGCCGCCACAGGGGCAATCCAAGCAGGGTGCGGACCTTAGAGAGGCAAACCAGACCCCGGGGATAAAGGACCATCCAATCGATGATGGGAAAGCCACGGTATGGTTTTCTCCAAATACCGAACACGCGCGCACCTCGCATCCGACGGCCGATGAGGCCACTCCGCTCGACCTCGCTGAGGTGTTCCAGCTGATGGAGGATGCCAAAAATGCCATTCTCTTCCTTGAATTCCAGCCCGGCCATCCAAGTGTCGTCGATCGGGCGGCGAAGATCGGATCAGACCGACCAGATCTGTTCATCCGCGGCGCTGCGACCGATCCCGGCGCGGTCGACGTCTTCAACACCACGCTGGTGCATCGCACCACGGAAGATCCGGTCGAAGTCGTTCCGGCAAGCGCGATCACCGATCAATTCGCGTTCTGGCAACAGGAGCTCTTGAAGCTTGGCCCAACCGCGCATGCAATCATTCACGATAAGATCATCGTCATCGATCCCATGTCTGCCGATTGCGTCGTCGTCACCGGCAGTCACAATCAAGGTTTCCGCGCCTCCTACAACAACGACGAAAACCTTTTGATCGTGCGCGGCCATCAGGACCTCGCAAAGGCCTATGCGGTCCATGTCATGGACATCTACGATCATTACCGCTTTCGTTACCAGATCCAGAAGAACGGCACGCACGCATTTTCGGGACTTGAGCCTTCTGATCAATGGCAAGACAAGTACTTCGATCCTGGCAGTGCGGCCAGCGGTGACAACAAATTGTGGTGGCCCTGAAAATGACCCGGAAAATCATGGTCATCCGGCACGCCGAAAAGCCGGACCCCGCGCATGGCGTTCTTGGCGTCGATGAGACCGGCCGGGAAGACGCAGAAGATCTGTCGGTTGCGGGCTGGCAGCGTGCCGGCGCACTTGCTCGCTTTTTCGTCCCGATCGATCAGCGGCCAGCTGACGCCGTCATCGAAACGCCTGCATCGATCTTCGCCAGCAAGGCAATAGACGCAAGCAAGAGCCTTCGCCCTCAGCATACGGTCGCACCAACGGCGGCATTGTTGAACGGAACCGACACCCGCTTTTCGGAGGGCCATGAGGACGAGCTCGTGAAGGCGGTCCTTGATGGGGCCGGAGCGGTTCTCATATCCTGGCACCACGAGGCGATTCCAAAAATCGTCACGCTCCTTGGCTACGCGACTGCGCCTCAGAAATGGGACAAGACGCGGTTCGATGTCGTTTGAGTGCTGTCTCGGACATCACAGGATGAGCCATGGGCATTTCAGCAGGTTCCGCAAATGCTATTACCGGGCCATCGCGACGACCAAATAACCGGTCTGGAAGACATTTAGCCGAAGCTCTGCAGCAAATGACGGAGCTTGACCAACGACCATAAAGTGGCTCGGACAATTTTGGGCGTGCGGACCGTCATCGGCCCTGCCGCTCCTTGATTTGCCGAACCTCAGCGAGCTGGCCTTTCAGTACCGCCAACGTGTCAAGCTCGTCGTGCGAGAGCTTCTCCAACGGAAGATGTTTCAATAACACCTCGAGTGCATCGCCGATGCGACCGATCTGGCGGCCATAGCTTCCCACCTCATCGAGGATGGTCTGCTCGGTTTCGGGGGCCGGTGTCGATCCAAGATCGATATTGATGAAGCCGATCTGCGCTCCCTGCTGGTAAAATGTCCATGGGTTAATTGCTTGCCAGAGCTTTTCAGGCGCCAACGCAAAGCTGAAGGTTTTCATCGCTCGTTTCCCGCGGTTAGAGACAAAAATCTTACCAAGAAGACTATGTTGCACCATTACACGGAAGGGCGGTCGATGGTGCGGGCCACCGATCGCTTCGTCGTTCAGGATGATAACTTTACGCCGCCCGCGACTGCGAGAGGCCGTCCATCGCCATGGCGCGCGCTGTGACAAAATCGACCTTGCCCGAACCCAGGACCGGCACCTTGCCGACGGTCACTTCGGCCGGGACCATCATTTCGGTTGCACCTTTCGATTTGGCGAATGCAAGGAAATCGCTTCGCGTGGCGTTTGGCGCATCGGTCAAGAGTACGAGGCGCTCGCCCTTCTTCGTGTCCGGCACGGCCGAGACGACGCTGAGAGCACCGGGCCAGAGCTGTGCGGCAAGGGTTTCGACCGCAGCAAGCGAAATCATTTCGCCGCCAATCTTGGCAAAGCGCTTGGCCCGGCCGCAGATCTTCACGAATCCGTCGTCATCGATGGTGACGATGTCGCCGGTATCGTGCCAGCCTTCCGGCAGCGGCTCGAGGACGCCGGGATTGTCGGCACGCATATAACCGGCCATCACGTTGGCGCCGCTGATGATAAGGCGGCCACCCTCGTCGATGCCAGGAACCGGCTCGAGTTTCCATTCCATGCCCGGCATGATCTTGCCGACCGTTCCCGTGCGGTTGTACATGGGCGTATTCAGCGAGATCACCGGGGCCGCCTCGGTCACGCCATAGCCTTCCAGGATGCGCAGGCCGAATTTTTCCATATAGACCTCGCGGGTCGATGTTTTCACGGGTTCGGCGCCGGAAAAGATGTAGCGGATCGATCTGAAGTCGTAAGGATGGGCGGTGCGCGCATAACCGTTCAGGAACGTATCCGTGCCGAAGACGATGGTGGCGTTCGAGACGTAGATCAGCTCCGGCACGACCCGGTAGTGCAGCGGCGATGGATAGAAGAAAACCGGCACAGCCGAGACCAGCGGCAGGATCGTGCCCGCCGTGAAGCCGAAGGAATGGAACATCGGCAGGATGTTGAACACCTTGTCGCCGGGGTGGAAATCGATGCGTGAGGCCGCCTGGGCTGCGTTCGACAGGATATTGCGGTGGCTCAGCACCACGCCCTTCGGCGCACCTTCGGAACCGGAGGTAAAGAGAATGACAGCCGGGTCATCTGCGTTGCGCTTCACCAGCGGCCGATACTTGCGCAGGAGGCCGACGATCTTATCGAGGAAGGTGACCTGGGTGCGCAGCTCATCCAACCAGACGAAGGTCACGTGCTTTTCGAGCTCCTCGACCACCGGGCCGAGCTTGGCCTGGGTGATGAAGGCGCGCGAGCTGAGTACATGCTTGACCTTTGCCGTCTGGCAGGCGGAAAGGATATTGGCAGCGCCCGCCGTGAAGTTCAGCATGGCCGGAACCTTGCCCGCCGACATGACGCCGAGGACGCTCACGGCCGTGCCGTTGGCGTTCGGCAGCATGACGCCAAGCGTCTTCTCCTTGGCAAACAACTTCCGGAACTTCGCGCCCAGCACCGCAGCACCGGTCAGGAGCTTGGCATAGGACAACTTGCCTGCAATCGGATCCTCGACGGCGAGTTTCTGACCGCCGTGTTCGCGAGCTGTTTCGATGACGCGGGCAAGGATCGTGTTGTCGGTGTCGGCGGTGCGGAACATCAGCGACGACATGATCTGGTAGAGGGCGGCACCGGCGGCGATGCGGCGCTTCCTGCCCTTCAGCTCTGCCGGTACATCAAGCGTGACCGGTTCGAGGATCGTTACCTTGACCTTGGGGAAGAGACGGCGGCGAACATGGCTCGACGTCAGATAAGAAGCGTAGCTCTTTTCCAGACCGTCGATGCGAACGGGCACGATCATCGCGCCGGTCTTGTCGGCGACCATTGCGGCGCCGTCATAGACCTTCATCAGCGTGCCGGTGACGGTCAGGCGACCCTCGGGGAAGATGCCGACCGGGCTACCGTCCTGGATCACCTTGATCAGCGAGCGTGTCGCCATTGGCTTCGTCGGGTCGAGCGGTAGGAACTTGCACTTCGTCAAAAGCGGCCGCACCCACCACTTCTTGGCGAAGGAATAGTCAATCGCAAAGACCGGCTCTTCCTCGGTGATGGCAAGCGCCAGGGCGCCATCGAGCAGGCTCACATGGTTAAGCGCGATGATCGGCGCGGGGCCCGCCTTGCGGATGTTTTCCAGTCCTTCGACTTCCAGCCGCATGAAGGCACGGAAGATGATGGAGATAAGATCGCGGAAGGCGTTGGTCGGCAACATCTTCAGCATGACCCAGGCAATCACGATATTGAGCACGGATATGCTGAGAATAATCACGGGAATCGACAGGCCGATCGCCTGCAGGACAGCAACGAGCGTCAGGCCGACCGCGATGAAAAGAGCCGACAGGACGTTGGATGCGCCGATGATGCGGGCGCGACGATCCTCATGCGCCCAGCTCTGCATCGCCGCGAAAGTCGGAACGGCGAGGAAGGCACCGCCAATCGCCATGCCGGCGAGATCGACGGCGACGCGGACGGTTTTCGGCCCGGCGAAGAAGGCGAGGATGCTTTCGGCGTGGGAAGTCGATTGAAGGCCCCACAGGTTCCAGGCAAGATCGAGACCGAAGAGTGCGACGATCAGCATGCCGATCGGCGCCGGCAGGAGCACGATGCGGCCGGCAGCCATCCAACCGGCAATGGCCGAGCCGATGGCGACTGATATGGCAAAGATCGCCAGATAGGCGGGAACGGCGATTTCCGAGCCGCCGAGAATATCGGTGACCATGATCGGCAACATCGACATGATGAAGGCGCCGACGAACCAGAACCAGCAGTTCATCAGCGAGGCACGCCAGATGCGGCTATCGGCGTGAAGCTCGTTGACCAGTCTGTAGCTGGAGCGCACGACATTGGTGTCGACGACCAGATCCGGTGCCTTGGCACCGATCGAGGGGATCATGCGCGCGGCAAACCAGCAGAGGATGGAGAGGCCCATCATCATCGGACCGAAGATCCAGACGTTCTCGCCCTGGCGGAAGGCGACCGCGGCGACCATGGTGCCGGTGAGAATGGCAATGAAGGTGCCGCCCTCGATCCAGGCATTCGCCTTGGGAAGATCCCGGCTTGGGAGTTGATCGGGCAGGATGCCGTATTTGATCGGCCCGAAGAGGGAGGAAATGACGCCAAAGCCAAAAAGGGCGAGCATCAAAATCCAGATGGATGAGAATGCAATGCCTACGACGGAAATCGCCGCCACTCCAAGCTCGCAGCGCTTCAAAAGCTCGGCCAGCTTGGCCTTGTCGTGCTTGTCGGCGAGTTCGCCGGCAAGCGCCGACAAAAGCAGGAACGGGACGATGAAGATGCCGCCGGCAAGCGTCACCAGCGCCGCACCTTCCGTCGCCATCTGCGCGAGAATGACGAAAACCAGAGTCTGCTTGAGGAAATTGTCATTGAAGGCGGTGAGGAATTGCGTCCAAAACAGCGGCGCGAACTTCCTCGATCTCATCAGGTGTTTTTGCATGGCGTACCCCTCGTTCAGCCAATAAGACGCCACAGAGTTATTACGCAATGGTTGAGCGAAAATACAACCCTGCGGCGTCGTTAACAAACATTAGTCCTGATCGTTACGATTGAACTTAACCAGAAGCTTCTCCGTTCGGGCATCCTCTACCTTGCGGATCAGTTTGTCAGCCTCGGTATTGTCGCGGATCGTTTTCGTGACATTAACCGTCGTCTGCACCAGCATCAGGATGCCCATGGCGAGATAGCCTTTGCCCCAGAGATCGATCGGCATCATGTAGAGACCGACAAAAAGCATGAAGGCGGCAGCGCCGAGGGAGATGTAGGAGAAGCTAACCCAAGCCTGTGAATGTTTCTGGAAGCTGTCGTTCATGATCCTATCCTCTTTTATAAGTTTGGTGCGTTTGGTTTCAGGCTACAGAATTCATGCGTTCCCGAAGGCGGGCGAGCACATCGTCGACCGTGGGACCGAGTGGTGCGCCGAAGCCAGCATTGGCAAGTTTTTCGATGACGATTTCCGGCCGGCTCGCGGCGTCCATTTCCTTCATGGCGAATGCGGTGATCTCGCAGCGGTCCTGATAGGCCCGAAGGCGGGCAAGCGTCTCCTCGGCCTCGTCCAGCCTTGCCAGGCCCAAGTTGTCGTCACAAGCGGCATTAAGCTTCTGCGTCTGTGCGGTGGCACGCGCCAAGCGCTCTCCACGCTGCAATTCCTGGAGGCGTGCTTCGGATGCGCGAACGGTTGCCTTGAGCTTGCCGATCGCCTGAGCGAATTGCGCCTGCGCCCTTTCGGAAAGGTCGCGCTCGGCTTCGAGCAGAGCAATCGCCTCGCCAGCTTCCCGGGCGAGCTCTTCATTGCCCTTCTCTAGAGCGGCAATGGCCCGGATTTCCAGATCCGCGATGCGAGCGATGATCGCGGCGTGTTGGCTCTTTTCCTGCTCATTCTGCGCAATCGCAATCGCCACGGCCCTTCGCGCCGACTGAATAGCGCTCGCTGCATCCCGGATCTGCTGCGCCAGCAGAGGCACAGCATTGCGATCGATGAAAGCCTGTTCCACATCATGGGCCTGACCGCGAAGGAGCGTCAGAATTGAATTGAACATTTGTCGTCTCCCGTTTATGAACGATGTTCACAAACGATGTATGCCAGAATCATGAACGCTGTTCAACAAGATTTTTGAACAGCGTTCAAAAATCGAATTGGAATGGTTAATGGCGAGAAAAACCCTGGAAAAACGCGAGGATCTGAAGCAGCGGCTGATCGAGGCGGCACGCGATCGCATCGCAGCCGACGGGCTTTCCAACCTCAGGGCGCGCGACGTTACGCAAGATGTTGGCTGCGCCCTCGGAGGGCTCTACACGGTTTTTGCCGATCTCGACGATCTCGTCATTCACGTTAACTCGGCGACGTTGAAGGCCCTTGAGGCCTCCTTGACGCTCGCGGAAGTAAGGGATTACACGCCGACGGACCGGCTACGCAACCTTGCCCGCGGCTACCTGCGCTTCGCGCTCACCCACCGCAATCTATGGAAGGCGCTCTTCGACCATCGGCCGCCGGACGACCGCCCAAGCCCCGAATGGCATCTTAAAGAGCATATGTTCCTAATGGGCATCATTGCCGAACCGCTCGCCGAACTGCAGCCGACAATGTCTAAGACGCAACGCGCCATCCGCGCCCGAACCCTGTTCGGCGCCGTCCATGGCGTTGTCAGCATCAGCCTGGAGGGACGGTTCGTCGGCCTGCCGGTCGAAAGCCTGGAAGGGGAGCTCGATGACTTCATCCTGACGGTTGCGGCCGGAGCCGCAGCGAAATAGGGCTAAAGCATGCCGAGGGTCTTTGGGATGATATGCCTACCGCGCCAGGATCATACGAATACGACGATGCTGACTCCCCCCTCCGACCCCGGCGAGATTCCGCTCGTATCGCATTCGGCTGGGCGGCGACGGAAGGGCGGCATTCGGCGCTACCCCCTCGCGCTGACAGGTAACTGGCTTCCGCAGACAGGGCTTCCGGAAAAGTTCGCCTTGGTGTCACTGCTGTCAGCACTGCACGCCCGATAAATGCAGCGTCAAATCATCCACGCCCGTAACAATCTCAGGCGACTAGGAACCCATAGGCAGGCGAAAGAGCCGCTCCCGTCTCCACATCGAACAGATGCATCTGGTTCATATTGAACGACAGCTGCATCATCGTCTGCGGTTTAGGTGCACTTTCCGGATCGATGCAGGCGCACAGATTTGCGTCACCGATGGAAAAATAGACCATGGTTTCCGGGCCAAGGGGCTCCACTAGGTCGATTTTGGCCTCGACGTCTGCGAACCCCGGGCGCTGTTGACGATCGCTGATCGATTCCGGTCGTATGCCGAAAACGACCGATTTTCCGGCATGGCGGGCATACTCGTTGACGCGCGCATCAGGAACGGCGAGCGAGGTGCCGTCCTCCAGGATGACGGCAAGTCCCTTGTGGCTCGACGCCAATTGCGCCGAAAGGAAATTCATCGCAGGCGAACCGATGAAACCGGCAACGAACTGACTGGCGGGGCGATGATAAAGTTCCTGCGGCGGTCCCGCCTGCTCGATCACGCCACCGTTCATGACGACCACGCGGTCGGCCATTGTCATGGCTTCCACCTGATCGTGCGTGACATAGACTGTTGTCGTGGGCAATAGCTGATGCAGCCGTTTGATCTCCGTGCGCATCTGAACGCGTAGTTTCGCATCGAGGTTGGAGAGCGGCTCGTCGAAGAGAAAGACTTTGGGATTGCGCACGATGGCACGACCCATGGCCACGCGCTGACGCTGCCCGCCGGAAAGTTGACCCGGCCGCCGCTCCAGCAGCTCGCCAATATGCAGTGTTTCCGCCGCGCGCGTGATGCGAGCGTCAATTTCGCCTTTGGCCAGCTTCTGCTGTTCGAGGCAGAAGGAAATATTTTCCCTGACCGTCATATGTGGATAGAGCGCATAGTTCTGGAACACCATGGCGATGTCGCGCTTGCCGGGAGCGAGCCGGTTTACGACCTGATCGCCAATGACGATCTCGCCGGCGGTAACATGCTCCAGACCCGCGATCATGCGCAGGGTTGTCGACTTTCCGCACCCGGACGGACCGACAAAGACAACGAATTCGTTGTCCTCGATCTCCAGATCGATGCCACGTACGGCTTCGTAGATACCGTAAGATTTGACGAGATTCTTAAGCTCCAATCGTGCCATGACCTGCTCCTATGCTTCCTGTAGCCAGATCGCCATCGCACCGGCATCGCGATTGGCCCAAAGATGGTAGGGGATTGCCCGGAATGGCCTCGCCCTCAGTGTGGGGGGTGACGTCCTGTAGAGAGCTTGCGCCCAATCGGTGGTATCCGCCTCCAACGCGGTACCCTCCAGGATGGCTGCGCCACCGAGTAGCCCGGCATCGTAACGCACCGAAAGCTCCGCGGGGGCCGGAAGACGCAGACGTTGCGGCTCGCAGCCTATATCGGTTTCCTCGACACAATATACGACCGGCCCGCGGCTCAAGGCAACGCGTCCGCCATCCTCCGAAACTGCGGGATGGGCATAGAGCCGATCAACGGCCATCTGCAGGGTAACGCGTACCTCGTCGCCATCGCTCCACACCCGATCGAGCGCGGCATAACCCTTGGCAGTGCAGCCGTCCAAATCAAAGACCTCGCCGTTGACCGCCACTGATGCCTCGCGGCACCACGCCGGAATTCTCAACCGCAAAATGAAACGGCTCGGTTGATCAATCGACACCTGAAGCCTGATGTCGCCATCCCATGGGTAGCTTGTGCCCTGACGCAGTCGCAGCAAACGGTCGCCGAACCGAAGCTCCGCGACATTCGCACCATAGAGATGCACCGCTAGTTCGCCCGGCTTCGTCGAATAAAAATATTGTCCGAGCGATGTGATGAAGCGGGCAATATTTGTCGGGCAGCATGGGCAATAATGCCACTTCCAACGACGATGCTGGCCATGGCTTTCGAGCACGTTCTCGTAGAAATAGTGCTCTCCGTCACGCGAAATACCCGAGAGCGCGCCATTGAAGAGAACCGTTTCGAGCTTATCGGTGAACTTGCCATCAAGGTCGATTTGAGCCATGCGGTGGCTCCAGAAGCCGAGAGCGACCGCAGCACAGGTCTCGGCATAGGCCGTTTCATTCGGCAGATCGAACTCCCGGGTGAACCCCTCATTGGAAGCCGATGGGCCAAGCCCGCCGGTCACATAGAGCTGCCTGCTCGTCAGATTGTCGAAAAGCCTGTCGCAGGCGGCCTTCAGGCTCGGATCGTTATTTTCATATGCAAGGTCTGCCATTGCGGAAAAAAGATACATCGCACGGACGGCATGGCCGACAACTTGCTCCTGTTCGCGCACAGGCATATGCGCCTGGCTGTATGCATAGGTCTGATAGACATAGTCTTCCGGGCGTTCACCGCGCTTGATCGCTTCCTCGTCGTAGTAGGACGGCATCTGCCCTCTTTCGTCCACGAAATAGGTGGCAAGCGCGAGATGCCGGGGGTCCCTGGTGATGCGATAGAGCTTTACGAGCGCCAGCTCGATCTCTTCATGCGCGTCATAGCCCCGCAGCTTGCCGGGCTCACGTCCGAACCTGTCGATGATATGGTCGACCGCGCGGATCATCACGTCAAGAAAGCGGCGCTTGCCCGTTGCTTCAAAATAGGCGACCGCTCCTTCCAAGAGATGTCCCATCGAGTACATTTCATGCAGGTCGCGAAGGTTCGTCCAGCGCTTGTCCGGCTCGCGGCGAATGAACCAGCTGTTCAGGTAGCCGTCTGCCATCTGGCCGTGTTCGAGCTTTGCGACAATGGCGTCGATCTTTGCTTCAATGTCTGGATTTGGGTGCGCCTTGAGGGTGTAGCTGGCGGCTTCGATCCATTTTCCAAAATCGGAATCGAAGAAGTGCTGCATTGAGAGCCCGCTTGGCTGAACGGGTCGGGCAAGCGGCTCAGCCGGCTTGTCGAAGTCGAGGACTTCCAGAAAGCCTTCCTCTTCCAGCCGCTTATGCTGGGTCGGAATAGTGACGTCACGCACCGTTTGCGTCCAGCTTTTCCAAAAGCCCGTATCGAAACTGACACGGGAATGATCGACCGGGACATAACGCTGCATTTCCGGTGCCGATTTGGATTGATCGGAGGGGGACGAAGGCATTGAAACTCCTTAAGCGGCATGGCCGCAGTCATTTCACGGCGCCGGCAGTCAGGCCGCGCACGTAGTAACGTTGCAAAAGAAGAAAAAGGACGATGCAGGGAACCATGGTCACGGCGATGCCGGCTTGCAGGGCGCCCCAGTCGATGATGCCGTAGATGCCGGAAGAGACGTTGACCAGCATGATCGGCAAGGTGAACTTGTTCTGATCTGAGAGAAAGATCAGTGCAGCCAGGAATTCGTTCCAGGAATTCAGGAAGGCGAACATGGCGACGGTCGCCACACCCGGAAGCGCAATCGGCAGCATGATGCGGCGCAGAATGGTCGCTTGCGATGCGCCATCGATGCGCGCCGCCTCGATCAGCGCCTTGGGCACTGCGTCGAAGGCATTGCGCATCATGAATACCGAGAAGGGAAGCTGGAACGTGACATAGATCAACACCAGCCCGAAGAGATTATTCTGCAGCCGAACCGTCTTCAGAATAAGGAAGAGCGGCGTCAGGATCGACTGGAACGGGATCATCATCGTTGCCATGATCAGCACGAAGAGCAGCCCCTGCCCCGGGAAACGGAACTTCGAGAAGCCATATCCTGCGGGAACCGATACCAGAACTGTCAGCAGCACGGTGCCCGCTGCAATAACCACGGAATTACCGGCATAGATGTACCATCCGGCACCCACATGCTCGAGGCGGCGATAGTTCTCCAGCGAAAAAGCCTTTGAGAACAATGCGGCTGGATTGGCGAGGGCCTCCGCAGCCGGCTTGAATGAGTTGGCGAAGGACCAGACGATCGGCATCACGAAGAATAGCGCGAAGACAAGTGCCACGAGGATAAAGGCAAGGTAGCCCAGTTGTTCGCTCGCCGACTTCGGCTGTGGTTTGTAGTGCGGTTTGTAATTCAGGCGATGCATCAGCCTTCCTCCGGCCGTTGCCGCAGAAAGACGAACTGAACAGTGCTGATTGCAACGAGAACGATCAGCAGCGCAAACGAGATCGCCGAACCATAGCCGAGGCGATAGGACGAGAAGGATGCGAGATAGATCGAAAATACTGCGGAGATGGTGCTGTTGGACGGTCCGCCTTGGGTGATGATGAAAAACTGATCGAAAGCCAGCATCGACGAGGTCACATTGAGCACCAGCGCCAGCACCACCGAATTGCGCATCAATGGCAAGGTGATACGGCGAAAACGGCTCCAGACATTAGCTCCGTCGATTTTTGCCGCTTCGATCACATCGGTCGAAATACTCTGCAGACCGGTCAACAGAATGATCATCGTGAAGCCGGATGTCTTCCAGACCACCATCAAAATGATAACGGCAAGCGCCGGCCAGAAGCTTTCAAGCGGTCGTGGAGCGCTATCGATCACACCGATGCCGCGCAGAACCTGGGCAAAGACGCCACTATCGGGATTGAGCAACCACATCCACAAAGTCGAAGCAGCACCAAAACCGATGACGACAGGCATGAAATAGACCGTGCGGAAGAAGCCGGCGATGCGCAATGGCCGATCGACCAACAGAGCGAGCGGAAAGGCAACGAGGAAAAGCGCGGCGGTGACCAGGACGCTATAGAGAAGGGTGAAACCAAGGGAATGCCACAGCTGTGTATCGCCAAGAAGCTCAGCATAATTGGCAAGTCCGATGAACTTTGCCCGGCCGAGAAGCGGCCAACTATAGAAGCTCATCCATACCGTCATGATAAGCGGTACAAGGAAGAGCAAAACGATGAACAGGAAACTCGGCAAGATGAAAGCAAGGCCAAGCCAGCCTTTCGGCTCGGGCTCGCCAAACACGACTGCCGTCTTCCTGCCGCGACGCAGCGATGAGCTCACGGCACCGCTCCTTTTTTCTTGATCGGTCAAAAGGGGATGAGGGCGAAGCGCCTTGCGACGCTTCGCCATTTTTCGGCCAAGTGACTTATTTCGGGTTGGTCCGCTGGAGGATACGGGTAAAGTCCGCCTCGGTTTTGGCGATCGTGCCATCGACATCCTCGCCGAAAATGGTCCCTTGGATCAGGTTCAGGAACGGACCGGTACGGCTGACGAAAAGCTCATCTGACGAGAACGTATAGGGAGTCCGTGCCTTGGTCAGCACGTCATAGGCGACGAGGTTACGCTTGTCGAACTTGGCGTAGGCGTCTTTGGCAAGATCAGTACGCGAGGGCATACCCGATTCCTGGGTGATGTAGACCTGCTGCTCGGGCTGCATGTAGAAATTGACGAAATCGAGCGCGATTTTTTTCTTCTCGTCGCTGATGCCTTTCATCAGCGCAAGCGTATCGCCGCCAGCAAAGCTAGATTCCCCGCCTTTCGGCCCGGGAATGGGGGCAACATTGAATTTGACGTCCGGATACTTGCTCGTCAGCAGATTGACGATATAGGAGCCAGTCATAAGAACGCCGACCTTGCCGGAGGCGAAGGCTTCCACGGCATTGTTGCCGTTACCCGATCTGGAGGTCGGATGGATTGCGCCGGCTTTCGCCATATCGCGATAGGCAGCGATGGTCTCCCGCATGGCCGGCGTATCGACCGTTGCGGTCAGACCATCTTCGCTGAGGACATCGGCTCCTGCAGCCCAAAGATGCGGCAGAAAATCGTAGATCAGCCAGCTGCCGGAATTTGCGACGAAATAGAAGCCGTAAGTATCGTGGCCAAGGGCTGTTATCTTCTTTGCATCCGCCGCGATCTCTTGGAGCGATGCAGGCGCCTTGTTCGGATCAAGGCCAGCCTTCGAAAACAGATCGGTGTTATAGGCGATAATCGAAGCATCCGGCAGGGCGGGTACGCCGTAGATCTTGCCGTCATAAGTCGCAAGGCGGATATGCGAAGGGCTAAGAGCCGATGCATAGGGCAGCCCCTTGACGAAAGCGGTGATGTCCTCGAGACCGTCTGCAGCGGCAAAGGTCGGCAGGTAGATGAGATCGAGCACAGCACCATCCGGCGCAGCACCGCCCGCGATGGCAGCGCCAAGCTTCGGCACCATCTGCTCAGCGGTAATCTGCGTGACGTTGACCTTGTCGGAATGGGTTGCGTTGTACTTGTCGGCAAGCCCCTGGAGCACAGCGCCAGAGGAAGTACGCACCCACAAGGTGATGTCGGTCGCATTGGCAAATGTTGCACTGGCCATCAACGCGATGGCAGAAATTGTCAACTTTAACTTGAACATGGAAGTTCCCCTTTTCCTTCTCGCCAACGGCCTCCAGATGGCGTGATCGAAACGTTAGTCGACATTATTTTGCATGTCGACAGCCTGCATGCACGTTTTTTGATGAAATCTGATAAAACCTTTTAACAGCACGCTTATTTCTGCTAAAAGGTTTCAGCAATGGATTTCAAGATGTGTGATTTGGGCCGAGAGAGATATGCCTCGAAAGACAATTCGGGATCTTGCGAAAGCAGCAGGTGTCAGTATTTCGACAGCATCGAACGCGCTGAACGGAACCGGGCGCACAAATGCGGAAACGATAGAACGCGTTAAACGTGTAGCCGAAGAGATTGGCTTCAGGCCGAATGCGCTTGCCCGTGGCCTGTTGACCAAGCGCAGCCATGCCATTGGCATGCTGACGAATGATACCTATGGCAGATTGACCCTCCCGATGGCCGCGGGCGTTTCGGAGGTGCTTGTCGATCACGGCTTGTCGGTCTTTTTGTGTGCGACCAACAATGACCCGCGCCTGGCCCGTCTGCACTTGGAGACCCTGCTGGACCGTCAAGTGGATGGCATCATCTTTACAGCAACGCGCCTTGACCTGACCCCGCCGCCAGAGCTTGCAAAGCTGTCGATACCTGTTGTCTACGCCTTCGCCGAGGGACCGCCGGACCGCATCAGCTTCTTTCCAGACGACGCCCAGGGCGCGCGCCTTGCCGTTAAACATCTGCAGGCCTTGGGCCGTGCGCATATCCTGCACATCACGGGTCCGCAGGATTACCTCGCCGTGCGCGTTCGCGCAAAAGCCTATCGTGAGTGCGTAGGCTCCAATGCCGAAGTTCTATTTGGCGATTGGTCGGAAGAATGGGGCCATGAGGCCATTGAACAGATAGTCTCACGCCGCGAAAAAATACCCGATGCGATATTCTGCGGAAACGATGAAATCGCGCGCGGCGTGATCGACGCACTGCGCGACAAGGATATTGCCGTCCCCGGAGATGTTGCAGTCGTCGGCTTCGATAATTGGGAGGTGATCTCCCGACAAACCAGACCGCCTCTGACCACGGTGGATATGGAACTGAAGGAGATCGGCCACCGCGCCGGACTTGCTATCCTCGGCCTGACGAAAGGCGAGACCATTCCGACCGGAATTACGCGCTTGCCATGCCGACTGGTCATACGCCATTCCTGCGGCGGCTAGGCTTCCTATCTTGCTAAGGGCAAAACGTTAGCCGACCGCGATGGAGGTGTCCTTTCCGCAAGCCTAGTAAATTTCTCCGACACGATCCAAAGATCAGCGTAGCCGCCGGCGGCCTATGAAAGCGCCGCAACGAAAGGCCTTGCGGAAGATGGCACTCGACCACCCACGAAAGGTCAGAAACGTCTTGCAAAACGGGCGGCAACCACACAAGAAGTGCCGAGGGACACTTGCGCTGTCCGTTGGATGGTCGCTAAACCACACGGCAATATCTGTGAGCTTTTTTTGCCCGACAGGCGTCCTCGGCCCAATCGAATTCGACAATCGAAAGTAATCCAATGACCCGACATCTTTCTCTTGCACGCGATCGGATTTCCGTTCTTCTGCTCGAAGGCATCAGTCAGAGCGCGGTGGACTATTTCTCGTCATCCGGCTACGTCAATCTTACCCAATTGCCGAAGGCTCTGGATGACAAGGATCTCAAAAGTCACATCGTCGATGCGCATATTGTCGGAATTCGTTCACGCACGCATCTGACAGAGGAAATTTTCAGGTCCGCCAAAAAGCTGATCGCCGTCGGTTGTTTTTCCGTGGGGACAAATCAGGTCGACCTCGACGCAGCCCGCCGACGCGGGATCCCCGTATTCAACGCTCCTTATTCGAATACGCGCTCAGTCGCGGAACTTGTGATCGGTGAAATCATCATGCTGACCAGGCAGATTTTCCCGCGTTCAGCATCCGCGCATAGTGGTGGGTGGGAAAAATCTGCCGTAGGCAGTCGCGAAGTGCGTGGGAAAACGCTAGGCATCGTAGGCTACGGCAACATCGGTTCGCAGCTTAGCGTCCTTGCGGAAAGCATGGGCATGAACGTGCGCTATTTTGACCCTTCAGACAAGCTTCGCCACGGCAATTCAGAATCGATGGCGACGCTCGGCGAGCTTCTCGAAATCTCAGATTATGTGACGATGCATGTTCCGGAAACGAGTTCGACGCGAAACATGATTACTGAGGCGGAACTCCGCCAAATGAAAAAGGGAGCTATTTTCATCAATAACTCCCGCGGGACCGTGGTGGATCTTGAAGCGCTCGCGATGGTTTTGAAAGAAGGGCACCTCGCAGGCGCAGCCGTGGACGTGTTCCCGAAAGAGCCGGCATCAAACAAAGAGCGTTTCGAAACACCGCTGCAAGGTTTGGACAATGTCATTCTCACTCCGCATATTGGCGGGTCGACCGAAGAAGCCCAGGAGCGCATCGGGAAGGAAGTCTCCAGGAAGCTTGTCGAGTATTCCGACGTCGGCTCGACGATCGGCGCAGTCAATTTTCCCCAGGTTCAACTAGCGCCACGTCCAAACGGCACGCGTTTCATCCATGTTCACGAAAATCGCCCTGGTATTCTGAACAGTCTGAATGCGATTTTTTCGTCCCGAGGGCTTAACATCGTCGGTGAGTTCCTGCAGACCTACGGCGATATGGGTTACGTGGTGATTGAAGCCGAAGGCGTTGGCCAGACGGCCGACGGCATACTGGATGCACTTCGCCAGATTCCGGGAACGATTCGAACTCGATTGCTTTACTGACGCCGGCGGGAAATTGGCATTCCCTAAATATTTCTAACGGCCGCGGGCCGGCTTACGCAGTTCCAATTCCAATACATTTTCCGCTCTCCAGAACCTAAACAAACCAGTGCATAGCTGATTAAAGCTACGCCGCCGCCTTGTTGTCTGGTTCCTGCTTGCCGCGCAAGTCCACGACTTGTCGCATCGAGGCTCGTTTCACGCGGGGCTTGCGTCCGGCGCCAGAGCGTTCCTCTCCACAGGCTGACACCGCAGAGCTT
>NZ_JARFYN010000052.1 GCF_030272695.1 Martinezella calliandrae
GCCCTTCCGCAGTTGCGCTTCTCTTCGCTCGCCATGACCAGCTCACGGTGGGACTTCCACCCACAAGAATGCGCCCATGCTGGACGCACCAACAAAAAACCGGGCGGCCTAGGCCACCCGGTCTAAATTATTTCACATGCCGAGCTGGAACCTTATTCTTCGGTTCTGCCTTCGTCGCTGTTCGACACCTCGGCGTCGCCCATTTGAGCATCGTCCTCAGCGCCATTGTCGACCGCGTCATCCTCGCCCTCCGGCTCGCTGATGCGCTCGACCGAAACCACCTTTTCGTCCTTGGCGGTCGAGAAGATGGTAACGCCCTTGGTGGCGCGGCTGGCGATACGGATGCCGCCGACCGGAACGCGGATCAATTGACCACCATCCGATACCAGCATGAGCTGATCGCCTTCGTCGACCGGGAAGGCGGCGACAAGTTCGCCGATCTCGCTGGTCTTCGACGTATCGGTGGCACGGATACCCTTGCCCCCACGGCCGGAGATACGGAAATCGTAGGAGGACGAGCGCTTGCCGAAGCCCTTTTCAGAGACTGTCAGCACGAATTGCTCCAGCGCCTTCAGTTCCTCATAGCGTTCATCGCTAAGCTGTCCTTCTTCGGTGACTTCCTCTCCGACCAGCGCGATCTCCTCGTCCTCGCCAGTGGTCGAGCGACGGTCGCTGGCGGCACGCTTGAGATAGGCGGCGCGTTCCCAAGGCTCGGCATCGACGTGGTTGACAATGGTCATCGAAATGATGCTGTCGCCCGGCGCCAGTGTGATGCCGCGAACGCCGATGGAATTGCGGCCGGCAAAGACGCGGACGTCAGAAACCGGGAAGCGGATGCACTGGCCGAGCGCCGTCGTCAAAAGCACGTCGTCATGTTCGGTGCAGGTCTCGACTGAGAGGATTTCGTCGCCCTCTTCCTCGAGCTTCATGGCGATCTTGCCGTTGCGGTTGACCTGTACGAAGTCCGAGAGCTTGTTGCGGCGCACGGTGCCGCGCGTCGTCGAGAACATGACGTCGAGATTGTCCCAGGTGTCCTCGTCCTCGGGCAACGGCATGATGGTGGTGATGCGCTCGCCGGGCTCCAGCGGCAGCATGTTGATCAGTGCCTTGCCGCGTGACTGCGGCGTGCCGATCGGCAGGCGCCAGACCTTCTCCTTGTAGACGATGCCGTGCGACGAGAAGAACAGAACAGGCGTATGCGTGTTGAGAACAAATAGCCGGGTAACAAAATCCTCGTCACGCGTCGTCATTCCGGAGCGGCCCTTGCCGCCGCGGCGCTGGGCGCGATAGGTGGTCAAAGGCACGCGCTTGATGTAGCCGAGATGCGAAACGGTAACGACCATGTCCTCGCGGGCGATTAGGTCCTCGTCGTCCATCTCCAGACCGCCATCGACGATTTCGGTGCGGCGCGGAGTGCCGAACTCATCGCGAACAGCGATAAGTTCTTCTTTTACAATGGCTTGAATACGGACACGCGATGAGAGGATCTCGAGATAGTCCTTGATTTCCGCGCCGATCTTGTTGAGCTCGTCGCCGATTTCATCGCGGCCAAGGGCCGTCAAACGGGCAAGACGCAGCTCGAGAATGGCGCGCGCCTGTTCTTCTGAAAGATTGTAAGTGCCGTCTTCGTTGATACGGTGGCGAGGATCGTCAATTAGCCGGATAAGGGACTCAACATCTTCCGCCGGCCACCGGCGGGTCATCAGCTCTTCGCGCGCCGACTGCGGATCGGGCGCCCGACGGATGACACGGATCACTTCATCAATATTGGCAACCGCAATCGCGAGGCCGACCAAGACGTGGGCGCGTTCGCGCGCCTTGCGCAGCAGATATTTGGTGCGGCGGCTGACCACGTCTTCGCGGAAGGAGACGAAGGCCCTCAGCATGTCGAGAAGGGTCAACTGCTCCGGCTTGCCGCCGTTTAGCGCCACCACGTTGGCGCCGAAAGAAGTCTGCAGCGGCGTGTAGCGATAAAGCTGATTGAGGATGACTTCGGCATTGGCGTCGCGCTTCAGCTCGATCACCACGCGGTAGCCCTGGCGGTCGGACTCGTCGCGCAGGTCGGAGATGCCTTCGACGCGCTTTTCGCGCACGAGCTCGGCCATCTTCTCGATCATCGACGCCTTGTTCACCTGATAAGGAATCTCGGTGATGATGATCTGTTCGCGGTCGCCACGCATCGGTTCAATCGTCGCGACGCCGCGCATGACGATGGAACCGCGTCCCGTCTCGTAGGCAGAGCGGATGCCGGCACGGCCGAGAATCTTCGCGCCGGTCGGGAAATCCGGACCCGGGATGATCTGCATGATCTCCGGCAGTTCGATCGCCGGATTATCGATCAGCGCGATGCAGCCGTCGATGACTTCAGAAAGGTTATGCGGCGGAATGTTCGTCGCCATGCCGACGGCGATGCCGCCAGAACCGTTGACCAGCAAGTTCGGGAACTTCGCAGGCACGACGACGGGTTCGCTCAACGTGCCGTCATAATTCTCGCGGAAATCGACGGTTTCCTTGTCGAGATCGTCGAGTAACGAATGCGCCACCTTCTGCAGGCGGCATTCCGTATAACGTTCAGCCGCCGGCGGATCGCCGTCGACGGAGCCGAAATTGCCCTGGCCGTCGATCAGCGGCAGGCGAAGCGACCAGGGCTGCGCCATGCGGGCGAGCGCATCATAAATCGCAAGGTTGCCGTGCGGGTGGTATTTACCCATCACGTCACCGGTGACGCGGGCGCATTTCACATATTTCTTATTCCAGTCGATCCCGAGTTCCGACATGCCATACAAAATGCGCCGATGGACGGGCTTGAGACCATCGCGAACATCGGGAAGCGCGCGGCTGACGATCACGCTCATGGCGTAATCGAGATACGACCGCTGCATTTCCTCCATGATGGAAATCGGCTCGATGCCTGGCGGGAGCTTCCCGCCGCCGGGTGGTGTTTGCTCAGTCAAAACAGATCACGATCTCTTTTAGAATCACTGCGGAATTTATAGCCGAAAGGCCCAGCCAGCGCCAATTTTGACCGGTGCTTTTGAACAGGCTTTTGCCCTCTTAACCCGCCAAATCGAACATTTCCGTGGCAGAACGCCTCAGTCGCGCCGCATTGTGCTTTGCGAAACGTCATTCCTCGCATATCAATGGGCAAACAACAAATAGAAACATGTGCCGGGGATCATATGGCGAGCGCGGACACGCTGATCAATGCCTTCACAACGCTGCTCGTCACGGTCGATCCACCAGGTCTTGCTCCACTTTTCATCGGACTTACAACCGGCATGAACCGGGCTCAACGCCACCAAGTGGCATTGCGCGGCTCGCTGATCGCCTTCTTCATTCTGGCGGCCTTTGCCCTGTTCGGCGCCAGCGTGCTCGGCATCCTCGGCATTTCCATCGGCGCCTTCCGCATCGCTGGCGGCCTGCTGCTCTTCTGGATCGCTTTCGAGATGGTCTTCGAGAGGCGGCAGGACAGGAAAGAAAAGACGACGGAAGTCGCAATAACCAAGGATCATATCCAGAATATCGCGGTATTTCCCTTGGCTCTGCCGCTGATCGCCGGACCGGGCGCCATCTCAGCAACCATCCTGTTGGCCGGTTCGCTGCAGACCACGTTCGACCGAGCTCAATTGATCCTCGTCATCGCCGTCAATCTTGGGCTGGTCTTCGCCGCTTTGACGATCTCGGACAGGCTCGATCGCATGCTCGGAGCAACCGGCCGCGCCATCCTGACGCGACTGCTTGGCGTCATCCTCGCCGCACTCGCTGCTCAATTCGTCGTGGACGGTGCTCGGGCAGCCCTCAAAGTCGCATAAAAAAGGCCCGCCAGGAAAGGCGGGCCGTTCAGCCCCATTCGGCATGGCCAACCGATCAAGGTGGCGCGATCAAAACGGGATATCGTCGTCCAGATCACGCGAGAAATTGCCGCCGCCGCCACTTGCGGCGCCGCCACGGCTACCACCGGCACTGCGGCCAGAAGATTGCGACGAAGGCTGACCGTAGTCGTCACCGCCAAAGTCGCCGCCATAACCACCACCAAAGTCGCCACCGCGTCCACCGCGACCGCCTTCGACCGCGCCGCCGCCTTCACCGCGGCCATCCAGCATGGTCAGCGTCGAATTGAAGCCCTGCAGCACGACCTCGGTCGAATAACGATCCTGGCCGTTCTGGTCCTGCCATTTGCGCGTCTGGAGCGCGCCCTCGATATAGACCTTGGCGCCCTTCTTCAGATATTGCTCGGCGACCTTGCAGAGACCTTCGTTAAAGATCACCACGCGGTGCCATTCCGTCTTTTCCCGGCGCTCGCCGGAATTGCGGTCGCGCCAGGTTTCCGACGTTGCAATGTTGAGGTTGGCGATCGGACGGCCGTCCTGCGTACGGCGGATTTCCGGGTCCGCCCCGAGATTTCCAACCAGAATTACCTTGTTCACACTGCCGGCCATGTTACCTACCCTGCTTGCCGCCGATCGACGGCTCTGAAACTCTATCCACGCACCTTAGACCATTGCCACTATCAGGCGCTATTTAAGCGGCACCATCTGCGGCGGTCATCCACAGACATTATATGACATGCAGCCTTGACCCAAAGGCAAATTTGTTCTTTCTTTGTTCTAATTCACCTCTATGATCCTGTCAACCGAATCGAAAACCTGGCGCTCCCTTTGTTTTCAGCCTCGACTCACGGGCGGTCATCACTAAATAAGGGCAGACACCAAGGGACCAACAGACGACGATGAGCGAACTGAAGACTATTTCCATACGTGGCGCGCGCGAGCACAATCTCAAGGGCATCGATCTCGATCTGCCGCGCAACAAGCTGATCGTCATGACCGGCCTCTCAGGCTCCGGCAAGTCCTCGCTCGCCTTCGACACGATCTATGCCGAAGGACAGCGCCGCTATGTCGAGAGCCTGTCTGCCTATGCGCGGCAGTTCCTGGAGATGATGCAGAAGCCTGACGTCGATCAGATCGACGGCCTGTCGCCGGCGATTTCGATCGAGCAGAAGACTACCTCGCGCAATCCGCGCTCGACGGTCGGCACCGTCACCGAAATCTACGACTATATGCGCCTGCTCTTTGCTCGCGTCGGCGTGCCTTATTCGCCGACCACGGGCCTGCCGATCGAAAGCCAGACGGTCAGCCAGATGGTCGACCGCGTGCTCACCTTCGGCGAAGGCACCCGGCTCTATATCCTGGCGCCGCTCGTGCGCGGCCGGAAGGGCGAGTATAAGAAAGAACTGGCGGAGCTCATGAAAAAGGGCTTCCAACGCGTCAAGGTCGACGGTCAGTTCTACGAGATCGCCGATGTCCCCGCACTCGACAAGAAATACAAGCACGATATCGACGTCGTGGTCGACCGTATCGTCGTCCGGCCCGACGTCTCGGCGCGCCTGGCGGACAGCTTCGAAACGTCGCTGCGCCTTGCCGATGGCCTCGCTGTCGCGGAATTTGCCGACAAACCCCTGCCGCCGGAGGAAACCGCGGCCGGCGGCTCGGCCAATAAGTCGTTGAACGAGACGCATGAACGCGTTCTGTTTTCGGAAAAGTTCGCCTGCCCGGTCTCCGGCTTCACCATTCCGGAAATAGAGCCGCGGCTGTTCTCGTTCAACAATCCCTTCGGCGCCTGCCCGGCCTGCGACGGCCTCGGTTCGCTGCAAAAGATCGATCCTGCCCTGATCGTGCCGGAACCGGAGCGGACGCTGCGCGACGGCGCCATCGCGCCCTGGGCCAAGTCGACATCGCCCTACTACAATCAGACGTTGGAAGCGCTCGGCAAGCATTACGGCTTCAAGCTTGGCAGCCGCTGGAGCGAATTGTCCGAGATGGCCAAGGATGTCATCCTTAACGGCACCGAGGACAAGATCGAGTTTCATTACGCCGATGGCGCCCGGTCCTACACGACGCATAAGAATTTCGAAGGCATCGTACCGAACCTCGAACGCCGCTGGAAGGAAACGGACTCCGCCTGGGCGCGCGAGGAGATCGAGCGCTTCATGTCGGCGGCCCCCTGCCCGGCCTGCAACGGCTATCGCCTAAAGCCGGAAGCGCTGGCGGTAAAGATCAACAAGCTGCACATCAGCCAGGCGGCGGAAATGTCGATCCGCGTTGCCCGCGACTGGTTTGAAGCGCTACCTGAGACGTTCACTGACAAGCAGAACGAGATCGCCGTGCGTATCCTCAAGGAGATCCGCGACCGCCTACGTTTCCTCAATGATGTCGGCCTCGAATATTTGAGCCTGTCGCGCAATTCCGGAACCTTGTCCGGCGGCGAAAGCCAGCGCATTCGCTTGGCCTCGCAGATCGGCTCGGGCCTGACGGGCGTGCTCTATGTTCTCGACGAACCGTCGATCGGTCTGCATCAACGCGACAATGCCCGCCTGCTGGAAACGCTGAAACATCTGCGCGACATCGGCAACACGGTGATCGTCGTCGAACATGACGAGGATGCGATCCTTTCGGCGGATGATGTCGTCGACATCGGTCCCGCCGCCGGCGTGCATGGTGGCCAGGTAGTGGCACACGGCACGCCGCAGGACATCATGGCCAATCCGAAGTCGCTGACCGGCAAATATCTCTCCGGCGAGCTCGGCGTGCCGGTTCCAGACGAGCGCCGCAAGGTCAAGAAGGGCAAGGAGATCAAGGTCATCGGCGCGAGAGGCAATAACCTCAAGAACGTGACGGCCTCGATCCCGCTCGGCGTCTTTACCGCGGTCACCGGCGTTTCCGGCGGCGGAAAGTCGACGTTCCTGATCGAGACGCTCTATAAATCGGCCGCCCGCCGCGTCATGGGCGCGCGCGAAATCCCGGCCGATCATGATCGCATCGATGGCTTCGAATATATCGACAAGGTGATCGACATCGACCAGTCGCCGATCGGCCGGACACCGCGATCGAACCCGGCAACTTATACGGGCGCCTTCACGCCGATCCGCGATTGGTTCGCCGGCCTGCCGGAAGCCAAGGCGCGCGGCTATCAGCCCGGTCGCTTCTCCTTCAACGTCAAGGGTGGGCGCTGCGAAGCCTGCCAGGGCGACGGCGTCATCAAGATCGAAATGCACTTCCTGCCAGACGTCTACGTCACCTGTGACGTCTGCCACGGCAAGCGTTACAACAGGGAAACTCTGGACGTCACCTTCAAGACCAAGTCGATTGCCGATGTGCTCGACATGACAGTCGAAGAGGGCGTCGATTTCTTCGCCGCCGTTCCCGCCGTGCGCGACAAGCTGCAGTCCCTGAAAGATGTCGGTCTCGGCTATATCAAGGTCGGCCAGCAGGCCAATACGCTTTCGGGTGGCGAAGCGCAGCGCGTCAAGCTAGCCAAGGAGTTGTCGAAGCGATCGACCGGTCGCACGCTCTATATCCTCGACGAGCCAACCACCGGCCTGCATTTCCACGACGTCGCTAAACTCCTGGAAATGCTGCACGAACTGGTCAACCAGGGCAATTCGGTTGTTGTCATTGAACACAATCTCGAGGTCATCAAGACCTCCGACTGGATTCTCGACTTCGGTCCTGAAGGTGGCGACGGTGGCGGGGAAATCGTCGCCGTGGGCACGCCCGAGACGATCGTCAAGGAGAAGCGCTCCTATACCGGTCAGTTCTTGAAGGAATTGCTGCAGCGGCGGCCGATGAAAAAGGTGGCGGCGGCGGAGTGATCTAGCCGGGCCAATCAATGGAGGAGAGAATGACCACCAAAGGCACGATCCGAACCGGCATCGGCGGCTGGACCTTCGAGCCTTGGCGCGGGACATTCTATCCCGACAAGCTGAAGCAGAAGGACGAGCTCAATTTCGCCAGCCGCAAGCTGAAGGTGATCGAGGTCAACGGCACTTATTACAGCACGCAAAAGCCGGAGGTTTTCGCCAAATGGGCCGCCGATGTGCCGGATGGTTTCATCTTCTCCCTCAAAGCGACGCGTTTCGTCACCAACCGGCGCGTGCTCTCCGAGGCAGGCGAATCGATGCAGCGTTTTCTCGGATCCGGCATCAGCGAATTGGGCCCCCACCTCGGGCCGCTACTTTGGCAGTTCGCGCCGACCAAGAAATTCGATGCGGATGATTTCGAGGCGTTCCTGAAATTGCTGCCGGACAAACAGGATGGCTTGGCACTGAAGCATGTCGTCGAGGTCAGGCACGATACGTTCAAAGTGCCGGAATTCATCGCTTTGCTCGCCAGGTACAATGTCGCGCCGGTTTGCGCCGAACATTTCGAATATCCGATGATCGCCGATGTGACCGCCAATTTCGTCTATGCCCGCCTGCAGAAGGGTTCCGACGATATCAAGACCTGCTATCCGCCGAAGGAATTGCAGGCCTGGGCGAAGCGGTTGGAAACATGGGCCGAGGGCGGGATACCCGATGATTTGCCGTTGATCGATCCTCTTCGCAAGGTCAGGACCGAGCCGCGTGACGTCTTTGCCTTCATGATCCATGAGGGCAAGGTCAATGCGCCGCATGGCGCGATCGCGCTGCAGGAAGAGGTGGCGAAATAGCTGTTCCTAGAAGGGCGTGACGTGGGCGACGAGGTCTTCAGCCGTCAGCCCTTTTCCCGCCCGCTGCCCGGCCACGCCATGCAGCCAGACAGCGGCTGCCGCGGCTTCGAATGCGGGGGTCCCTTGCGCCAGAAGTCCGCCGATGACGCCGGCAAGCACATCACCTGAGCCGGCGGTGGCAAGCCATGACGGGGCATTGGCGTTGATCAGCGCCCGGCCGTCGGGTGCGGCAATGACGCTATCAGCGCCCTTATAGACGATGGCGGCATGAGCCCTGGCTGCCGCCGCCCTCGCCTTCTCGACCTTGCCCAACCTATTGTCCGCAGCGATATCGGGGAAAAGACGGGCGAACTCACCCTCATGCGGCGTCAACACCAGACGCGTCGGACCATCCGCAAAAGCATCGAATAAAGGCTGCGGATCATCGCGAAACGAAGTGATGCCGTCAGCATCAAGCACCAGATGGCGTTGACCGAGAGCCAACACAAATTGACGAGCCTTCTCGCCCGCGCCGAAGCCGGGACCGAGGACGAAGGTCGAGAGGCGCTGATCGGCGAGCCAGGCGCGCAAGGCGGTCTCGTCATCGACTGCATGCAGCATGATCGCCGTCAATAGGCCGGCATTGACGGCCAGTGCCTGTTCCGGCGAGGCGATGGTGACGAGCCCCGCCCCCGCCTTCAGTCCCGCCATCGCCGCCATGCGCGCCGCGCCCGTCGCGCTCGCGCCGCCGGAAAAGACCACGAGATGGCCACGCTTGTATTTGTGGGTGTCCGTGTCAGCCACAGGCAGGTCCGCCTGCCATTGCGCCGGCGTATTTTCGGCGGTCATGCCGTTTGCCTGCGCGCGGACAATGCGCGCGGGAATGCCGATATCGAAAACCTCCAGGATGCCGCAAAGGTCCCGCCCCGGCATCAAAAGATGTCCGGGCTTGCGGGTCATGAACGTGACCGTGCGTACGGCGCGGAAAGCGGCGCCGAGAACCTGGCCGCTACGACCATCAAGGCCGGAGGGCAAGTCGACGGCGATGACGGGAAGACCGGCTTGCGAAACCTTTGAGATGATTGCCGCGACTTCATCGGGGACGTGACGGGAAAGGCCGGCGCCGAAAATCGCGTCGATGACGATATCCCCAGGACGCGGCAAATAGTGCGCCGTTGTCTCGCCAACGACCGGACAATCCGCGAAGGCGCGAGCTGCATCGCCTTTCAGCTTTTTGGGATCGCCGAGATGAAAGAGCCCGACCTCTGCTCCGCTTTGCTCAAGTGCACGCGCCGCGACATAACCATCGCCGCCATTGTTGCCGGGACCGCAGAGAACGACATATCGCAAGGCCCCGGGGAAGTGCCGGAGAGCGCTCGCGGCCACCGCCTGGCCCGCCTTTTCCATGAGACCATAGGAAGAGATAGCCGACGCTGCCGCCGCTCGATCGACGGCAGCCATGTCATCGGGTGAAAGAAGCAGATCGGCGAGCGGTAACAACATGACGGACCTATTGAATGCGAAACCTGCCTGAAAAACAACCATCATTGCGCGGCTGAATTTGATTAATTTTTATGCATTTGCACAATATTGACCCACAAAGATTTAAATTATTGCGGAGGCATGGCTGTGAGGAATACAGCACTTTTTTCCAGAATTTCGCAAATCGCAGCCATCTCAGTGCGAAATCGCTTTCATTTTTCCGAAAAATCCTCATCAATCCGAGTTCTCGGCGTCAATTCGCTGAGATTTTTTACGGCAGGCCCCTGTGAACTGGCATGATACGTGCATCAGGTTGGTCAAGCGGGAGTAGTCCTGCTGTAACGGGAGAAGCGGAGAGACATTTTCTCATGAAAAAGATCGAAGCGATCATTAAGCCTTTCAAGCTCGACGAAGTGAAGGAAGCCCTTCAGGAAGTCGGCCTGCAAGGCATCACTGTCACGGAAGCGAAGGGCTTCGGTCGTCAGAAGGGCCACACAGAGCTCTACCGTGGTGCCGAATACGTCGTTGACTTCCTGCCCAAGGTTAAGGTCGAAGTCGTATTGGCCGACGAAAATGCGGAAGCGGTGATCGACGCTATCCGCAAGGCCGCGCAGACCGGCCGTATCGGCGACGGAAAGATTTTCGTCTCCAATGTGGAAGAGGTCATCCGAATCCGCACTGGGGAAACAGGTATAGACGCAATCTAATCGGCCCGGCCTTTTCTGGCCGCGGCCCATAATCGTCATCTAAGTCAAGGGAAAAAATTTTAATGACGACCGCAAGCGAAATTCTCAAACAAATCAAGGATAACGACGTCAAGTTCGTTGACCTGCGGTTCACGGATCCCAAGGGCAAGCTGCAGCATGTCACCATGGACATCGCCTGCGTCGACGAAGACATGTTCGCAGATGGCGTCATGTTCGACGGCTCCTCGATTGCGGGTTGGAAGGCCATCAACGAATCCGACATGGTGCTGATGCCCGATACCGATACGGTTCACATGGATCCGTTCTTCGCGCAGTCCACCATGGTCATCCTCTGCGACATCCTCGACCCAATCTCCGGCGAAGCCTATAACCGCGACCCGCGCGGTACCGCCAAGAAGGCAGAAGCCTATCTCAAGGCATCCGGCATCGGCGACTCGGCCTTCTTCGGTCCGGAAGCTGAATTCTTCGTCTTCGACGACGTCAAGTACAAGGCCGATCCCTACAATACCGGTTTCAAGCTCGACTCCAGCGAATTGCCGTCGAACGACGATACCGACTATGAAACCGGCAACCTCGGCCACCGTCCGCGCATCAAGGGCGGCTACTTCCCGGTTCCGCCGGTCGACAGCGCCCAGGACATGCGGTCGGAAATGCTGACGGTTCTCGCCGAAATGGGCGTCGTCGTCGAAAAGCATCACCACGAAGTCGCCGCCGCTCAGCACGAACTCGGCATCAAGTTCGATACGCTGGTGCGCAACGCCGACAAGATGCAGATCTACAAGTACGTCGTTCACCAGGTTGCCAATGCCTACGGCAAGACGGCGACCTTCATGCCGAAGCCGATTTTCGGCGACAACGGCTCGGGCATGCACGTTCACCAGTCGATCTGGAAGGGCGGCAAGCCGACCTTCGCGGGCGATGAATATGCAGGCCTCTCCGAGAACTGCCTCTATTACATCGGCGGCATCATCAAGCATGCCAAGGCGATCAACGCCTTCACCAACCCGTCGACGAACTCCTACAAGCGTCTTGTGCCTGGCTATGAGGCTCCGGTCCTGCTCGCCTACTCGGCTCGCAACCGCTCCGCCTCCTGCCGCATTCCGTTCGGCAGCAACCCGAAGGCAAAGCGCGTCGAAGTTCGCTTCCCGGACCCGGTCGCCAATCCATATCTCGCCTTTGCCGCAATGCTGATGGCCGGCCTCGACGGCATCAAGAACAAGATCCATCCGGGCAAGGCCATGGACAAGGATCTGTACGACCTGCCGCCGAAGGAGCTGAAGAAGATCCCGACGGTTTGCGGCTCGCTGCGCGAAGCGCTCGAAAGCCTGGACAAGGACCGTAAGTTCCTGACCGCCGGCGGCGTCTTTGACGACGACCAGATCGATGCCTTCATCGAGTTGAAGATGCAGGAAGTCATGCGCTTCGAAATGACACCGCATCCGGTCGAATACGATATGTACTACTCGGCATAAGAACCGAGGTGAAAGCCCCGGTTACGCCGGGGCTTTTGTTTACTGGCAAGCGTGAGGCAGACGCATTTCGGTCACGGCTGCCTTGCTGGACGTCACAATTCGTGTGTCGCGGAATCGAACAAAACTGGGCCCGCGGCGTTGATCGAATGTGACGGTTAGATGAAGGAATCGGGGCAAAATCCTTGATATCGGTGGTGAAACCCACCACATGATTGCTTGAAAGGAAGTCGCCATGAAACAACGAACTGCAAAATTCAATATCGGCGACGTAGTGCGGCACCGGATGTTTCCCTTCCGTGGTGTCATCTTCGACGTCGACCCGGAATTCGCCAACACCGAAGAGTGGTGGAATTCCATCCCGGTGGAAGTGCGGCCGAGCAAGGACCAGCCCTTCTATCACCTTCTCGCCGAAAACGACGAGACTGAATACGTCGCATACGTGTCCGAGCAGAATCTGATCAGCGACGAGAGTGGCGTGCCGCTTCGCAACCCCCAGATCGCTCAGATCTTCGATAAAGCCCCCACAGGCGAGTTCAAGCCCAAGATGAGCTTCGCCCACTAGGCGCAAATTATATGTAGGTTTTTCGAAAGGGAAGACGCCCCAACGTCTTCCCTTTCGTGTTTGTGGACATAAGGCAACAAAAAAGCCCAGCGCAAAGCCGGGCCTTTTCATGAAATCCTGAATGCGTCTAAGCTTACTGCTGCTTGGCGGCCTTCTGAGCGTCTTCCAGCTTCTTGCGGGCTTCTTCAGCCTTTTTCTGCATGCTGTCCTGCAGGCTCTTCTGGCTCTCGGCCAGCTTCGAATCGGAAATCGCTGCGCCGTCATAGGCCGCGCCGAAACCCTCGAGCGAGATCTTGATCGGGTTCGGAGCGCGACGGAAGTTGATCGAGGTGAAGGTGACGTCGGTGCCCTTCTTCAAAGACGCGATCATTGCATCGGTCAGCGGCACTTCGGCAGTGCACTTATCGGGAAGGCAGACGGCGTAATCGATCTTCTGGCCCTTGCCGCCGT
Organism: Martinezella calliandrae; assembly: GCF_030272695.1. Classification (GTDB taxonomy): domain Bacteria; phylum Pseudomonadota; class Alphaproteobacteria; order Rhizobiales; family Rhizobiaceae; genus Rhizobium; species Rhizobium calliandrae. Next base: position 13,140 of record NZ_JARFYN010000052.1, read on the forward strand.
CAACCTGCATGGTGATGCCTGGAGCGATCAGACGTGCGGTCGGAACGGAAATCTGCAGGATCTTGCGGTTGACCTTGCCGTCGATGGCGATGAGGCCGACTGCGGTCACCAACTGGCCGTTGTTGGCCATGATCAGGTTCTGAACGATGCAGATATCGGCGTCGTCCTGCTTGGTGCATGTCTTGTACCAGCCGAGGCGCGGCTGGTTGGCGTTGGCGCCACCGTCGGCGGGAGCTGCGTCTGAGGCATCCTGAGCGAAAGCAGCAGCCGGAAGCGCTGCACCGATCATAAGAGCCAGAGCAGAGAGTCCTGCCCGCATTTTGTTGTCAGTCTTGAACATCATAGCGAAAGCGCCTCCTGAAATCCGATGCGGGACGACAGCCTGCCGCCCCATGCCAATCGGGTCAATCCGCCGTCCACCTGTCGAAAGATTAAGGCAAATGCATGACCCGAGAAACCCGGCACCCCTGTTACATCGCACGGGCGACGATATCCAGCTTTTCTTTGGTCTTTTCTGTCGAGACCCAAGAATTACCCCAGTTGCGTGTTGGAAACGGCACTGTCGTGATAAGTTCCTCCAGAATCATGCACCCTACCGGAAAGGATGCCATGCGAGCGCTCCAGATCGCTATTTTCCTGTTTTTCTCAGCATTCTTGAGCGCGGCGGCCGCCCAGCCGCTCTATGGTATCGCAATGCATGGAGATCCCGCCTTGCCGGCGGATTATGCGCATTTTCCCTACGTCAATCCCAACGTCAAAAAGGGAGGCCATATCAGCTATGGTGTTGTCGGCACCTTCGATAATCTCAATCCCTTCATTCTGAAAAGCATGCGCACGACCGCGCGTGGCATGTGGGATCCGGAATACGGCAATCTCGTCTACGAATCGCTAATGCAGCGCTCGCGCGACGAGCCCTTCACCCTCTACGGTCTTTTGGCTCAAACGGTCGAATGGGACGACAGCCGCAGCTATATCCAGTTCAACCTCAATCCGAGCGCGAAATGGTCGGACGGGCAGCCGGTGACACCCGAGGATGTGATTTTCACGTTCCAACTGCTGCACGACAAGGGACGCGTGCCATTTTCATCCCTGCTCGATAGCGTTGCCAAGATCGAGAAAGTCGGCGACCACGGCGTCCTCGTCCGTTTCAACGACAAGGCCAATCGCGAAACGCCGCTGATGATCGCTTCCTCGCTGCCGATCCTGCCGAAACACGCGACAGACCCTGATGGTTTCGACCGGACGACGCTCAGCATCCCGATCGGTTCCGGCCCTTACAGGGTCAAGAGCATCGATCCCGGCCAACGCATCGTTTTCGAACGTAATCCCGACTATTGGGGCAAGGATATTCCGTCGAAGGTCGGCGTCGACAATTACGACGAGATCGCCGTCAATTATTATTTGCAGGACACCACGCTGTTCGAAGCCTTCAAGAAGGGCGATGTCGACATCTATCCTGATGGCAGCCCGGGCCATTGGCAGCAGGCCTATGACTTTCCTGCCGTGACCTCCGGCGCCGTCGTCAAGGACGTTTTCACGCCGGAATTGCCGAGCGGCATGCTCGGTTTCGTCTTCAATACGCGCCGGCCGATCTTTGCCGACAAGAAGGTGCGGCAGGGCCTCGCGCTGGCCTTCGACTTCGAATGGGTGAACCGCAACCTCTCCTCCAATGCCTATGTGCGCACGCAGAGCTACTGGCAGAACTCCGACCTGTCGTCGTTTGGCGTGCCGGCGGATGCGCATGAACTCACCATGCTCGGCCCGCTCAAGGATCGCATCGATCGCGATGTGCTTGATGGCACCTTCAAGCTGCCGGTCAGCGATGGTTCCGGCCGCGACCGTGCCATCCTGCATAGAGCCGTGGATCTGCTGAAAGAAGGCGGCTACACGATCAAGGGCGAAAAAATGGTCGACAGCACCGGGCGGCAACTCAGCTTCGAGATCATGACGCAGAGTGCCGACCAGGAGCGAATCGCGATCGCCTTTCGCCGCTCACTCGCCCTACTTGGCATTGCGGTGACGATTCGCACGGTCGATGATTCGCAATATCAGCGCCGGACGATCAGCTTCGACTATGACATGATCATCAAGTCCTATCCCTCCTCGCTATCGCCGGGTACCGAACAACTCGGGCGCTGGGGTTCGGCGGCAGCCAAGACCGAAGGCAGCTTCAATTTCGCAGGCGTCGCCGACCCGGATGTCGATACGCTGATGTCGCATTTCCTGACGGCCCACTCGGCCGAGGATTTCCGCGACGCCGTGCGCTCCTTCGACCGCATTCTGATCTCGGGCTATTATCTCGTGCCCCTCTACCATATCGACCAACAGTGGGTGGCGCGACGCAGCCGTATTGCCCATCCCGACGTCCTCCCGCTCTATGGCTACCAGCTGCCCGTCTGGTGGGACGCATCGGTACAATAAAGCGCTTCCGCCGCAAAATGTTACCGGTTCCTTTTCGGTAACCGGTTGAAGCGGTCAGCCCAACGGCCTAGATGGGGTCCTAAACCCCAATTGAGCGGAAGGATTGAGCCATGGAACGCATCACGATCGATATCGTCTCGGACGTCGTATGTCCGTGGTGCTATCTCGGAAAGGCTCGGCTGGAGCTGGCGATCGCCGAGGTCCAGGATGAAGTGGGCGTCGACATCAACTGGCGGCCCTATCGCCTCAATCCCGATTATCCGCCCGAAGGCGTCGACCACAAAAAGGCGCTCGAGCAGAAACTCGGTGGCGCGGAGCGTGTCGCGCAGGGGCACAAGATGCTGACCGATCTCGGCCGCGAAGTGGGCATCAACTTCGATTTCGACGCCATCAAGATCAGCCCGAACACGCTCGACGCACATCGCCTCATCCAATGGGCGGGGACCGAGGACCGAGAGAAACAGGAGAAGGTGGTCAGCGCCCTGTTCAAGGCCAATTTCGAGGAAGGCCGCAATGTCGGCGACCACGCCGTGCTGCTGGATATCGCTGAAAAGGCTGGGCTCGACAGATCGGTGATTGCCACCCTGCTCTCCTCCAATGCCGACCGCGATCTTATCGTCGGCGAAATCGACGCGGCCCAGAAGATCGGCGTCACCGGCGTCCCCTTCTTCATCTTCGACCAGCAATACGCCGTCAGCGGCGCGCAGACGCCGGATGTATTGGCCGGGGCACTGCGGGATATCGCCAAGATGAAAGCGGAAGCTCACGCCGGAATGAACTAAGCGGGATTGCGCTTTTCGATTATGGCTGTAAGCACTTCCGCAAATCTATTCGCCGATCTCGGAAGTCATCATACGATAGCTGGCATCAGGCCCTTGCCAGTAATCCCGAAGCCATCGCCCGGAAGGCGTCTATTGCCTTGGGCAGCACGTCCGTCGGATTATCGCTGGCAGCAACCCAGAGGGCGGCATTCAGCGCTGCACCGGAAAGCAGCCGAGCTGCCGCTTCGGCATCGACCGGCTTGACCATTTCTTGATCCAGAAGCTTTGACACCGTCTGCCGGGTTCCCGCGAGGCAGCTGTTCTGACTGGGCCATTTCGAGGGGTCGCCGAGCACCGCCGGACCGTCGAGCAGGACGATGCGCTGGACCTCGGGATCAAGCGCCATCTTGATATAGGCTTCGCCTTCGGCAAGCAGACCTTGCCAGTCACCGCCCGCCTGCGCGCCGATTTCCTTCGCCCGCAACGCCAACTCATTGTCAATCTGGTAGGCGACGGCGGCGAGCAATCCGCGCTTGTCTCCGAAATGATGATAGAGAGCGCCCCTCGTCAGACCGACATCCGCAGTCAACTCGTCCATCGACGCCCCCGCAAACCCTTTTTCGGCAAATGATGGGACCCCTGAGCCGGATTTTGAAAAGCAGGTCCAGCTCGCCTTCGACAATCTGAGAGCAACCCTGGAAGCAGCAGGCTGCACCTTCGACGACATTATCGATGTCACCACGTTTCACACCGATCCTGAGCAGCAGTTCGGCGCGATCATGACCGTCAAGAACCGGGTCTTCAGCGAAAAACCTTATCCGAACTGGACGGCTGTCGGCGTCAACTGGCTGGCGGGCTTCGATCTCGAAATCAAGGTTATCGCGCGCGTTCCGGATGCTGGGGAGGCTCGCAAGCTGCAGGCGGCGTAAGGTATAGTCGGATTTCGACCCGCGTCAGAAAATGGCCGACGCGGGCCGGAAGTCATACCGAGGCTAAATTGACGCAACCACGCTTCAGGCCGTTGCGACATCTGCCAAAGTCACCATTCTTCTTCGGCGATTATGCTGCGGATTTAGATGATGACCGCGTCCACCCGCCTCGATCTAGGCGACATTAGCTCAGCAAGCGCTTCACTGATTGGCCTCAGGCCATTCTTGGCGGCATTCAATTGGTGAATGGCTTTCCCTACTTCGCCAACTCAGCCAGCTGCGTCATGACAACGGCCGCTCCCTGCAGCCGCTTTTCCGGCGTCGGAAGATCGCGGGTCAAGAACACGCTCTGGTCGGGACGGATCTTTGCCATGGTGCCTTGCTTGGCGATATAGCCGACGAGGTTGGCGGGGTTCGGGAATTCCTTGTTGCGGAATTGCACGACGACGCCCTTCGGGCCGGCGTCGAGTTTCTCGACATTGGCGATGCGGCAGAGCGACTTGATGTAGACGATCTTCAGGAGATGCTGCACTTCGATCGGCATCGGCCCGAAGCGGTCGATCATTTCGGCACCGAAACTGTCTATCTCCTTGATCTCGGTGATTTCTCCGAGACGGCGATAGAGCGCCATGCGCAGATGCAGGTCCGGTACGTAGTCGTCGGGGATCATGACGGGTGTTCCGACGGAAATCTGCGGCGACCAGCCGGTATCCTGGATTTCATCAACGCCCTTGACCTCGGCAACGGCCTCTTCGAGCATCTGCTGGTAAAGCTCGAAGCCCACTTCCTTGATGTGACCGGACTGTTCCTCGCCCAAAAGGTTGCCAGCACCGCGGATATCGAGGTCGTGGCTTGCAAGCTGGAAGCCGGCGCCGAGCGTGTCGAGCGATTGCAGCACCTTCAGGCGGCGCTCCGCGGTCGTCGTCAGCACCTTGTTGACCGGCAGGGTGAACAGCGCGAAGGCGCGGACCTTGGAGCGACCAACGCGGCCGCGGAGCTGATAGAGTTGCGCAAGGCCGAACATGTCGGCGCGGTGGACGATCAGCGTGTTGGCCGTCGGAACGTCGAGACCTGATTCGACGATGGTGGTCGACAACAGCACGTCGTAGCGGCCCTCATAGAAGGCGTTCATGATGTCTTCGAGCTCACCGGCCGGCATCTGGCCATGGGCCACAGCCACTTTCAGCTCCGGCACATCGGACTGCAGGAAGGCGTGGATGTCGGCAAGATCGGCCAAGCGCGGGCAGACATAGAAGCTCTGGCCGCCGCGATAATGCTCGCGCATCAGCGTCTCTCGGATGACAAGCGAATCGAAGGGCGAAATGAAGGTGCGGACTGCCATGCGGTCGACCGGCGGCGTGGTGATGAGCGACAGCTCGCGCACGCCCGTCATGGCAAGCTGCAGCGTGCGCGGGATCGGCGTTGCCGACAGCGTCAGCACATGCACATCGCTCTTCAGCTCCTTCAGCCGCTCCTTATGCTTGACGCCGAAGTGCTGTTCCTCGTCGATGACCAGCAGCCCAAGATTGGCGAACTTGATGCCGGCGCCCAGCAGCGCATGCGTGCCGACGACGATATCGGTCTTGCCTTCGGCGACCTCTTTCTTGGTCAGCGCCAAGTCCTTGGAGCCGACGAGACGCGAGGCCTGCTGGATGCGGATCGGCAGGCCGCGGAAGCGCTCGGAGAAGGTCTTGAAATGCTGGCGGGAGAGCAGCGTCGTCGGAACGACGACTGCCACCTGCACGCCGTTCATGGCGGCCACGAAGGCGGCGCGCAGGGCCACTTCCGTCTTGCCGAAACCGACGTCGCCGCAGACGAGGCGATCCATCGGACGGCCGGCGCCCAGATCGTCGCGCACCGCATCGATGGCATTCATCTGGTCTTCGGTCTCGTCATAGGGGAAGCGGGCGGCGAACTCGTCGTAGAGCCCCTCCGGCGAGGTCAACACCGGCGCGTGCCGCGTCAGGCGTTCGGCGGCAACGCGGATCAGTGCACCGGCCATATCGAGCAGGCGCTTCTTGAGCTTGGCCTTGCGCATCTGCCAGGCGCCGCCGCCGAGCTTGTCGAGCTGCGCCTCGGTGCCCTCGCCGCCGTAGCGCGACAGAAGATCGATGTTTTCGACCGGCAGGAAAAGCTTGGCGTCGTCGGCATATTGCAGCTCGAGACAGGCATGCGGTGCACCGGCAGCCTCGATGGTGCGCAGGCCGACGAAGCGACCGATGCCGTGTTCGGCGTGAACGACGATGGAACCTTCGTCGAGACCGGCTACTTCCGAGATGAAATCGGCGGCGCGCTTGCGGCGCTTGGAGCGGCGCACCATGCGGTCGCCGAGAATGTCCTGCTCGCCGATGACGACGAGATCGCCAGCCTCGAACCCAGCCTCCAGGCTGAGCACGGCCGCGGCCGCCTCGCCCCTTGCCAGGGTGTTGAGGTCCTTGAAAGCCTCGATTGTCTTGACGCGGGCAAGCCCGTGTTCGGCAAGCACCTGCAACAGGCGATCGAGCGAACCTTCCGTCCAGGCCGATATCAAGACCTTGCCGCCGGCGGCGCGGCGATCGGCGATGTATTTGACGACCGCGTCGAAGACGTTGACGCGCTCGCTGTCGACGCCATCGGTGGAGGATCGTGCCCAGCGCTGCCCTTGACGGGCATCGACGCTGACGACGCGACGAGCCTCGCCCTCGTGTTCATCGAAGGGCGAGATACGGATGGCATTAAAAGCGTCGAGCGCCTTGGCGAAGGTGCTGCCGTCGAGATAGAGCTGGCCGGGCGTTACGGGCTTGTAGGGCGTGCCCTGCGCCATCTGGCCCTTGGCCGCCTGACCGGAATTCAGACGAGCATCGTAATAGTCGAAAACGAGTTTGGAGCGCTCTTCGGCGGCTTCGCGCACCGTATGGTCTGTGACCAGCCTGAAGCCTCGGAGGTAATCGAAAACGGTTTCCAACTTCTCGTAAAACAGCGGCAACCAGTGCTCCATGCCGGCATATCGACGGCCTTCGGAGACGGCGACATAGAGGGCGTCGTCGCGTGTCGCCGCGCCGAAAGCGGAAAGATAGTTCTTGCGGAAACGGCTGATCGTATCCGGAGAAAGGGTCACCTCGCTCATCGGATTGAGGTCGAGGGAGCGGATCTGGCCGGTGGTGCGCTGGCTGGCGGGATCGAAGCTGCGAATGCTTTCCAGCGTGTCGCCAAAGAAATCGAGGCGTACGGGCTCTTCCGTGCCCGGAACGAAGACATCGAGGATGCCGCCGCGCACGGCATATTCGCCGACTTCACGCACGGTCGCGACACGATCGAAACCATTGCGCTCCAAACGGCCGGCAATATCGTCCATGCGTACCTGATTGCCCGGCCGGGCCGAAAAGGTCAGGCTCTCGATCACATCTTGCGGCGCCACCTTCTGCAGCATGGCGTTGACCGTCACCAGGACGATAGCCGCATGCGGCTTGCGATGGTGGGCTATCAGGCCGGAAAGCGCCGCCAGACGGCGGGCAGAAGTGTCCGAGCTCGGTGAAACGCGGTCATAGGGAAGGCAGTCCCAGGCGGGCAGCGTCAATACCGGAATGTCGGGTGCGATGAAACCGAGCATCTGTTCGACGTCGACCATGTGCTGGCCTTCGGACATGACATAGGCAACCGGTTGGCCCGTCCTTGCCAGCTCTGCGAGCAGAAAAGGTTCGAGGCCAGCTGGCACGTGGCCGACCGTCAGCGGCTCGCTTGCCGCGATCAGTTTCTTCGCATCGAAACCGGGAATCATTTGGTTAGTCCGAACCTTTCGGCGATCTCTTCGAAATCGGGCTTATAGGACGCCAGGCGCTCAAAGAGCGGAGTTTGCAGATGTTGCGGCGTCGGCTGGCTACCGAGGATCCACCTTAGAAGATCATTGTCCTCTTCGGCCATGATGCGCTCTAATTCATCAAGCTCGGCCTCGGTGAGCCCCGGTAATTCGTTATCGGCGAACTGGCCGAAGACAAGATCCATCTCGCGGATACCGCGATGCCAACAGCGAAACAGGATGCGCCGGCGGCGGGGATCAAGATCGGCACTGCTGAGTGTCAGCCCAGTCATCAAAAACACCTTTATGTTGATGCGTCTCTATAAAACCAGGCTTGAAAGGTGGGAACCGGTTTTTCGGAAAAAAGCATCCGGTATGCAATTTTCCGGGGAGTGTGTGCCTTCAAACAGCCTCCGCAACCGTCGGGCCTTGCCAAGCCTACCTCTCCGTCGCATTTTGCCGGCCATGCGCCCCACCATCCTCGATCCGCTGTTTGCCTCCGTCTCTTCGCTTCCCGGCGTCGGGCCGAAGATCGCGGAGTTGCTGGTCAAGCTGCTCGATCGGGAAAGCATCGACGATTGCCGCGTCATCGATCTGCTCTTTCATGCGCCGCATTCCATCATCGACCGGCGCGAGCAGCCGGGTATTGCGCGGGCGCCGCAGGGCGCGATCGTCACCATCAGAGGCCGCGTCGACCGCCACCAGCCGCCGCCGAACGCGCGCAGCAATGTGCCCTACCGCGTCTTCCTGCATGACGAAACCGGCGAGCTCGGCCTGGTCTTCTTTCGCGGCAAGGCGCAATGGCTGGAAAAGCAATTGCCGATCGGTGAGTTGATGACCGTCAGCGGCAAGGTCGACTGGTTCAACGGCCGCCCGTCGATGGTGCATCCGGACTATATCGTGCGCGAAAGCGAAACGGAAAACCTGCCGCTGGTCGAACCGATCTATCCCCTGACCGCCGGGCTCTCGCCGAAGTTTCTGCGCAAGACCATCGAAGCGGCATTGACGCGCATGCCGGAGCTGCCGGAATGGGATGCTGCGGCGCTCACGCAAAAGCAGGGATTTTCCCCGATATGCGACAGCTTTCACATGCTGCACGCGCCGCGTGACGCGGCCGATATCGACCCCCAGACGCCGGCCCGCCGCAGGCTTGCCTATGACGAATTCCTGGCTGGTCAACTGTCACTTTCGCTTGTGCGTCAACGCCTACGGAAAGTTGCGGGAAAGCCCGTGCATCCAACGGGAGAAATCAGCCGGAAATTATTGGAATCCCTGCCTTTCTCCATGACGAATAGTCAAACGAAAGCCATCGCTGACATCCTGAAGGATATGGCCGGCACGGAGCGCATGCTGCGGCTATTACAGGGCGACGTCGGTGCCGGCAAGACGCTGGTGGCACTGATGGCGATTGCTGCCGTCATCGAAAGCGGAGGCCAAGCTGTGCTGATGGCGCCGACGGAAATCCTCGCGCGGCAACATCACGCGACGATCTCGAAGTTCGCCGCCAGCGCCAATCTTTCCGTCGAAGTGCTGACCGGGCGCACCAAGGGCCGCGAACGCGACGCCATCCTGGACCGCATCGCCTCCGGCGAGGCGCAGATTGTCATCGGCACGCACGCGCTGTTTCAAGACAGCGTGACCTATGCCAATCTCATGCTGGCGGTCGTCGATGAGCAGCACCGCTTCGGTGTCCACCAGCGGTTGCGGCTGACAGCGAAGGGCATCTCGCCGCATATGCTGGTCATGACGGCAACGCCGATCCCGCGCACACTCGTGCTCGCCGCCTTCGGCGACATGGACGTTTCTAAGCTCACGGAGAAGCCCGCCGGCCGCAAGCCGATCCAGACGATCACCATTCCGAGCGAGCGAACCGGCGATATCGTAGCCCGACTGAAGAGCGCTCTAGGAGAAGGTAAAAAAGCCTATTGGATTTGCCCGCTTGTGGAGGAATCCGAAGGCTCCGATTTAATGTCGGTCGAGGAGCGGCATGCGACCCTGACCAAGGCCCTCGGTGACGGGATCGGGCTCATTCATGGCCGCATGAGCGGACCGGAGAAGGATGCCGTGATGATGGCCTTCAAGAACGGCGAGACCCGTCTGCTGGTCGCCACGACCGTCGTCGAGGTCGGCGTCGATGTATCCGACGCGACAATCATGGTCATCGAGCATGCCGAGCGCTACGGTCTCGCGCAGCTGCACCAATTGCGTGGGCGTGTCGGACGCGGCGACCAGGCGTCCACCTGCATCCTGCTCTACAAGGGTCCACTGGGTGAAACCGGCCATGCGCGGCTGTCGATCATGCGCGACACCGAGGACGGCTTTCGCATCGCCGAGGAGGATCTGAAGCTGCGTGGCGAAGGCGAGTTGCTTGGCACGCGCCAATCGGGCACGCCGGGTTTCCGCATCGCCAGCCTCGAAGCCCATGCCGATCTTCTGGAAGTCGCCCGCAGGGACGCCGCCTATCTTATTGAGCGCGATCCGGAGCTTACGAGTGAGCGTGGCATGGCGGTGCGCACCCTGCTCTACCTTTTCCGCCGCGACGAGGCGATCCGCTTCCTGAGAGCGGGATAGATGGATGGACGCGGCGATCGCGTCCATCCATGTCGGAGGCCTTTACCTCACCGAAAGACCGGGGATCGTCACCTGGAATACCTGGAACATGGTATCGACATCGGCGCCGCCATCAGCCTTATAGGCAGCGCCGACCTGGAAGCCGTCCTGGGTCAGGAAGTCGTTGTCGTTTGCGACGAACAGGAAGTAGTCATCCGGCAGCTTCGGATCCTGGACGCTGGCGAGCGACATGGCTTCCCACTTCTCGGAGAGGTTGTTTTTATCGTTCGGCGCCCCATTGTGGAGACCGAAGCGAGCCAGATCAGCGCTGTCATTGATGTCGATGAACTGGCTCACGGCCGCCGGCTTCACCGAAGTGTCGACGACACCCTTCGGAGCAACCGGCTTGTCGGCGTCGAACGCGGTGCCGTGAATGTCGGTGGCGGCCGAGACATCGACGATGTCGATGCTGCGGTAGAGCGACTTTTCGCCCTTCTGGCCGTAACCGTTGCCGCTGTCGCGAGCCAGCATGAGGAAGTTCGTCGGCGACAGGGCCACGATCTCGCTCTGGGCGGCAACGACCGTCTTGCCCTTGTCGTCTTTAAAGACCGGCAGCGGAACCACATATTCGTGCACCAGCTTCAGATGCGCCAGGTCGGCGGCATCATAGACCATCGCGCGGGTGTTCTGTCGGGTCGAGCTGGAATCGCCGCCGTCCTGACGCGCCGCCGACTGCAGTACTGCGATCAGGAACTTGCCGTCGGGGGTCATCGACATGCCCTCGAGACCTTGGTTGTTCTGGCGGCCGCTGGTCGGATCCTTCGGATCGGGAGCCGTTTCGCCGGGACCCGGATTGTTCGAAGCGAAGTTCACTTTACCCTGGCGCATCGGCAGCAGTGCGGCCGGCGGCTGCGTGGCCGACATCATGTGGCCATCAGCGGCAAAGCGATAGATATAGGGACCGTATTCGTCACTGATGAACATCGTGCCGTCGGGCAGACGGACGATGGCTTCATCGTCGAGCGCGATTTTGCCATTCGGCGCTTCGGGCAGCAGCGGCATGTCGCCTTCGGGTTGACGGGTCCCGTTAGCGGGGTCGAGGCCGGTCGTGTCGGCGCCCTTGTTGTCGGTCAGCAGCACGGTATCGGCGAGTTTGGCGACGACGCCAGACTGTTGCTTGCCGGCCGGCGGTGTTGCGCCCGGAGCAACCGGCGTCAATTGGACGTCAATGGTGTTGACACGCGCACGATAGTCGGTGGTGCCGACTACATTGTAACCGCGATCCGGCAGCAGCCACAGTGAACCCCTATAGGAACCATCGGCATTGCGCACCCAGCTCTTGGCGTCGATCGACATGCCCGAACCCGAACCGAAAGTCTCACCGAACTTGTCGCGCTGATTGGCAGGGATGCGGCCAATGGCAACGCGGCCCTTGTTGACCAGCGTGACGCCGCCGGCTGTGATGGAATTGTCTGCAAGGGCTGCAACCGGCGCGGCGAACACGAATGTGGCGAGCGCTGCCGACAACAGCGGCAAAGTCATTGAACGCAAGTCTTTCACGGCAATATCCTCCTGATGAAAAAGCTCTTTTTGGAACGGCATTCACCTCCGGACCCGGCCGAAAGCCGCGTCGAGCGATGGGTGTCCGGTGTTGTTGATCCCAGACATTCGATAATGAGATGCGCCCGTCTTCCCTTCCGGCACACGGGTTTAAGACGGCAACATGATAGGGACATGACAACTCGCCCAACACGCGTGGGCGATATAAAGCCGATCGGAAAAAGAGCGCCCGCTCTAGGTCAACGTCTTTACGGGAAGAGGTGCTGGCGGCAGCTCCTTGCCAATCAGCTTTTCCCGATATTCCGGCGACACCAGACCGCCGGAGATCAGCAACTTGGCGCCGTCTTCCGGGCTCATGTCCAGGATCGTGATTTTTTCGCGCGGAACGAAAACCAGGAAGCCGGCCGTCGGCACCGGCGTCGGCGGCAGGAAAACGGCCACCATGTCATGCCCCATGGCATTGAACTTCGAGGCGATTTCGCCCTTGGCGTCGGTCGAGATGAATACCATCGACCAGAGGCCGGGGCTCGGATATTCGATCAATCCCACCTTCTTGAAAGACGTGCCCTGCTCCTTGAGCACGGTTTCGAAAATCTGCTTCACGCTCTTATAGATCGTCCGCACCAGGGGCACGCGATGCACGATCGATTCGCCGAAGCGGACAATGCTCTGGCCGATCAGGTTTTTGGCAAGGAAACCGACGATCGTGATGAAAATCATCGCGATCACCAGACCGGTGCCCGGAACGGCGAAATTCAGATAGCTCTCGGGATCGTAGCGCGCCGGAATATAGGGCCTGACCCAGCTGTCCGCCCAGTGGACCACCGACCAGGTGAGCCAGAGCGTAATAGCGATCGGCGCGCAAATAATCAGGCCCGCCAGGAAATTGTTTCTAATCCGCGTCGCCACAGACGTCTTGATGGGTATCTCAGTCATTCGCCGTTCGAAAACTCCGTTCCGTCGCCACCGCTAACCGGCAAATTCTCCCCACCAACTCCCATGTCAAACGTGCCAGAAATCGGCGCGTCGCACAACCCGGCAGTCACGCCCGCCCCCGGGTCAAAGCCCAGTTCACGACGACGTTATCCAAGGATAAACAGTTGGGAATGCGCCCTATTCCACGGTCACCGACTTGGCGAGATTGCGCGGCTGATCCACATCCGTGCCCATGAAGACAGCGGTGTGATAGGCGAGCAGTTGGATCGGCAGCGAGAAGATCATCGGCGCGATGATTTCGTCGACGACAGGCAGCGTGATCGTCGCCATGGTCGGTAAGGTCGAGGCGGCCGCCCCTGCCTCGTCCGTGATGAAGATGATGCGGCCGCCACGCGCTGCCACCTCCTGCATATTGGAGACGGTCTTATCGAAAAAGCGGTCAAAGGGCGCGATGACGATAACAGGCATGTTCTCGTCGATCAGCGCGATCGGACCATGTTTCAGCTCACCGGCGGCATAGCCTTCGGCGTGAATATAGGAGATCTCCTTGAGCTTCAGCGCGCCTTCCATGGCGAGCGGGAAGCTGGTGCCACGGCCGAGATAAAGCACATCGCTGAACTTGGAGATTTCGCGCGAAAGGCTTTCCATCTGCGGCTGGATGATGTTCAGCACCCGAGCCATGATGCGGGGCATTTCCACGAGGTGGCCCACCATCGCCTGTTCGTCCTCAGCACTGACCGTACCGCGCGCCTTGCCGGCGACGATTGCCAAGGACGCCAGGACGGCGAGCTGGCAGGTGAAAGCTTTGGTGGAGGCCACGCCGATTTCGGGACCGGCCATGATCGGGAACACCGCATCGGATTCGCGCGCGATGGTCGATTCCTTGACATTGACGACGGCACCAATCTTCAGCCCATGATCCTTGCAGTAGCGCAAGGACGCAAGCGTATCGGCCGTCTCGCCAGATTGCGAAATGAACAGCGCGGCCTGCGAGGAAAATAGCGGCATTTCGCGATAGCGGAATTCGGAAGCGACATCGATCTCCACCGGCAGGCGGGCATAGCGCTCGAACCAATATTTGCCGATCAGGCCGGCGAGATAAGCCGTGCCGCAGGCTGAAATCGCCAGGCTGGACACGGCATTGAAATCGATCGGCGAGGCATTCGGGCGCACCCGATGACTGCCGAAATCGACATATTGGCTGAGCGCATGGGAGATCACCTCCGGCTGCTCATAGATTTCCTTTTCCATGAAATGGCGATGATTACCCTTGTCGACCACATAGGCGGTCGCCTGCGATATCTGCCGGGGGCGGCTGACCTCCTGGCCGTTGAAGTCGACGATGGTGGCACTGCCACGCGTGACGATCGCACAGTCACCATCGACGAGATAGGTGATCTCATTGGTGAAGGGCGCCAGGGCAATGGCATCGGAGCCGAGGAACATCTCGCCGTCGCCGAAACCGATGGCGAGCGGCGGCCCGCAGCGTGCTGCCATCAGCATATCTGGATCGTTCTGGAACATGACGACCAGTGCATAGGCACCGGTGACCCGGTTCAGCATCTTCAGCATGGCCGCACGTGGATCGAGGCCACGACGGACATATTCCGCCAGAAGATGCGCGACGACTTCCGTGTCCGTCTGCGTGGCGAACACCTTGCCTTCGGCCTTCAATTCCTCGCGCAATTCCGAGAAATTCTCAATGATACCGTTATGGACGACGGCGACGCCTTCGACGAAATGCGGATGGGCGTTGGTCTCATTGGGAACGCCATGGGTCGCCCAACGAGTGTGAGCAATGCCGGTGACGCCGGGCAGCGGCTCGATGTCCAGGCGTTTTTCGAGGTTGAAGAGTTTTCCTTCGGCGCGGCGGCGGTCCATGACCCCGTTGTGGATGGTCGCAACACCGGCCGAATCATAGCCGCGATATTCGAGATGCCGCAAAGCATCCACCAATCGTCCCGCAACAGGCATCGTTCCGACAATCCCGACAATCCCGCACATGCACTTCTCCGTCTGGCCCAAGAAAATTGGAGCAAGTCCTAATGATTCTAGCAGTTTTCTCAATTGCCGCGACGGTCACTTTCGGTTTCCGACCGTTACGCGGCCCTACACTTTCGGCTTAGTGGCTGCCCTTCTTCGCCGCCTTTATGGCAAGAGCCCGCTCGCGAATGACCCTGGCCCGACCAGGTTTTACCTCCTGGCGGGCACGGCCGAAAGCAAGCGCTTCGGCGGGGACGTCCTCGGTGATGACGCTGCCCGAGGCGACATAGGCGTCGTCGCCGATGCTGACGGGCGCAACGAGCGAGGAATTCGAGCCGATGAAGCTGTTTGCACCAATGTGGGTCTCGTACTTGTTGACCCCATCATAGTTGCAGGTAATCGTGCCAGCGCCGATATTGCTGCCAGCACCGACCGTCGCGTCGCCGATATAGGTCAGATGGCTGACCTTCGCGCCCTTGCCGATCTTGCCGTTCTTCACCTCGCAGAAATTGCCGACTTTCGAGCCATCGGCAAGGTCAGCCCCGGGGCGCAGGCGCGCGAACGGGCCAACCGTGGCGCCGGTGCTGACATGGGCGCCTTCGACATGCGAAAAGGCATGAATGACCGCGCCGCCCTCGATGACTGCGCCTGGACCGAAAACGACGTTCGGCTCGATCAGCGCGTCCTTTCCAATCACCGTGTCATAGGCAAGAAACACCGTTTCCGGCGCAATCATGGTGACGCCCGAGAGCATCAGCTCATGACGCCGCCGCTCCTGCCACAGGCGTTCGATGACAGCAAGTTCTGCGCGGTTGTTGCAGCCGGTCATTTCCACTTCGGGGGCGTCGACGGCAACCGCACGGCCGCCTTGCGAGCGAGCGATCTCGACGAGATCGGTGAGATAATATTCGCGCTTGGCATTATCGTTGCCGATGCGCTCAAGCAGATCGAGTGCCTTGCGGCCGTTGATCGCCATCAGCCCGCTGTTGCACCAAGTCACCGCAAGCTCGGTATCGGTCGCATCCTTTGCCTCGCGGATGGCGATCAGCTCGCCATCCTTGACGAGCAGGCGGCCGTAAGCGTTCGGATTTTGCGTATGAAAACCGATGACGACGATATCATTGCCTGCGGCAAGCCCTTCGCGCGCGGCGCGAAGCGGCGCATCGGTCAGAAGCGGTACATCGCCGTAAGCCACCAGGATATCGTCATACCCCTTGGCGATCGCCTGACGAGCGGCGAGCACGGCATGGCCGGTGCCGAGACGCTCCTTCTGCAGATAGGCCTCCACCTTGACGCCGCCGATCGCGGCCGCGGCCGTCACCTCTTGCGCATCACGGCCGACGACGAGTGCGGCAGTGGAAATGTCGGTCTTGGCGATCGCTTCCATCACATGCGCAATCATCGGACGACCGGCGATCGGGTGCAGGACCTTGGAGATCGACGACTTCATACGAGTGCTGTCACCGGCGGCGAGGATTATGGCGAGGCAGGTGCGTTCCATTTCAAGCTCCGAAAGATATGGTCCGACAAGGCCCATGAATAGGCGTCGTGTTCTCATAGCAACTAGTTGAGCGGTGAACTACGGCGAAATTAGACGTAGGCATTAAGCGTCAGCGAGCGCCGCGAAAGCTTCGTGGACATGCTGGCGGCCGTCGAAAATGACGAATTCCATCGCCTTGTGCGCAGCCGGTCCATCGCCGGCCGCAATGGCCTCCACTATGGCCATATGCGTGTCGGCAATATTGCTAAAGCCATTGCTGGAGGGCGGCGCGCTCATACGGAACATCCCGACGAGGGCCGCCTCGATAAGACCACCGAGCGAACGCATGAAGGGATTATGCGAGGCTTCCGTGATCGCCAGGTGAAAATGAAGATCGGCGATGGCGAGACTGTCGGAGGTGTGTTCCGGCGCAGCCATGGCCGTTGCGAGCCCCCTCAGATGCTCGATTTCCTCAGCGCTGGCGCGCTCCGCCACGAGGCTGGCCGCAAAAGGCTCGAAAGCCAGACGAATATCATAGAGATGGAGCAGGAACTCCTCGTTGACGCCGCTTTCGAAGTGCCAGGCCAGCACCGCGGAGTCGAACATATTCCAATGGATCTTTTCGGTGACGCGAGTTCCGACCCTGGCACGCGGAACCACCAATCCCTTTGCCGCCAGGGTCTTCATGCTCTCGCGCAGTACCGTTCGCGACACCTTGAATCGCTGCAGAAGTTCGCTGTCGCCAGGAAGGATGCTGCCGATCGGAAAGACGCCCGACACGATTGCTTTTCCAAGATCATCCACGACCTGAGCATGGCTCGTTCGTGATTTTCCTTCGGTTTTCCTGGTCTCAAGCAATCTACCGCGCAAATACTCTGTCCTTCCCTTAGGCGTAACGTCGATTGAAGCGGGAAAGCAGCAGAAGTCCCTTCTGCATCAGAATAAACGCAAAGAGCAAGAGCCCAATCAAGATCTTAGTCCACCAACTGGAGAGTGTTCCGTCAAAGGTGATATAAGTCTGGATCAATCCCTGTATGAGAATTCCGATGAGAGTTCCTCCGACGAACCCTGCTCCCCCCGTAAGCAATGTTCCGCCTATAACCACGGCAGCAATGGCGTCGAGCTCGACGCCAACCGTAGCCAGCGAATATCCCGCCGACGTATAGAGCGAAAAAACGATTCCGGATAGGCCGGCTAGAAAGCCGGACAGGGCATAGATCTGGATTGTCGTTCGCCCGACTGGAACGCCCATCAACTGAGCCGTCTGCACCCCGCCGCCCATTGCGTAGACGTTGGCTCCGAAACGCGTGCGATGCGCCAAAACGATACCCCCGGCAAAGACGATCAGCATGATGCCGCCGATCAGCGTCAGACGGCCACCGCCCGGCAGCAGCAGATAAAGATCGCTCAGTTGCGAATAGAAATCATGCTCGATCGGGATGCTGTCGATCGACAGGACGAAGGCGATACCGCGCGCAAGAAACATGCCCGCCAGCGTAACGATAAAGGGCGGCATGCTGAGATAGTGAATGATGGCGCCCATGCCTGCGCCAAAGATTGTCGTGATGACCAGGACAATTGCAAAGGCGATCAGCGGATGGATCGAGGTGTCCCTTAGAATGATCGCCAGGAATACGCCGGTAAAGGCAATGACCGAACCGATCGACAAATCGATGCCGCCGGACAAAATGACGAAGGTCATGCCAACCGCGGCTATGCCAAGAAAGGCGTTATCCGTCAAAAGATTACCGACGACGCGCGTCGACAGCATGGTCGGAAACTGCAGAACGCAGCCGGTATAGGCCAGCAGGAAGATGATGATCGTCACGAGCAAAGGAAGATATTTCGAATTCACTTTGTCTGCTCCTCACGGATCATCTGCGCTGCGCCCCGCCGGCGCCAGAAAAACGCGCTAATGGATTGCAGGGCCGGAGACTGGATGACCAGGATGATGATGACGATGACAGCCTTGATCACCAGATTGAATTCCGGCGGGAAGCCCGACAGCAGGATGCCGGTATTGACCGACTGTATGATCATTGCGCCGATCAGCGAGCCGACGATGCTGAAGCGGCCGCCAAGAAGCGAATTGCCGCCGACAACAACCGCCAGGATCGCGTCCAGTTCGAGCCAGAGGCCAGCATTGTTCGCATCTGCGCCCTTGATATCGGCGGAGACGATGATGCCGGCGATCGAGGCGCAAAGGCCGCTCAGCGCGTAGACGGCGATCAAGAGCACCGGAGTCTGTATGCCCGACAGGGTGCTGGCCCGCCGATTGATGCCGATTGCCTCGACCAGCATGCCAAGCGCCGTCCGTCTTACCAGAAGAATAACCGCCGCCGCCACCAACAACCAGATGACGACAGGCATGGGCAGTGTGGAAAAGGACCCGCTTCCCAAGAAGATGAGCCCCTCATCGTTGAAGGTCATGATGACGCCTTCGGTGATCAATTGGGCGATCCCACGACCCGCTACCATCAGCACCAGCGTAGCGATGATCGGCTGGATATCGAGAACGGCGACCAGGAACCCATTCCATAGCCCGCATGCGAGCCCGACCGCGAGGGTCAATATCAGCGTATAGGCGAGCGAATCCCCGGAGACGATGGCGGATGCCGCGACCGCACCGCAAATTGCGATCACCGCGCCGACTGAGAGATCGATGCCCTTGGTGGCGATGACCAGCGTCATACCAATGGACAGCAGCGCTACGGGCGCACCGCGATTGAGGACATCGATGATGCTGCCGTACAATCTTCCGTTCTGCAGTTCCAGATGAAAGAACTGTGGGAACATGATGAAATTCAAAAGAAGAATGGCCGCCAGCGCAATGAGCTGCGGAGCCAATCGAAGCAAGGCGGCCTTGATCTGGGAACTCATGCGTCCTCCCGCTTGCTCTGAGCCGTTGCTATGGCATCGACGATATGATCGGCGGTGATCTCGTTGCCGGCGAGCTCTGCAATATGCTCGCGGTCGCGCAGCACGATGACGCGGGAACTATAGGCCACTAATTCTTCCAATTCAGAGGAAATCACGACAAGGGACATTCCCTGACGGCACAAATCTTCGATCAGGCGGATGATCTCGGCATGCGCACCGACATCGATGCCGCGCGTCGGCTCGTCAAGGATCAGGAAATTGGGATTGGTCGCAAGCCAGCGTGCCAGAATGGCCTTCTGTTGATTGCCGCCGGACAAGAGTTTGATCGGCTTTTCGCGGTCGGTGGTGCGAATATCCAGCGCCCTGATATAGCGGTCGGCGATTGCGTTCTGCTCGCCGCGCGGCAGCGGACGTGCCCAGCCGCGGCGAGCCTGGAGCGCCATGACGATGTTTTCGCGGATGGACAGATCGCCGATGATGCCGTCCGTCTTGCGGTCCTCCGGGCAAAAGCCGAACCCGTTCTTGATGGCGGCGCGCGGCCCAGAGAGGGCGACCGTTTTTTCCTCGATCCTTGCCTCGCCGCTGTCGGCACGCTCGATGCCGAAAAGCACCTCTGCGGTTTCCGTGCGCCCGGAGCCCAAGAGACCGGCAACTCCGACCACTTCACCGACGCGAACCTCCAGATCGAACGGTTTGATCTTGCCGCGCTTGCCGAAACCGGTGAACCGGTATTTTACCGCCCCACTTTCACTGACCGCCTCTTTGGCGGTTGCTTCGGCTTGGGCAAGTTCGCGGCCAAGCATCATGGCGATCAAGGTTTGGCGCGAAAGGCCCTCCGCATCGCGGGTACCGACAAGGCGTCCGTTGCGAAGGACGGTTATACGATCGCAAATTTGATAGACCTGTTCGAGAAAGTGCGTAATGAAAACAATGCCTAATCCACGCTGCTTCAGATTTCGGATAATCCCGAAAAGCATGGCGACTTCCTGCGTGTCCAGGCTCGCGGTCGGCTCGTCGAGGATCAGAACCTTTCCGGAGAGGTCGACAGCACGGGCAATCGCAATCACCTGCTGAATTGCAACGGAGAAGCGATCAAGCTGCCGGCTGACATCGATATCTATGCCGTATTGCGACAACAGCTCTTTCGCCATGCTGTTCATCACGCGGCTGCTGACCATGCCGAAGCGCCGCGGCTGGCGGCCAAGAAATAGATTTTCCGCCACACTCAGGTTCGCAAGGAGGTTCACCTCCTGATAGACCGTTCCGATGCCAAGTTTCTGCGCCGCCAGTGTGTCGTACGGGTCGATTTCGGCACCGTCGAGAACGAGGCTGCCTTGATCGCGGCGGTAGGCACCGGTCATGCACTTGATCAGGGTCGATTTTCCGGCACCGTTTTCACCGAGGAGCGCATGGACTTCCCCCCGCAGCAATGTGAAATCGACATGATCAAGGGCGGTGGAACCGGGAAAATATTTGCAGAAGCCGGTAGCAGTCAAAAGGCGCTCGACATCGTGAGCCATGGAGCAAGAATTTCCTTGGATTGAGCTTTCATGCAAAAACGCGCGGAACATGCCGCTCGCTTAAAGCGCCGTGCGTTCACGCAAACACACTAAGGTCGCTCTAAATCTTTCAAAACTAGAGCACCTTGTCCGCTTCGGCAGTTCCGCGCTGAAGTATCCACACCGGCCGCTTGCCGGCCGATGTGGCTCGCTTTTTCTACATCAGTAGCCCTGGCCCTTCTTCTCCTCGTAGACCTTTTGCGGGTCGTCAGCCTGCGTATAAAGCTTGGACTCGGTCTGGATCCACTTCGGCGGCTCCTTCTTGGTCTTCAGATAAGCATCGAGCGCATCAAAGGCCGGGCCGGCCATGTTCGGCGTCAGTTCCACCGTTGCGTTTGCTTCGCCGGCTGCCATGGCCTTGAAGAGGTCCGGAACCGAATCGATGGATACCGTCAGGATATCCTTGCCCGGCTTCAGACCAGCTTCCTTGATCGCCTGGATGGCGCCGACCGCCATGTCGTCGTTATGAGCATAGAGCGCGCAGATATCCTTGCCACCATTTTCGGCTTTCAGGAAGCTTTCCATGACTTCCTTACCCTTGGCGCGCGTGAAATCGCCCGTCTGGCTACGCACGATCTTCAGATTGTCATGGCCCTTGATGGCTTCTTCGAAGCCCTTCTTGCGCGCGATCGCCGGCGAGGAACCGGTGGTGCCCTGAAGCTCGACGATGTTGCACTTCTTGGCCCCGACGGTCTTCACAAGCCAGTCGCCGGCAACCTTGCCTTCGTGAATTTGGTCGGAGGTGACGGCGGTCAGGTAGAGATCCTGCGGTGCGTTGATCGTGCGATCAAGCAGGATAACCGGGATCTTGGCTTCCTTTGCTTCCTTCAGAACGGAATCCCATCCCGTTTCGACGACGGGAGCCAGTAGAATCGCGTCAACACCCTGTGCGATGAAGGAGCGAATAGCCTTGATCTGGTTTTCCTGCTTTTGCTGAGCGTCGGCGAATTTGAGATCGATGCCGCGCTTCTCAGCTTGCTGCTTGGTAACCGTCGTTTCTGCCGCGCGCCAGCCCGATTCCGAGCCGATTTGCGAAAAGCCGACGACCAAGTTTTTTGCCGACGCAGACGTAAACATGCAGGCAGCGAGAATCGTGGCACTCACGAGTGCAGTCTTCAATTTCATGATGTCCTCCCAATTGGCCGTCTTCTATGGCCAAGGGGAAAAAATCATATAGTAATACTTTTGTAAATCGACATTCTGTGATGCAGTGCAACAAAAAAGGGCGCCTTGGGCGCCCTTCTTCAACCCTCGCGATTTCGGCCAGATTTATTTAGCAGCCGGAAGCTTATCGTCGACGCCTTCGATATAGAAGTTCATGCCGAGCAGAGTGGCGTCATCTGCCTTTTCACCGGCCTTAAGCCAGGGTGTGCCATCCTGCTTGTTGATCGGGCCTGTGAACGGTTTGAGCTCGCCGGACTTGATCTTGGCTTCGGTCTCTTGCGCCATCTTCTTCACGTCGTCGGGCATGTTGGTGTAGGGCGACATCTTCAGGATGCCGTCCTTCAGGCCGTCCCAGTTCTGTTCGGCCTTCCAGGTGCCATCAAGAAGCGCATGGACGCGTTTGGAGTAGTAGTTACCCCAGGTGTCGACGACAGCGGTCAACTGCGCATGCGGGCCAGCGCCGATCATGTCGGAAGCCTGGCCAAAGGCATGGATGCCACGTTCCTCGGCCACCTGCATCGGCGCGGTGGTGTCGGTGTGCTGGGTCAGAATATCGACGCCCTGGTCGATCATGGCCTTGGCGGCGTCAGCTTCCTTGCCCGGGTCGAACCAGGTGTTGACCCAGATGACCTTGAGCTTGAAGTTCGGATCGACCGAGCGTGCGCCCTGCGCGAAGGCGTTGATACCCATCACCACTTCCGGAATAGGGAAGGAAGCAATGTAGGCAGCCCCGTGGTTCTTCGACATCTTGGCGGCAATCTGACCCAGGATGTAGCGGCCTTCGTAGAAGCGCGAATTGTAGGTCGCCAGGTTCGGGCCGCTCTTGAAGCCGGTCGCATGCTCGAACTTGACGTTCGGGAACTTCGCGGCGACCTTGGCGGTCGCATCCATGAAGCCGAAGGAAGTGGAGAAGATCAGCGCGCAGCCGGAGCGCGCGAGACGTTCGATAGCGCGCTCGGCGTCCGGGCCCTCCGGAACGTTTTCGAGATACGGCGTATCGATCTTGTCGCCGAACTCCTTCTGGATCTGCTGGCGGCCGAGATCGTGGGCCTGCGAATAACCGCCGTCCGTGTGCGAGCCCACGTAGACAAAGCAGATCTTGGTCGGCGCCGCTTCTGCCGCAGCGCTAAAGCCGATAATGGCAGCAGCCGTGGTGGCGAGTGCGAGTGCTAGTTTTTTCATGGTTACCCCTGCTGGTTTGACATGTTTACGAATTCCGTCCGGTTGTTCTTCTTAGCGCTCCGGAACGAAGGCCTTGCCGAGCGACGCTGGCGTATTGATCAAGGTCGCGCGGCGATTTTGAGAGATGATGACGAGAACCACAATAGTCGACGCATAGGGCAACATCGACAGAAATTGTGAGGGAATGCCGACGCCGAAGCCTTGGGCGTGAAATTGTAGGATCGTCACCGCGCCGAAGAGATAGCCGCCCGCCAGGACGCGCATCGGCCGCCAGGACGCGAAGACAACGAGCGCGAGTGTCACCCAGCCGCGACCGGCCGACATGTTCTCGACCCATTGCGGCGTGTAGACCAGCGACAACTGCGCGCCGGCAAGCCCGGCACAGGCGCCGCCGAACATGACGGCGAGATAACGTGTGCGGATGACATCGACGCCGAGGGCATGGGCGGAGTCGTGGCTATCCCCGACAGCGCGCAGCTTCAGGCCGGCGCGGCTGCGGAAGAGGAACCAGCTGACGCCGATGAGTAGCACGATCGAGAGATAGAAGGTCAGGTCCTGCTTGAAGAGCACCGACCCGACGACCGGAAGGTCCGACAGCACCGGCAAGACAATTGCGCGCAGCTGCACCCCAGGTACGCTGACATAGCCTTCGCCGATCATGCCAGAGAGGCCGAGTCCGAGGATCGTGAGCGCCAGGCCCGTCGCCACCTGGTTGGTCACCAGCGTCAGCGTCAGGAACCCGAACAGCAGCGAAAACAACGCGCCGGCGACAATGCCGGTAGCAAGGCCCACATAAGGTGATCCGCTCATCTGCGCGCCGACGAAGGCTGCGACCGCGCCCATGATCATCATGCCTTCGACGCCGAGATTGAGCACACCGGAGCGCTCCACCACCAACTCGCCGAGACCGGCGATAACGAGCGGCGTCGAGGCCGTGATGATCGTCAGGAGGATGGCTTCAAAGACGCTCATGCCGCACCTCCCCGAACCCGCGACCAAATCAGTCGGATCTTGTAGTAGATCAACGTATCGCAAGAAAGCACGAAGAACAGCAGCAGTCCCTGGAAGACGCTCGCCGCCTTGGCCGAGATGCCGGGCGACAATTGGGCCGCCTCGCCGCCGAGATAGGTAAGCGCCAGCACGAAGCCGGAGAGGATTGCGCCGAGCGGATTGAGACGTGCGAGGAAAGCCACGATGATGGCGGTAAAGCCGTAGCCCGGCGAAATCGCCGGCTGCAGATGGCCGATCGAGCCGGAAACCTCGGAAATGCCGGCAAGACCGGCGAGCGCGCCAGAGAACAGAAAGCCGAACCAGACCATTTTCCGGGAGGAGAAGCCGGCAAAGCGCCCTGCCCGTGCGGATTGGCCGAGAACGGTTATCTCAAAGCCCTTCAGCGTGTATTTCATCATGAACCAGGCAAGGATCGCCGCGACGATGGCAAAGACGATCCCCCAATGAGCACGACCGGAATCCGCCCAGATCGCCGGCAGCGTCGCCTCCGGCGGAAAATCGATGCTTTGTGGGAAATTATGGCCCTGCGGATCGCGCCACGGCCCGCGCGAGAGCCAATCCAGGTAGAGCTGCGCTATATAGACCAGCATCAGACTCGTCAGGATCTCATTGGTGTTGAAATGCGCCTTTAACAACGCCGGAATGGCGGCATAAAGCGCACCGCCCACGGCGCCGGCGAGCAACATCAGCGGCAGCACCATCGGCGAATGCCAATCGGTGAAAACGATCGGAATGTAGGAGCCGGCGACCGCGCCGATGGTGAATTGGCCTTCCGCGCCGATGTTCCAATTGTTGGAGCGGTAGCAGACGCAAAGGCCGACAGCGATGAGGATCAGCGGTCCGGCCTTGATCGCCAGTTCGTGCAGCGACCAGATTTCCAGCAGAGGCTCGACGAAGAAAGCGTCCAGCGCCTCCACAGGATCCTTGCCGAGCACGGCGAACATGATGGTGCCGGCGATCAGTGCAAGCGCAAGGGCAAGCAGCGGCGACAGGAAGCCGAACAGTTTGGAGACCTGCAGGCGCCTTTCGAGTTCAATGCGCATGCGAAGGCTCCGAATGGGTCTTGGATTCATGCAGGCCACCCATCAGCAAGCCGATCTTCTCGCGCGTCAGCTCGCCGACGGGGTAGGAAGGCGACAGCCGCCCCTCCGAGATCACGGCGACGTCGGTCGCCACTTCGAATATCTCGTCGAGATCCTGGCTGATGACCAGAACGGCCGATCCGGCGCTGGCAAGATCGACCAGCGCCTGGCGGATGCGGCTCGCCGCGCCGGCATCCACACCCCAGGTCGGCTGGTTGACGACCAGGACGGCAGGCTGCCGGTCGAGCTCACGTCCGACGATGAATTTCTGCAGATTGCCGCCCGAAAGCGATCCGGCCGTCGGGTCGTCGCCGCTCTTGCGTACGTCCATGGCTTCAGAGATGCGACGAGCCGCCTGTTTGACGGCACGGTGCTTGATAACTTTCAAAAAGCCGCCGCCGAGGAACGCCTTTCGGTCGGACTGGCCGCGCGCCAGTATGAGATTGTCGGAAAGCTTGAGGCTGGTAACGGCGGCATGACCATGCCGCTCCTCGGGCACGAAGCCCGCACCGAGAAGGCGGCGCGCGTTGATGCCCCTGGTGCCGACCGCCTGGCCGCGTACCGAGATCAGTTCGTCGGAGGCGACGGTATGCTCACCGGAAACGACGTCAAACAGCTCCCCCTGCCCATTGCCGGCAACACCCGCGATTGCCAGAATTTCACCGGCGCGAACACGGAGCCAAACATCCTTCAGCGACATCGCAAAAGGCGTGCGCGCCGGCACCGTAAGGCCAGCCACCTCGAGCTGAATGTCACCCTTTTTCTGGATGCCTTCATGGCGCACGCTCGCAACATCGCTGCCGACCATCATGCGCGCGAGCGAAGCGGGCGTTTCCCGCCGCGGGTCACAGAAACCGGTCAGTCGGCCGTGACGCAGCACGGTGGCGCGCGAGCAGATGCGTTGCACCTCTTCCAGACGATGGCTGATATAGAGGACCGAACGGCCTTCGTCGCGAAGCTGGAACAGCGTTTCGAACAGACGGTCTGCTTCCTGCGGCGTCAGCACCGAGGTCGGCTCGTCGAGAATGATCAGCTTCGGATTCTGCAGCAGCGCCCGGACGATTTCGATGCGCTGGCGCTCGCCAACGGAAAGGTCTGCGACATGCGCACCGGGATCGAGCGGCAGGCCATAAGCTCGCGACAGCGTCGCCGCCTCCTCGGCAATCCTGCCAATCGGGATTCTGTCATCGAGGGAAAGGGCGATATTTTCGGCGACCGTCAGCGCTTCGAACAACGAGAAATGCTGAAACACCATGCCGATGCCGAGCTTGCGCGCCTCACCCGGCGATCCGATCGAGGTGACCTGTCCCTCCCAGGCAATCTCGCCTTCAGTGGGCTCCAAAACGCCGAACAGCATCTTGACCAGAGTGGATTTGCCTGCACCGTTTTCGCCGAGCAGAGCATGAATCTCGCCCGGTTGAATTTCCAGATCAATTCCATTGCAGGCAGCAAAGCTACCGAACAGCTTCGTCAGCTTGCGAACCGACAGTAACGCGCCGGTTGCCGGCACATCGGATGACGACACGATCCCCTCATTTCTTTCCCACATCCTGCCCATTGGATCTATGGGATCAGCAGCGTAGTTCCACTCGTTTTTCTTGTTTCCAGATCCGTGTGCGCGCGCCCCGCATCGCTCAACGGATAAGTCTGGTTGATATTGATACGCACTTTGCTGCCTTGCACAACAGCAAATAATGCCCTTGCGCTGGCTCTCAGCTCCTCGGGGGTTGCGATATAAGCGAAAATACTCGGCCGCGTGGCAAAAAGCGAGCCCTTCTGATTGAGGATCGCAAGGTCAAAGTTCACAATCGGGCCAGAGGATTGACCAAACGTCACCCACATGCCGCGCGGCTTCAGGCAATCGAGAGAATGCGGAAAGGTGTCACGGCCGATCGAATCGTAGACAACATCGACACCCTTGCCGCCTGTGATCTCCCGAACGCGGTCGACGAAACTTTCGCTGCTGTAATCGATGACATGGTCATAGCCATTAGCCAGCGCCAGTTTGACCTTGTCCGGCGAACCGGCCGTTCCGATCACCGTGGCGCCAAGCGCCTTTGCCCATTGACCGGCGATCAATCCGACGCCGCCGGCCGCGGCATGAAACAAAAGCACCGTTTCGGGTCCTACCTTGAAGGTGCGGTTGAGGAGATATTCAGCCGTCATACCCTTCAGCATCATTGATGCTGCGGTCTCGAGCTCGATATCATCCGGCACCTTGACGACATAGCGCGCTTCGATGTTGCGTTCGACGCTATAGGCACCATCGCCGCCAACATAGGCAACACGATCGCCGACGGAAAAATCGCTCACGCCCGGTCCCACGGCTGATATCGTGCCGGCCGCTTCCTTGCCGAGTGGCAGCGGGAAATATGGCGCCTTGTAGAGACCCGTGCGGAAGTAGATATCGACGAAATTAAGTCCGATTGCGGCATGGCGGATCTGCACCTCACCGGCGCCTGGCGAAGGCAGATCGACCTCCTCCAGCTTCATGACCTCCGGACCGCCGTTTTGGTGAATGCGAATGGCCTTTGTCTTCCTCATTGCCTGCAAATCCTAATGACGCCCAATGGACGGGAAAAACTGCAACACGGCGCCGATGCAATAGAGATAGAGGCCGCTGACGACAAACAAGACAACGGCCCATTGCGGCATGACGAAATGCATCAGCAACGAATACATGCCGAGCGCGGACCAGAACAGGAATATACCGAGATTGAGCGGCCGTAGCCGCTTGACCCTAACAGGATGCAGAAAATTGATCGGCAGGAATGTCAAAACCACCGAAACGCCGACGAGGACCAAGGCGGTCGTCGCACTGGCGCCGATAACGAAGAGTGTGAAGATCACCATGTTCCAGACGACCGGGAAGCCGGAGAAGAAATATTCATCCGTCTTCATGCCGGTGTCAGCATAATAAATGGCGCTGGATACGACGATCATCCCCGCCGCGACGAAGGACCAGGGCTCACCGATCATGCCGCTTTCATAAAGCGCGAAGGCTGGTAGAAGCACATAGGTTACATAATCGATAATGTTATCCAGCGTATCACCCGACCAATTCGGCAACACTTCCTTGACGCTGACCTTGCGGGCGATCGGTCCATCGATGCCATCGACAAGCAATGCCAGACCGAGCCACCAGAACATATCGATAAAGCGATGTTCCGCCGCCGCGACGACGCCGAGGAAGGCAAGAAACGAACCGGATGCCGTCAATATATGCACGGAGAACGCACGAATCTCCGCGTAAGGCACCCGCTTGTAGTTGAAGATTTTCATGCGCCCCGTCACTCGCCTGCTTATCTACCTGCCCCGGCAGGCGACTTTTTCTTGCTAATATGCACCCTTTGCACCGCACTGCCAGCGCAAAAACGTTCATGGCGCCACAGGCTAGCGCGAGTTCCTGTCATTTTCATCCGTTGCGATGTTTCATCCCATGGATTTCAACAGGCTAAGCGTCTATTTTCGGATGTAAAGACTATGAGGCATCGATATGAAGCAAGTTGAAATAGCCGTCATTGGCGGCGGTCTGGCGGGGATGATCGCAGCGATCGCGTTGGCGCGCAGCGGGCGAGCTGTTGCGCTCGTGGCGGCGGCGCATCACAAGGCCGACCGGCGGACCACGGCGCTGATGGATCAATCGATTCGCTTCCTCGAGCGGCTGGCGCTGTGGGAGAGGATTGCGCCTTCCACCGCCGCCTTGACGACGATGCAGATCATCGACGGTACGACACGGCTGTTGCGCGCGCCGACCGTCGCCTTTCGTGCTTCGGAGATCGGCCTCGATGCCTTCGGCTACAATATCCCGAACGACTTTCTGCTCAACGCCCTCAGTGAAGCCGTGAAGGCGGAAGGCAATATCAGGATTATCGAGACCAGCGCGGCAGGGATCGCCATTCGCGATGATGGCGTCACCGTTACGCTGGAGGATGGCGAGACTGTCGATGCGGCTTTTGCCGTCGGTGCGGACGGGCGCAATTCGATGGTGCGGGAGACGGTCGGGATCAAGGTCAAGCGCTGGTCCTATCCGCAATCGGCCATGGTGCTGAACTTTGCCCATTCCCTGCCACATCAAAACATGTCGACGGAATTCCACACCGAAAGCGGGCCGTTCACCCAAGTTCCCCTGCCCGGCAACCGCTCCAGCCTCGTCTGGGTGCAGAAGCCGGCGGACGCCGCCGTCAATGCCGAGAAATCGCTGGAAGAGCTCGGCCGCGTGATCGAGGACCGCATGCAGTCAATGCTCGGCAAAGTCACGGTCGAAGATAGCGTACAGGTCTGGCCGCTGTCCGGCATGACGGCCTACAGCTTCGGCAAGGGACGGGTCGCGTTGATAGGCGAATCCGCCCACGTCTTTCCGCCGATCGGCGCTCAGGGGCTGAACCTCAGCCTGCGCGATATATTGACGCTTGTCGAAATTCTGGCGAGCCCCAGCGGACAGCCAATTTCAGCATCCGCCGGTGACAGCTTCGACCGCCGCCGCCGGATCGACATCGTCAGCCGCACGGCGAGCGTCGATCTGCTGAACCGCTCGCTGCTGACGGATTTCCTGCCCGTACAGATGCTACGGGCGGCCGGGCTGCACGTCCTTTCGGCCATTCCGCCGCTGCGCAACCTCGTTATGCGCGAGGGCATCGAGCCTTGCGGCAGCCTGCGCGGCTTTCCCTCGATATTACCGGAAAAGCTGCGGCGGTAGGGCACCGGAACCGGCTTTGATCAGGTAAAGCACCACAAAGACGGTCGCCACCGAACGGGCGGAGGTGATCAGGATCGTGGCGGAAGCCCGCTCCTGCCAGACGCCATATTGTTGGCCGATGACGAGTACATTCGTCGCCCTCGGCAAGCCTTGCGAAAACCACCGCCGAACCAATCCAGATCGGATCGAAGCCGTCGATTACAAATAAAAGGCGGGTGTGCTTAACCGATTTGCATCAGGATGGGAAAGGTCTGCTGAAACCAGATCGCCATGTCGCTGACATAGCCGAATATGAATGCCAGGCCGGTCAATACGAGCAGCCCGCCCATGACCTTTTCGACAGTGCCGAGATGGCGGCGAAAGCGGACAAGGAAGCTCATGAAGGCGCCGGAAAAACCCGCGGCAATCCAGAAGGGGATGGCAAGGCCGAGCGAATAAATGGCGAGCAGCCCTGCGCCGGCGCCGATCGTCTCACGCGAAGCCGCAACGCCGAGGATCGCCCCGAGTACCGGGCCGATGCATGGCGTCCAGCCGAAGGCGAAGGCGAGGCCCATGATATAGGCGCCCGTCAGCGTCGCCGGCTTGCCGCCGCCTTGAAAACGAGCCTCGCGGGCAAGAATGCCGAGCCGGAAAACGCCAAGGAAATTCAGGCCCATGATGACGATGATCAGGCCGCCGATTTTCGAAAGAATATCGAGATGCTGACGCAGCAGAATGCCGATCGAGGATGCGCCGGCACCGAGCGCAATGAATACCGTCGCAAATCCGAGCGTGAAGAACAGCGCCGAAAACAATACATTGCCGCGAACGCTTGGCCCCACCGCCACAGCCGCCCCACCGCCACGGAATTGCTCGACGGAAATGCCGGCCATATAGCAGAGATAAGGTGGCACCAGCGGCAATACGCAGGGCGAAAGAAAAGACAGCGCTCCTGCGAACAAAGCGCTCAGAAGCGAGATATCTGCAAGCGACACGATAGACTCCGGCTATGTCATTCCATCGTCTTACTAGCGTCACGACAGCCGGAAGGCCAATCACCTTTTCGCGGGTGGCGCGGACGACGCCGTGACATTGGCCATCGAATGAAGCCGAAATAGAACTCACGCCCCTTACGCTCAATAGCGACATTTCCCAAAAACAGATCCCGATGGACGAAGCGGCTTATCGCCGATCTAAAATAGACAAGCCACATCGGGCCTCCTGGAACTGCCAGTCAGACAGCCTCCTGCATTCTGGCCTATATTCTGGGCTATGACGCCATGTCGCGGCGTATACGGATGGCGGAAGCGGTTCACCAATTGGGGGCCTTTTCACATACCGCTAATATCCGAATTTACCTGCTTCGACATGGACAGCATTGTTTCCAATTGTCCAATGACTGCAAGGAGCGTGTTATGGCGCCTGTCGATACAGAGCATTTCGAAGCCTTGAGGGTCGAAAATGGCAACCCCCTTGGCATGATTCCCGCGCATGATTCGTCGGCCGATGCGATGAGGCACAAATCCGAGAATGTGTTGCGGCTAAAGGCGGAAGGAAAGTCGACGGATTGCATCGCCCGCGAGGCAGGCGTCAGCCGATCGACCGTGACCAGGTTCATGCGTTATGTGGAACGAGCGTCTGCCGGGTAGTGGCGAGGCAAAACATCGCTGATTCCGCGATGCGCCCATCGCAAGTCGCTGATTTTCGCGAGTTTTTTGGTGAGAGCGATGGGATTCTAATCCATGACCTACTGATTAAAAGGCCGTGAAAACACCGCAGAAAATAAGGCTTATATCATTTTATGCGCCATTTATGCGCCATGAAACATGCGGCAACGCCGGTCTATCCGCGTAAAGTTGGTCAGCAATCTTGTCCATAGCCTCGGCATGGGCCTCGCTGGGGAACATGTGGCCGTACCGGTTCATGGTGATTGCGTATGTCGAATGGCCGGCAAGCGTCTGCACCGCCTTGGGCTGCAGTCCGGCTTCGATCCACATCGACACCGCGAAGTGTCTCAGTGAGTGCCAGCCGAAGTCCTTGACTTCTGCCTTCGCGACGAGCGGCTTCCAACGGCGCTTAGTGAACAGCGTATGTCGTGTGAATCCGCCCGCGGAGTCCTGAAAAACGAAGTCGTCGTCACTAGCCTTCATCTTTTTGCGACGAGCGGCTAGTTCATCCGCCTTGCTCAATGGCACAGTGCGCTTCCCCGCTTCCGACTTCGTGGTGTCGAAATCGCCGAAGGCGTCGACGCGCGTTTCAACGGTAACAGTGCGCTTCTTGAGATCTAGGTGGCGCCACCTCAGCGCCCACTGCTCACTTGCTCGCAATCCGGTCGATGCGGCGGCGGTACCACCTTCTCGCTGCCCTGCCCACGCTTGGCTGTAATGCGGACACCCTTTGCGGCATTAGTGGCGACCCAATCTTCTCCGATGGCATAGGCTAGGGTCCGGGAGAGCGCGCCGACGACACGACGCACCGTTGGAATGCCTACCTCGACATCCTTCATCTTGTCGACAAGCTCGTTGACCGCGCGCGTGGTGAGTTCGGCAAGCTTCGTACCGCCAAGCTCTGGCTCTACATAGGCGCGCAATTGGCCCGACGGCATCGCGGATCAGTACAAAGCGATGATCTGGGAAATGAAAAAGGATGGGACCTGGAACAAGCTCCTGAAGGCCCATGGCGACCGGGAAGTCCTTGATGCGGTCATCAATGGATATGAACGTCCGCGAGATCGCGGACCGCGTCAGTTCAACAACCGAGCGGCCCTTGCAAACGCCCTTCGCAAGATGATGTACCAGAGCGCAGGTCAACCGCCAAGGCGTCTGGGGCCAGGGCTATCGCATTTGAGCGATGACAGTTCTTGCGAATTCGTCGGACCATCCGGATCGTTTTCGTTTGCGTCGAATGGAGATATTCGGCCTTGCG
>NZ_JARFYN010000053.1 GCF_030272695.1 Martinezella calliandrae
GAACGGGTTCATCGACATCTTGACGTTCGCAAGCTCGACGCCCGACCCATCCGGCTTCACGCGTATCTTGACGTTGTAATCAACAACCCGCTTCACGGGAACGAGAATCTTCATGGAAACCTTCCTTCAACACTGCGCCCACAGACCATGGCCTGTTCAGCGCCGCTCCGTTTGTCGAATGGCGACATGGATACGCGTTTTTTCCCCAATTACAACGCTTCCATATTGCAGAGCGACAAATTGGTTTAGGGACATAAATAACGCTTACGTCAACGTAAATATCATCGGCTGCTGTTAGACCTGGTTTGCCTCGGCTATCGATTCTTCCCCGGAACCCACAGCACATCGGCGCGGCCCTGATCATTCGCGTGGCGTGCGGCGACAAACAGGAAATCCGAGAGGCGGTTGATGTATTTCATCGCTGCCGGGCTCACCTGCTCGCCCTCGCTGCGCGACAGGGCCACTATCAGCCGCTCGGCGCGTCGTGCGATCGTTCGGGCGAGATGGAGATGCGCTGATATATGACTGCCGGCGGGCAGAACGAAGGATCTCAATGGATCGAGATCGGCATTGAGCCTGTCGATATCCTGTTCGATGCGCTCCACCTGGCTGTCGATGACACGCAATGGCTCGTAAGAGAGTGGCTCGTCCGTTTCAGGCGTCGACAGATCGGCGCCGAGATCGAAAAGGTCGTTCTGTATGCGCATCAGCATGGCATCGAGTTCGGGCATGCCGGTGGCGTGCAGCCTTGCGACGCCGATGACGGAGTTGGTTTCATCGATCGTGCCGTAGGCTTCCACGCGCAGATCGTTCTTCAACCGACGCGGGCCGGAGACGAGGCCGGTCGTGCCGTCATCGCCGGTCTTGGTGTAGATTTTGTTGAGCTTGACCATCTTGATCTGCATTCAGCTCGGGCGGCCGCCGCCGGTCAGCCACAGCGTCAGCATGATCAGGATGACAGCGATCGCCTGTAGCAGCACGCGAAGCTGCATCAGCCGGTTCGAGAGGCTTGGATTGTCACCCTTCATCATGTTGAACAGGCCGCGGACGAGGACAATGACGACCAGGCCCATGACGATGATGGCGGCAATATAGGTAAAGGTTGACATTGCTTCGGGCCTTCGTATTTCAATCGAGCCGGCGCATCAGACGATAGAAAAGGTTAGCCGGCAACAGCCTTTTCAGAAGAACGCCCTGTTTTGCTGGCAGGGTCACAACATAATGCGGGCGCGGATTTTTCGCATTCAACGCCAATTTTAACACGGCATAGACTACTTCGGGCCCCATTTTATGCCTGTTGACCGGGCCTGTGCCATTCAGCCGCGCCAATTGTCGCCGATATTCGGCCGCATGAGCCGAATGTTCGAGATCGACATGATGGCCGATCTTGGCGAGCGCGTTGGAGGTGAAACGCGTATCGATCGGGCCTGGTTCGATCAGGCTGACATGGATGCCACTGTCCTGCAGTTCCATCCGCAGGGTAATCGTCAGGCCCTCCAGCGCGAATTTCGAAGCCGTGTAAGCGCCGCGGAAGCGGTAGGGGATCAGGCCAAGAATGGAGGACACATTGACAATGCGGCCCTGGCCCTGCCTGCGCATCAGCGGGATCACCTGTCGCGTCAGCTCGTGCCAGCCGAAGAAATTCGTCTCGAACTGTTCGCGCAGCACATCGGTGGAGAGGTCTTCGACCGCGCCTGCCTGGCCATAGGCGCCGTTGTTGAACAGGGCATCGACTCGGTCGCCGGTCCCTTCTCGCACGGTTGCGACGAGCGCTGAGATCGTTTCCGGTTGGGCATAGTCCATCAGGAGCGTTTCGATCCCCTCGGCTTCGAGGGAAGCACGGTCGGCCTCCCTGCGCACGGTTGCGAAAACGCGCCAACCATCGGCCTTTAGCGCATGAGCGCAGAACGCGCCGATGCCGGAAGAGCAACCAGTCACGATGATTGTGCGTTTATCTGCCATGGAATGATTCCTGTACAATCTGGGAGTCGTTTCCCATATTCATAGGCCCGACACAATCGACAACCGGCGGATGAGAACCGGACTCAAGCGGAGATGGAATGCCTTTATTCGTTCGTACGCTCTATAGGGTCGTCTACGACGCAGTTTTCCATTTCGTCGAGGACGATGGTTTCGCGATGGCAAGCCATGTGGCGCTGTCGACGCTGCTGGCTGTTTTCCCGTTTCTGATCTTCGGCACGGCGCTTGCAAGCTTCCTCGGCGCCAGCCAGTTCTCCTCGACGGCGGTGCACTTGATTTTCGATACCTGGCCGGAAGCGATCGCCAAGCCGCTGGCGGACCAGGTGGTGCAGGTTCTGACCATTCCGCGCGGCGGGTTGTTGACTGTCTCGGTGCTGGCCGCCGCTTATTTCGCATCCAACGGCGTCGAGGCACTGCGCATCTCCCTCAACCGCGCCTATCGTGTGCTTGAAAATCGGCCTTGGTATTTCAACCGCCTCGCGAGTCTCGGCTATGTGCTGATAGCGGTTTTGATCTTTGCGCTTCTCAGCATCATGCTGGTCGCTGTGCCGTTGGTGCTGGATTATACGAGAAAGTGGCTGCCGCAGCTTGCCGATATTCTGGATGTCGTCTTCAGTTGGCGCATCTACGGTACCATCTTCCTGCTGCTTGCCGGACTGCTGATCCTGCATCTATGGCTGGCCGCTGGTCGCCGGCGGCTGTTCGATGTCATCCCCGGTGTGCTTCTGACATTGCTCTTCTGGTCGCTTGGCGCGATCATTTTCGCCTATTATCTGGCGACCTTCGCCAATTATACAGCCACCTATGCCGGCCTTGCGTCGGTCATGATCGTGCTCGTCTTCCTCTACATGCTCGCGGTGATCTTCATCCTGGGCGCAGAGATCAACGCGGCGCTGATGAAGTTCAAGGTGCGGCGCATGTTTTTCGGCAAGGCAGCAGGCGGTCCGGGAGCAGATAAACAAGCAGCAGACAAACGATCAGATGCCGATGCGGCGGCGAAGCTCCAAAGGTGACCAGCCCTGCCGGCGCCATTCGGCAATGCCGGTATCGCCCTGGCTCTTCGACAACTTCTTGCCGTCTTCGCCGAGAATCAGCCGGTGATGGTGATAGAGCGGCTGCGGCAGGCCGAGTAGGGTCTGCAGCAGGCGGTGGATCGAGGTGGCGTGAAAGAGATCGAGACCGCGAACGACATGGGTGATGCCCTGTGCCGCATCGTCGACGACCACGGACAGGTGGTAGCTCGACGGCGCATCGGAGCGCGACAGCACCACGTCACCCCAGGCCGCGGAATCGGCAACGATGTCTCCCTTCTCGCCATCGCCGCTTTCATGCCAATAGAGCGGTCCTCCGACTTCGGCGATGGCTTTGTCCGTGTCGAGCCGCCATGCATGCTTCAGCCCGGCATCCAGCAATCGCCTCCTCTCCGTGTTACTGCGCAGCCGGTCGTCGGGCGGATAGAGCGGCGTGCCGTCCGGATCGCGCGGCCAGGGAGTTCCGCCGGCTTCGCCGGCTGCGACCCGCGTCCTAACCTCGCCGCGCGTCAAAAAGGCGGGATAGACGAGGCCGCGCTCGATGAGCGACTGCAGGGCTGTTTGGTAGGCCGGAAGATGTTCGGACTGCCGACGTACCGGTTCTTCCCAACTGAGACCCAGCCAGGCAAGATCTGCAAAGATGCCCGATTCG
This sequence comes from Martinezella calliandrae, assembly GCF_030272695.1. Classification (GTDB taxonomy): domain Bacteria; phylum Pseudomonadota; class Alphaproteobacteria; order Rhizobiales; family Rhizobiaceae; genus Rhizobium; species Rhizobium calliandrae. Next base: position 3,664 of record NZ_JARFYN010000053.1, read on the forward strand.
AATTCGGGTGTGCAGCGAGCCTGATCTATGTCTTCGATACGCAGGAGGAAACGGCCGCCGGCGCGTTCCGCCATGTCGTGGTTGAGAATCGCCGACAGCGCATGGCCGAGATGCAAAGGTCCATTCGGACTCGGCGCGAAACGGAATATCGGCTTTTGACGGGGAATCGCGATCATGCTTTCTTCTGCCACGAATTTTAGTCCCGGACCATGAGAAGCCATGCACATCATCCGCGGTGAAAACGATATTCAGGAAGGGCTGGCGGCGCTGGTCGAGCTCGATCCCCGCCTGCGGCAGATTGTCTGCGAGGCCGGCCCCGTGCCGCTGCGCCTGCGCGAAGCGGGCTTCGAAGGACTTGCCCATATCATCGTGTCGCAGGTCGTGTCTCGGGCGAGCGCCGATGCGATCTGGGGGCGGATGACCGCTCGACTGGGCCAGGTGACCGCCGAGGCCTATGCCGGGCTTGAACCGGATGCCTGGCGTACTTTCGGCCTGTCGCGAATCAAGCATGACACTCTGGCGCGCGTTGCCAACGCTGTCGTCGTCGGCGGCCTTGATCTGCAGTCGCTGAGCGCCGAAAGCCCGGAAAAGGCGCTTTCCGAACTTACCGCCATCAAAGGAATCGGCCCCTGGACGGCGGAGGTCTATTTGATGTTCTGCGGCGGTCACGCAGATGTGTTCCCGGTCGGCGACGTCGCCTTGCAGGCCGCCGTCGGCATGGCATTTGGGCTCGATGTCAGGCCCTTGCCCAAGGTTTTGGCCAGGGAAGCGGCGGTTTGGATGCCCTGGCGCTCGGTCGCAGCCCGGCTCTTCTGGGCCTATTACGCCGTCAAAACCCGGCGTGACGCGCTGCCTATCGATTGATCAGCAGGTCTCATAGATTCGCCGCTATGCACTGAATTTATTGGACTTCACAATCCTGTAACAACCGGCCTAATATACAGGTACAGATGCCGAATCGATCAGGAGGGTTCCTTGACGATTGCAGTCTCACCGCAGTCCTTGCCAGCGCTCGTGCTGAACGCTGACTATCGGCCGCTGAGTTATTACCCCTTGTCGCTCTGGTCCTGGCAGGACGCGATCAAGGCGGTTTTTCTTGACCGTGTGAATATCATCGCTGAATACGATCAGTCCGTGTCGTCGCCCAGCTTCTCGATGCGGCTGCCGAGCGTCGTCTGCCTAAAGACCTACGTCCAGCCCTCCCGCAATCCGGCCTTTACCCGCTTCAACGTTTTCCTGCGCGACCGGTTCGAATGTCAGTATTGCGGCGCTCATGACGATCTGACCTTCGACCACGTCATCCCGCGCGCCCATGGCGGCGAGACGACCTGGGAAAACGTGGTCGCGGCCTGTTCGCCCTGCAATCTGCGCAAGGGCAGCAAGCTGCCGAAGCAGGCCGGCATGTTCCCGGCGCAGAAGCCCTACCAGCCGACCGTACAGGACCTGCACAATAACGGCCGCCTGTTCCCGCCGAACTATCTGCACGATAGCTGGCTCGACTATCTCTATTGGGATACGGAACTGCAGCCGTAAAGGCGTTTTTACCTTCTCGCCTCGGGGAGAAGGTCGAGCGAAGCTCGGGTGAGGGGGCAATACACCGTAAGGATTGCATTTCGCTCCGCCTCGCTGACTTTCCGGTAACGCCCCTTATCCGCCCCTTTGGGGCACCTTCTCCCCGCAGAGGCGAAGGTAAATTCTAACCAGCCTTCTTCACGCCCATAAACGCAATTGCCGCCAGAATGACGCTGGCGATCACATTCCATCCGGCCATGGACAGACCAAAGACGCGGAGCGCGGCTTCCGTGCAGGACGGGCCTTTGATCGTGCTGAGTTCGTTCAGCAGGTCGCCGGCGTTCTGCGTCATGCTGCTGGCGGTGGTGGAGCAGGTCGTCGGGCCGGCCCAGAAATGCCATTCGACGCCGGCGTGATAGACGCCGATGCCGCCGCCGACCACCATCATGAGGCCGGCGATGGCCAGCAGCGTGCGGGTGATCCAGGAAGGCAGGCCGAGGGCCGCTGACAGAGCGGCAGCGATCGCGACGGGGATGCCGTAATAATAGGGCTGGCGCTGCTCTAGGCAGAGCGCGCAGGGAATATAGCCGCCGATATATTGGAAGCCGAGCGCCGAGCCGATGACGATAATCATGCCGATCGCAAGCAGTACGGAATAGGTCAGGCCGGCGCGAGAAGTCGAAGTCTCAGACATGCAAGGGCTCCGTGCTCAGTGCGCCAGAACATAATGGAAGAGGACATAGAGAAGAATGAGGACGGCGGCTGCCGCCATCGTGATTTGGCCGAGACGCTTCTCGATGAAATGGCGGATCGATTCGCCGTAACGGCGCAGCAGAAAGGCCAGGAAGAAGAAACGGGCGCCGCGGGCGACGATGGCCGAGATGATGAACAGACCAAGATCGATATGGGCGACGCCGGAGAGGATCGTCACCACTTTGATCGGCGGCAGATGTGCCAGGCCCGACGTGACCAGCAGCAGAACGATCCATCCGTAGGTGACGCCGGCGCTCATCTGGTTGAAGGCATCGAGCTTGCCGTAGAAGATCAGGATCGGCTTGGCGATGGCCTCGAAGGCATAATAGCCGAGCGCCCAGCCCGCAATACCGCCGAGCACGGAAGCAACCGTCGCCGTTAGCGCATAGCGCCAGGCGCGCTCGGGCTTGGCGAGCGACATCGGCAGGAACAAGACATCGGCGGGCACGAGAAAGACCGAGCTTTCAACGAAGGCGATAATGGCCAACCAAACTTCCGCCGATTTGCGGCGAGCCAGCGACATGGTCCAGTCGTAAAGTCTACGAAGCATGCTGCCCCCTTTTGCTGCGTCGCACACCTTTAGGGGGGAGGATTATGGCTGTAAATGGTCGGGGGTGACGGAAATGGCACAAAATCAAAATTTTTCGTGATGGATGTCGCGTTTGATGCCGGGCTTCGCTCGATCGTCATCGCCCAATCCGAAATCTAAGACCCTTAAAGTGCGGTGCATTGAATGCTCAATAGTCAGCGTATCCAAGGGGGCATCGATGCGTCACCTACTCTTTGCGGCGTTCTTTTGTTTTCTCCTCTCACGGTCGGTCACGCGGCCCAAATAACCAGCCAACCGGGTGTGAGCGGGATTGACCTAATCACCGTGACCGGAGTGATCAACGTTGGTGATGACGCGCTGTTCCGCAGGCTGGCGCCAGTGGCTGATAAGGCCATCGTCGTGCTGAACAGCGAGGCAGGAGCGCTCAGCGCGGGGATCGAGATAGGCCAAGCTATCCGGCTGCGGGGCTTTGCTACGGCTCCCGAAACGCGATACGTCCCCATGCCATGCGACCTGACCAACTCCGATAGTGCGCCTGAGTAGATCGAGGCGTAAGCTGCGTGTGTGGGGGGAATGTAATCGCCAAAGAGGTGTAGGGATCCTCCAGAAGTTTTAGCCCGGAGCCCTTTCAAATAAATCTCGATATCAACCAGCGAACCGCATAACTCCTGTAAACCCTTAGGGGTTTCTGTTGGACGGCGTCCGGATAGGCGCGGCACCTGCACCTGCATTTGAAGCTGCAGGCTTTAGTCTTTGTCACGTATTTCACGGCAATTGTCTTCACGGCCGGATCACCAGCCAGTACCCGGAAGACGAACTAGCGCAGTGTTTTCAGTGATTTACGGCTTTCGGCCAGTAAAATGGTGCCCCATGCCGGAGTCGAACCAGCACTTCTTTCGAAACTCGATTTTGAGTCGAGCGCGTCTACCAATTCCGCCAATGGGGCAACGGATCCTGACGAGGCGGGTGTCTAACATGTGATCGGGCGCGCGCGCAAGTCGGTGGATGAGTTATTGCGAGTGTTTCCGCAGGGTTGCGGTTTGGCCCGTGGCGACAGATTGACGCCATGGGCCTTTTGGTTGGCCTCAGTGGGCCATCGCAGGTGCCTTGTCCGTCGAGCCGGAGCGGCTGATCGTCAGCGCCAGCACCGCGGCGAGCACGCAGAAGGCGCCGGCGATGAAGAAAGCGGGCAGGTAGGTGCTGAGCTCGGTGCGGGACAGGCCGGCGCCATAAGCCGCTGTAGCGGCGCCGAGCTGGTGGGCGGCGAAGACCCAGCCGAAGACGAGGCCGGCTTTTTCGCGGCCGAAGCGGTCGGCGGCGATCTTGACGGTTGGCGGCACGGTGGCGATCCAGTCGAGGCCGTAGAAGACGGCGAAGATCGATAGGCCGTAGAAAGTGAAATTGCTGAAGGGCAGGTAGATTAGCGACAGGCCGCGCAGGCCGTAATACCAGAAGAGCAGCCAGCGATTGTCGAAGCGGTCGGAAAGCCAGCCGGAACCGATCGTGCCGAAGAAATCGAAGATGCCCATGACGGCGAGCACGCTGGCGGCCGCCACCGGCACGATGCCGAAATCGCCACATAGTGTCACGAAATGCGTCTGGATCAGCCCGTTGGTCGAAAGTCCGCAGATGAAGAAGGTGGCGGCGAGGACCCAGAAGGTGGAACTCCCTGATGCTTCTTTCAGGATGAGGAGGGGCGAGGCCAAGGCTGCATTCAGATTCTTGGTGGCGGGCGGCGTTGGCGAGACGTGGAGTTCACCGACGAGGGGCAGATTGACGTCGGCCGGACGGTCGCGCATCAGCAGCAGCACGACCAGGGCTGCGATGACGATCATGCCGCAGACGAAGAGCACGGTGGTGCGCCAGCCGTAGCGTTCCGTCAGCTCCGCCATCAGCGGCAGGAAAACGAGCTGGCCGGTGGCCGAGCTTGCGGAGAGCATGCCGACGACGAGGCCGCGATGCTTAGTGAACCAGCGCGTCGACACTGTGGCGGCCAGCACCATGGCGGTGAGGCCGGTGCCGAAGCCTATGATGATGCCCCAGCAGAGCAGCAACTGCCAGACTTGCGTCATGTACAGCGAGCCGACGAACCCGACACTAATGGTAATCAGCGCGAAGACGATGACCTTGCGGACCCCGAAATGATTCATGAAAGCAGCGGCGAAGGGACCCATCAGGCCGAACAACAGCAGGCGAACGGCAAGTGCGGAGGAGATGGATGAGGTGCTCCAGCCGAACTCGTCTTCCAGCGGCTTGATGAGCACACCGGGCGCGCCCATGGCGCCGGCGGTGACCAGCATGGTGAGGAAGGTGGCACCGACGACGACCCATCCGTAGTGGATATTGCGTCGGGCAAGCGTCGAAGCAAGGACTGTGGAAACCATGAGGTGCGTTCCGATGGGGGTTCGAGTTTCAGCGCTGGGGCCGGTTTGGGGCGGGACTGCTATCAGAATACCTGTATCGCAACGCTTCACTCCCGGCTTGAACGATTGTGCAAAGTAGCTGTATGGGAATTTAGATGATCACCATCATATTTGTTGCTTATTGATGATGAACATCATATAAATTGTCAATACAGTTTTCTTGAAGCTCTGATGGAGTTTTTTGATGAGAGTGAGCCGGGAAAAATTCGCCGAGAATCGCGAGAAGATCCTTGCCGTAGCAGGGGAGCTCTTTCGCGAGAAGGGTTTCGACGGCATCGGCGTCGCCGATATTATGAAGGCGGCCGGGCTGACGCATGGCGGCTTCTACGGCCACTTCGAATCGAAGGACGAATTGGCTTGCGAAGCGAGCAAGGCTTTGGTGGCACACGCGCAGGAGCGCTGGCAGGGGGTGGTCGAGGGGGCGCCGGAGGCACCGCGCGACGCGCTGCTCGCGCATTATCTCTCGCACCGCAATATCGTCGAGCATGGTACGGGCTGTGTCTTCGCGGCGCTGACACAGGAAGTCAGCCGCTATGGCCCCGAAATGCAGTCCACCTTCACTAACGGCCTGATGGGAATGGCAGCAATCCTCGAAGAGATCACGCCCGGAGAAACGCGCGAGGAGCGGCGGCGCAAGGCGCTTGCCGATCTCTCAACCATGGTCGGCGCGGTCATTCTCGCCCGCGCCCTGGATACTCCAGCGCTTTCCGAGGAGCTTCTGGCGGCAACCCGGCAGGTGCTCGCTTCGCGCTAGAAGCCGGTTCGATCAGCCACGGAAGGCAAGGAGGCCGGCCGATTCGACGATTTCGGTGAACTTGCCGTCGGGAGCGACCTCCAGCAGCTCTGCGCGCAACGCCGCCTCGAAATCGGGCAGCTTGTCGCCGAGCGCCTGCGGCGAAGTGGAGGACATCGAGAAGACCCGGCCGACGATATCCTCGATATCCCTCTGATATTCGTTGATGATGCCGATGCGCTCGAGATTGCGGAAGGGCGAGGCGAGCAGCATGGCTTCATGGGGCGCCCAGGCCTTGCTCTTGCGCAGCAGGCGCTCCTTGTGGCGCTCCGGCGAAAAGGTCTCCGCCAGCTTTTCGACGATGCTGCGCCAATCCGGGCTCGCCAGCACTTGCCTGTCATGGAATAGCACGACCGCGCCGCCGAGCTCGATCAGCGTCTCGAGGGCAGCAAGCGTGGCCGGGCGATCCATCCAGTGGAAGGACCGGCCCATGATGCAGAGGTGCAGCTTACCGATATCCGGCCCGAGATCATAGGACGAACCCCGCCGGACGGTGATCTCGACTCGTGCTTCCTTGGCGCCGGCTTCGGCGGCGGCCAGCATTTCCGGTTCCGGGTCCATGGCGGTGACGGCGGCGCCTTCAAGCCGCGCGAATGCGATGCCGAGCTGGCCGGGGCCGCAACCAAGGTCAAGCACATGATCGCCCGCCCTCAGGCCGCTTCGCTCGGCTACCCGGTTGATCAGCGTATCCGGATAGGGAATGCGGTAGCGCAGGTAATAGGCCGCGGTGGACTGGAAACGCCGCGCTTCGAAGGGAACCGTGATCATGGCTGTTATCCTCGGGGGTAAGGAGCCTCAATCTGTTAAGACTCAACTGTGACCTGTTCGTGAAATATCTCTTGCGCCATTTCCAATGGATTCAAAGGCTTCGACATTCTCTGCGACGCCACGCCACAGCCAAAGCTAGGGTTGGCGCATAGAGGTTTGCGCAATCTAATACTTGGCTGCCGCCTAAACTGTCTCCCAGCGGTCAGAGTCGGCGCTCACAAATTGCATCTTACGATTTTACCGTGAACTTTCGCGTAACGTACTTACACGTTTGCGGTCTTTGTGCCTCGATAGATTGCCCGCAGCGCTCCAACTCCGCGCGAAATTGCCTTAGCTCAACGTTCGACGGGAGACACCCCAAATGGCTCACGACGACGACCGCAATAAAGCATCAACCATCGACCTCAACAGCATCACGCGGCGCTATCTGCTCGTCGGATCGACAGCTCTTGCCGCCGGTTTCCGCTGCGAAGGACTTCATCGATCGCCAGCATAAAACCGATACGCCGTTTTTCGTCTGGTTCAACTCGACCCGGATCAACGTTTTCACCCACCTCAAGAAAGAATCGCTGGGTAAGACCGGCAAGGGCATCCATGCGGACGGCATGGTCGACCATGACGGCATGGCGGCGAACTGCTGAAGCAGCTCGACGATCTCGGCATTACCGACAATACCATCGTGCTCTAAACGACCGACAACGGCGCCGAGATCGCTTTGTGGCCGATGGTGCCATGACGCCTTTCCACTCAGAGAAAGGCACGACTTGGGAGGGCGGTTTCCGCATTCCGGTGACGGTGCGCTGGCCAGGCGTCGTGAAGCCTGGGACGCAGATCAACGACATCGTCACGCTCATGGACTGGATGCCCACTCTGACAGCGGCGGCGGGCGCTCCTGATATCAAGTAAAAGATGAAGACTGGCTTCTCCGCCGGGGCGAAAAACTTCAAGGTTCATCTCGACGGCTATGACACCTAACATCCCTTCCGAAAGGCGAAGCGGAAAAGACGCCCAGGGATACGGTCTACTATTTCGACCGGGGCGGAAATCTCAATACCATCAGGTGGAACGACTGGAAGCTGAGTTCACGGCAACATTGCCACCGGCGTGCGCGAGACGCCGGCCTGGGCTCTCATCGCCATTCTGCGGATGGACCCCTACGAACGAGGTCCCGACGAGGGAGGCGGAGCGATCGAGTTTTTGGCGCGAAACATCTGGTTGCTCGTGCCGACACAAAGCAAGATCAAGGAGTTCTTTACTGATTTCGATCAGTTTCCCGCTCAATCCGGCAGTTCGCTCAACGCGGGAGAGATCAACTACGCGATGTTGCGCCAGCAGGCGGCCATGAAGCGGCTCAGCGAACTGGAAAGCTTAATGCCGCATAAAGCTGACTGTCATCGCCAGTGTCAGGCGTGCAACGGCATGCGCGCCTGACGTCTGCGAGATACTTACTTGAACCCGGCAACCCCATGCGGAATGTAGGGCGATTCCAGTGCTTCGATCTCTTCCGGCGTCAGCTTGACAGAGAGGGCGGCAACGGCGTCGGTGATGTGGCCGGACTTGGAGGCGCCGACGATCGGGGCAGTGACGGCGCTTTTCTGCAAGATCCAGGCGGTGGCGACCTGGGCGCGGGCCACGCCGCGGGACTTGGCGATGGCGCCGACGGCTTCGACGACCTTGCGGTCGGCATCAATCGCCTGGGTGTACAGCGTCTTGCCGAATTCGTCGGTTTCCGAACGGGCCGTGGCCTCGTTCCAGTCGCGGGTGAGGCGGCCGCGGGCAAGGGGGCTCCAGGGAATGACGGCGATCTTCTGGTCTTCGCAGAAGGGCAGCATTTCGCGCTCTTCCTCGCGATAGAGCAGGTTCAGGTGGTTCTGCATGCTGACGAATTCGGTCCAGCCGTTGAGGCGCGAGACGTAGATCGCCTTGGCGAATTGCCATGCATACATCGAGGAGGCGCCGATATAGCGGGCCTTGCCGGCTTTGACGATATCATGCAGCGCTTCCAGCGTTTCCTCGATCGGCGTGGTGTAGTCCCAGCGATGGATCTGATAGAGATCGACGTAGTCGGTGCCGAGACGGCGCAGGCTGTTATCGATCTCATCGAAGATCGCCTTGCGCGACAGGCCGGCGCCGTTCGGGCCGGGACGCATGCGGTTGAAAACCTTCGTGGCGAGCACGATGTCGTCGCGGCGGGCGAAATCCCTGATGGCGCGGCCGACGATTTCCTCGGACGAGCCGTTGGAATAGGTGTTTGCCGTATCGAGGAAGTTGATCCCGGCCTCGATCGCCTGCTTGAGCAGCGGGCGGCTGTCTTCCTCCTTCAGCGACCAGGCATGCGTCCCCTGGTTGGGATCGCCATAGGTCATGCAGCCCAAGCAGATGCGGGACACTTCAAGGCCGGTTTTGCCAAGCTTGGTGTATTCCATCGATAGTCTCCATCCTGTTTTAGGGGTCCGAAACGGCAACGCTCCGCCACCGGATCGGAGGCAGAGTGGACACATCATCAAATGTAGAGTAGCGGAGCGCAGCTTCACGGATTAGCTCAATAATTCGCAATAGGCTTTGAAGTGGCGCTAAACAAAGATGGCGATTTCCGCGTGCGGGCAGGCAACTACTGCTATTGTTTCCTTGAATCTGTGGCGCCAGCGGTGTTAGCTGCGCCGCAGCATTCTTCCTGGAATTTGGTATGAAACTGCCCCCGCGTGACACTTATGAGACCCTCTACCGCGATTTTCGCTGGGAGACTCCGGCGAAATTCAATATCGGGCGCGCTGTTTGCGACGACTGGGCCGAACGGGAGCCGGACAGGGTCTGCCTCGAGCATTTCAACCCGGGCGGCAATCATCTGCGCATGAACTATGGAGAGCTTCGCGATCGCTCCGCAGCCTTCGCCAACGCCTTGATGGCGCTTGGTGTGCGACCCGGCGATCGGGTAGCGCTGCTTCTGCCGCAGAGTTTCGAAACCGTCATCGCGCATGTCGCCATCTATAAGCTGGGGGCGATCGCCTTGCCGCTGGCGCTGCTGTTCGGTGCTGAAGCGCTGGAATACCGGCTGACAAATTCGGGAACATCCGCGATCGTCACCAATCAATTCGGCCTGACGCGGCTGCGCCCGATCCGCAATCGCCTGCCGGAACTGGCGCATGTGATCAGCATCGACGGCAGCGAGCAGGGAGTGGCAGGATTTGCCGAGCTTGTCGCAGCCCATCCGTCGCTCTTCGAAGCGCTCGATACTGGGCCGGACGATCCGGCGCTCATGATTTTCACCTCAGGCACGACCGGGCCGCCGAAGGGGGCGCTGCATGGCCATCGCGTGCTTCCGGGCCATATTCCGGGCATGCAATTCGCCCATGAAGGCTTTCCGCAGGTGGGCGACAAGCTCTGGACCCCGTCGGATTGGGCCTGGGCGGGCGGGCTCTTGAACGCGCTGCTACCGAGCCTGATGCTTGGCGTGCCGGTCGTCTCTTCGCCGGCGCAGAAATTCGACGCGCATATGGCCTTCCGCATCATGGACGAGATGGGGGTACGCAATGCCTTCATTCCGCCGACGGCACTCCGACTGTTGAAGTCGGTCGACAATCCTCGATCGCTCTATGATCTCAAACTGCGCACTATAGGCTCGGCCGGCGAGGCGCTCGGGCGCGAGACCTATGAATGGGCGCGTTCAGCCCTTGGGATCACCGTCAACGAGTTCTTCGGCCAGACCGAGTGCAATTTCGTTCTGTCCTCCAGCGCCGCCTTCGGCGTCAGCCGCCGTGGGGCGACGGGCAAGCCGGTGCCGGGCCATCGAGTTGCAATCGTCGATGCGGATGGCAGGCAGATGCCGGTGGGCGAGAGCGGGCAGATCGCCATCCAGCGGCCCGATCCGGTGATGTTCCTCGGTTATTGGCGCAATGATGAAGCAACGGAGGCGAAATTCGCCGGCGACTGGCTGCTGACCGGCGATCTCGGCCGACAGGATGCGGACGGTTATATTGCCTTCATCGGGCGAGACGACGATATAATTACCTCTTCAGGCTATCGCATCGGCCCAAGCGAGATCGAGGATTGCCTAGGCGGCCATCCGGCCGTGCAGCTCGCTGCCGCCATCGGCAAGCCGGATGCGGTGCGTACCGAAATCGTCAAGGCCTATGTGGTCCTCGTTCCTGGCCGTGAACCGAGCGATGTGCTGTCCGCCGAGATCCGCGACTGGGTGAAGACGCGGCTTTCCATGCACGAATATCCGCGCGAGATTGAGTTCGTCGACGAGCTGCCGCTGACGACCTCAGGCAAGGTGATCCGCCGCCTGCTGCGCGAGCGTGCGATTGACGAAGTCAGCGCTTCGTAAGCGACAGTATTTTCTGGCGCAGCAGCTTCGCCATGTTGCGCGTGCTGCGGTACAGGTGCAGTTGCGCTGCCACCTGTCGGACGTCACGGTCGCCGTTTTGCATCAGGCCGATGACCAGCGTGCCCATGTCTTCGCGCTCCTGCCAGAAGCGGCTCATGATCGGATGATCCGGCATGGCGCAGGAGTCGGAGCGGACGATATTGGCGTCGTCGAGATGCCACTCGGTCAGCTCGCCCATCAGCAGCTTGCCCGGCGAATAGCGGGCGTAATCCTCATTATAGGCAGTCTTCCAGGTATAGGCCTCGCCGCCCATCATTAACACGATCATCGAGGCGATCGCCCTGCCGTTCAGATCGATGGTGTGAATGCGCACGGCATCGACAGCAGCAAGGTTGGAGACGGCTTCGCGGGCGAAGGCCGCATGGTGCCGGTCGGTTACCAAGGCGCTACGCTTCTTGCCCTTCCAGCCGCTCGCCTCCAAAGCCAGGAATTCTTCCATGCGCAGGTGAATGTCGCGCGGCTGGCGGGCGACGGTGTAGACGACGTGGCCATGACTTTCCAAGAGACGCCATTGACGGCGCATTTCGCGCAGATGCGCGTTCGAGATCGTCCGCTTGAGATAGGCGAGCGCATCCTCGCTGCTGTCGAGCATCGGCCGCTGATAGGGATTGGCAACGGTGAGAGGCAGGTCGCGGCCGATGGCGACAGCCTTTGCCATCTTGGCGAAACGCCCGTTCAACCTAACATCCGGCAGCACCAGCGTCGTCGGCAGTTGCAGTTCACGCCGGGTCAGCGCCTCGAAGAGATTATCGAGTGTTTCACCCGCCTCCTCGGCGTCCACCAGCGGCGTGCCGAGCGGGCCGAAGGAATTCGACCAGACGCGGATGATCGAGGGACCAAGCGCAAAGCCCGGCTTGTCGACTGTAAACGGCATCAGCAGGCGCATGCGGCTACGGGTGCCATTGTCGTCGCGCATCAGCGCGAGGCGGATCTGCCGATCCTCCAGCCGTGGCATGGCGGGCGCCAGAAAACGGCCGGAGAAGAAGACATTCGGCTCAATAGCGCGATTGGAAAGGAAATCCAATTCGTCCTGCAGTTCGTAGCCGAATTTGCCGGGATAGAGGCTGAGCTCACGGCCCGGGCGACCGACTTCGACGCTGGCCTCAGCCTTGGGTGGTTCGAAATGCAGCGCTGCGAGCGTATGCGTCAGGGCGTTCACTTGGCTGTCGGTGCTTTCGGTGAAGGGAGCGCGCGCCATGGTCACAGTGCCGCGTTCGTTGCTGGTGTCATCGGTCGGCGTATAAGGGCGAAGAGCATGATGCCGAATGCACGGCGGACTATGATGTGCAGCAGCACAGCCTCGATTACCATGGCGCTGGCGACGGCAAAGGCCGCGCCCTCGATACCAAAATTAGGAATGAGCACGATGTTGAGGCCGATATTGGCGACCAGTGCGGCGGCATAGAGGTAGACGCAGAGCATCTGCCGGTCCGCCATCATCAACAACACCTCCGCCGGACCGACGAGCGCCTTGGCCAGAACACCGGCCAGCAGGATGGCGATGACGGCCTCGCCTTTGGCAAAGGAGGTGCCGAACAGCGAAAGCAAAAATTGCCCTGCCGCAAGCACGGTCAGACCGACCGCGAGGGCCGGGAAGAAGGTCCAACGCGCGGCCTCCGTGGCAAAGGCCGCGAGTTTGGTCCGATCGTTCGCGGCGATGATGGCGGCAAAGCGCGGGCCGATTGCCGCCTTGACGGCGAAATAGACGAAATGTACGAGCGCCATGATCTTGGCCGCGGCGAAATAGACGGCGACCTCTGTAGGATCGAGGAAAATGCCGACCACGACGACATCGGAATTGGTCAGGAGATAACCGACCCCCTCGGTGAGAAAGACCGGGAAGGCGACGGCGAACCAGGCGTTGAACTCGATCGTTTTCGGGCCGTTGGGATAGTGACGGCGCAGGCGGGTGGTAACGGCGAGATATTGGCAGAGCACTGTGACGAAGGCGGCAGCAATTGCGGCTGCCATAGCTGTCACCGCGCTATCGGCGGCACCGAAAAGGATGGCGGCCAGCATAAACAGCAGGATCAGCGTCGGGCGAATGAGGAAAGTCGGGCTCAGCGCCATGACCGGCCAATGATTGGCGCGTGCCGTGCCGTCCAATACGTCGCCGAGCGCGATCATCGGTACGGCAATCAGGCCCAACGAAATCGGCAGGACGTAATAGTTTTGGACCATGCCGCTGAAGGCATAGAGCGCCGCCATACCGAGCAAGGCTAACCCGCCGGCGACTGCCAGGACGAAGCGGCGGGCAATGGTCGTCACACCGCGGATGGCACCATGATCGCCGCTTGCATCATATTGCGGCAGGAAACGGATAATCGCGGTCGGGAAGCCGAGACAGGCAAGATTGCCGAACAGGATCATCAACACCCAGACGAAGACGAAGACGCCATATTCGAACCTGCCCATCATGCGAGCGAGAACGATCTGCGAGACGAAAGCCAGAGCAGCGCCGGCAATGCGGATGGCGAAAGCGATCAGCGCCATGCGCTGCGAGACGGCTTTCTCATCATTGTCGGTCAAAAGAGGGCGAAGTCTGCGCAGGTATGGCGACAGCATAGTCCGCAACCCGGAAGGCAGCATTTTCTCTGCTGTCTGAAAAACTGCCATGATCGATACGCAATACTTAAAACATGATCGTAACCTTACGTTAGTCTTGGCAGAGGCGGGTTAAGAATCAGTTCCCGCGGATGCTGGAAAACGTCATAGATATGAGCTCGTGCGTCGATGGCCTCCGCACGGGAAGCGGGTGGCGTGCTGCGGTTCGGCGTGCAGAACTGTCTGGTCAATTCGGGAGGGCTGTTAATGCTGAGCTTCATGAGTATTTGCCATCTCAGAACGGTTGGAAGGCCAGGGTCCTATTCGGACTACTCGATATCCCATACGAAAGCCATTTGGTGTCGATTTTCGAGGGGGAGAGCCGTACGGACGGCTTTCTCGATCTCAATCCGGCGGGCAGCATTCCCGTTCTCGAATTGGAGGACGGGCGGACGATTGCCGAATCAAACGCTATTCTGACCTATCTTGCGGAGGGCAAAGGCCGCGCCGGAGCGCAGCCTCAAGGATACGCCGTTTCTTGCTGGCAAAGCGTTTACGATCGCAGATATCGCGGTCTACGCTTACGCCCACCGGGCAGAGGATTGCGGCTTCGTTCTGGCCGACTACCCTGCGCTCGTGGCCTGGTTCGATCGTGTGCGGGAGGCCATCGGCCCCGGCTATCCCATCCATCCATACAGTGACAATCCACATTCCGCCGTCCAATAGTTGCACAAACAAAAATGCCGCCCGAAGGCGGCATTTTTGTTTGATCTGGCGAAGGCGAAGCCTCAAACGACTTCGCTGCTCTCGAATGCCCCATGGCAGTGCTTGTATTTTTTGCCGGAACCGCAGGGGCAGGCTTCGTTGCGGCCGATGCGGCCCCAGGTTGCCGGGTTCTGTGGATCGCGGTTTTCCGGGGCGACGACGTTTTCGTTGACCAGGCTGAGCGGCGCGAATTCGTCTTCACCGGTGGTGGCGTCGATATGGCGCGCCTGCATCGGCAGCGCCTGCGGCTCGGCCGGCTGCTGTACCAGCTCCACCCGCGACAGCTGAGCGGTGACAGCCTGGCGCAGATTGTTCAACAGCGACTGGAAGAGCTCGAAGGCCTCGGCCTTGTATTCCTGCAGCGGGTCACGCTGGGCATAGCCGCGGAAACCGATGACGGAGCGCAGATGGTCGAGGTTGACGATGTGCTCACGCCAGAGATTGTCCAGCGTCTGCAGCACGATGGAGCGCTCGACATAGGTCATGATTTCAGGGCCGAAGCGTTCGGCCTTTTCCGCGGCCGCCTTGTCGGCGGCTTCCGTAAGGCGGGCGCGGATATCGTCCTCGGCGATACCTTCTTCCTTGACCCAGTCATGCACCGGCATGTCCAAATCGAAGACGTTGGCGATCGCGGCTTTCAGGCCGTCGGCGTCCCACTGCTCAGCATATGCGCGCTCGGGGATGTGCTTGGAAACCAGATCTTCGATGACCTCGTGGCGCATGTCGCCGACAGTTTCGGAAAGATCCGTTGCATCCATCAGCTCGACGCGCTGCTCGAAGATGACCTTGCGCTGATCGTTCAGCACGTCGTCGTACTTCAGAACGTTCTTGCGGATATCGAAGTTACGGGCTTCGACCTTCTTCTGGGCGCGTTCCAACGCCTTGTTGATCCAGGGATGGACGATGGCTTCGCCTTCCTTGAGCCCGAGCTTCTGTAGCATGCCGTCCATACGGTCGGAGCCGAAGATGCGCATCAGGTCGTCCTGGAGCGACAGGTAGAATTTCGAACGCCCGGGGTCGCCCTGTCGGCCCGAACGGCCGCGCAACTGATTATCGATGCGGCGGCTTTCGTGGCGCTCGGTGGCGATGACGTAGAGACCGCCGGCGGCAAGCGCCTGCTGCTTGAGCTTCTGGATCTCCTCGGCAATGCTCGCGATCGCCGCGTCGCGCTCGGCGCCGGGCTCCATCTCATTCAGGTCGCGTTCGACGCGCATTTCGAGGTTGCCGCCGAGCTGGATGTCGGTCCCGCGGCCGGCCATGTTGGTGGCGATCGTCACGGCGCCGGGAACACCGGCCTGGGCGACGATATAGGCTTCCTGTTCATGGTAGCGGGCGTTCAGAACCTGGAAGTTGCTGAAACCCTGCTTGCGCATCCGGTCGGCGAGAAACTCCGACTTTTCTATCGAGGTCGTGCCGACGAGCACCGGCTGGCCGCGCTTGTGGGCATCCAAAATCTCGGTGATGATCGCCTTATACTTCTCGTCGTGGGTACGGTAGACCTCGTCGTCCTCGTCGATACGCTGGATCGGCAGGTTAGTCGGCACTTCGACCACATCGAGGCCGTAGATGTTGCCGAATTCTTCCGCTTCCGTCGATGCCGTACCGGTCATGCCGGCGAGCTTTTCGTACATGCGGAAATAATTCTGGAAGGTGATCTGCGCCAGCGTCTGGTTTTCCGGCTGGATCTGCACGTGTTCCTTGGCTTCCAGCGCCTGGTGCTGGCCATCCGAATAGCGGCGGCCCGGCATCATGCGGCCCGTGAACTCGTCGATGATGACGACTTCGCCGTTGCGGACGATATAGTCCTTGTCACGCTGGAAAAGCTTGTGGGCCTTCAAGGCATTGTTGATGTGGTGGACAATCGCGACGTTTTCGATGTCATAGAGCGATTCACCCTTCAGCAGGCCAGCGTCGCGTAGCATTTTTTCCAGCTTCTCGGTGCCGTCTTCGGAGAAGTTGGCCGAACGCTGTTTTTCGTCGATCTCGTAATCGTCCTTCGAAAGGCGCGGAATGAAAGCGTCGATCGTGGTATAAAGATCGGACCGGTCGTCTAGCGGCCCGGAAATGATCAGCGGCGTACGCGCTTCGTCGATGAGAATCGAGTCCACTTCGTCGACGATTGCGAAATTGTGACCGCGCTGCACCATCTGGCCGTGGTCGTATTTCATATTGTCGCGCAGGTAGTCGAAGCCGAGTTCATTGTTGGTGCCGTACGTGATGTCGCAGGCGTAAGCTTCGCGGCGTTCTTCATCCGACAGGCCGTGGACGATGACGCCGGTGGTCATTCCAAGGAAGCCGTAGATGCGGCTCATATGGCCGCTGTCGCGCTGCGCCAGGTAGTCGTTGACGGTAACGACGTGAACGCCCTTGCCGGCAAGGGCGTTCAGATAGACGGGTAGGGTCGCAACTAGCGTCTTACCTTCGCCGGTCTTCATCTCGGAGATGGCATTCGAATGCAGGATCATGCCGCCAATGAGCTGTACGTCAAAAGGTCGCATGCCGAGTGTACGCCGCGAGGCCTCGCGCACCACGGCGAAAGCGGGTACAAGGAGATCGTCGAGCGTCTTGCCGTCGGCGAGCTGCTGGCGGAATTCGACCGTCTTGGCGGCCAATGCTTCGTCAGACAAAGCGCGCATCTGTTCTTCGAGCGCGTTGATCGCAACGACATTCGGCTGGAATGACTTGACGCGGCGGTCGTTGGACGAGCCAAACAACTTTCGGGCAATTCCACCTAGGCTGACCATATTACTGGTCCTTTCTGAGATTTCATCCTGTCGTCTCTGCTTTATCCGTCTCCGAAAAAATCGGGAGTTTAGCACAAAACGCCCGGAAACTGTTCTAGACGCGAGGTTGCGTGACAGATAAGAGGGGGGTCGATTGATGTCAACGGGATTTGGCCGATACACAAAGGCCACATTCTCTTGCTGAAGGCTTTTCCTGCCGGATTCACAGCTGTTGAGCCGGTCGAGACCACCGAAAGGTTATTCTATGTTGAGCTACAACAAACTTGCTGCGATTGCGGTCGCAACATTCGTCACCTTGCAGGCACCGGTTTTTGCCGCTGACGCCAAAGACCCCGTTGTCGCCAAGGTCGGCGATGTCGAAATCCACCAGTCCGAGCTTGATCTCGCGATCGCCAACCTCGACCCGCAGCTTGGCCAGCTTCCGGACGAGCAGAAGAAGGTCGCAGCACTTTCGGCTTCGATCGACGTCAAGCTTCTCGCCAAGAGCGCGGCTGCGGAAAAGCTCGATCAGACACCCGACTTCCAATCGCACATGGCGTACCTGCGCGACCGTGAGTTGCACAACGCCTATTTCAAGGCACATGTTGCAGATACGATCGCCGACGGTGAAGTCAAGGCCCGCTACGACAAGGAAGTTGCAGCCCTGCCGAAGCAAGAAGAAGTCCATGCCCGCCACATCCTTGTGAAGACCGAGGATGAAGCCAAGGACATCATCAAGCAACTTGACGCCGGCAAGGATTTTGCCGAACTCGCCAAGGAAAAGTCGACCGACCCGAACAAGGCGGATGGCGGTGACCTCGGCTATTTCGCCCGCGGCCGCATGGTCAAGGAATTCGAAGACGCAGCCTTCGCGCTGCCGGTCGGTACCTACACCAAGACCCCTGTGAAGTCGGATTTCGGCTGGCACGTCATCAAGGTCGAAGACAAGCGCGACGCTCCGCCGCCGCCGTTTGACCAGGTGAAGGATCAGGTTCGTCAGCTCGTCATGCGCGACAAGTATCTTGATCTCCTGAACAAGGCCAAGCAGGAGTCGAAGGTCGTCATCAACGACCCGGCACTGAGTAAGGCCTATGCGGATGCGCAGAAGCAGCAGGATCAGGCGCCGGCCGACGACATGGCCGCGCCTGAAGCCCAGCCGCAGCAGTAAGCCATAGCAGTTAAAACCATCAGGGCCCGGTTTTTCCGGGCCCTTCACTATCAGGTGGCCTCATGTCCGGTTCCGTTTCTCCGCTCGCTCCCAAATCCTTCGTGTCCATGCCGGCTTTGCGCGGCGTGCGCATGACCACGGCATCCGCCGGTATCAAATACAAGAACCGGACCGACGTCCTGCTTATGGTCTTCGACAAGCCGGCCGCCGTCGCGGGTGTCTTCACCCGCTCGAAGTGTCCATCGGCTCCCGTCGATTTCTGCCGGTCCAACCTGCCGCATGGCAGCGCCCGTGCCGTCGTCGTCAATTCCGGCAATGCCAATGCCTTCACCGGCCTCAAGGGTCGTCAGGCGACCGAGCTCACCGCCAAGTCGGCGGCCGCCGCGGTCGGCTGCGGCGAGAATGAAGTTTATCTCGCCTCGACCGGTGTCATCGGCGAGCCCCTGGATGCGACCAAGTTCGCCGGCGTGCTCAATACCATGGCGCAGGACGCGACCAGCGATTTCTGGTTCGAAGCCGCCAAGGCAATCATGACCACGGACACCTATCCGAAGGTCGCGACCCGCAGCGCCGAGATCGGCGGGGTCAAGGTCACGATCAACGGCATCGCCAAGGGCGCCGGCATGATCGCGCCTGACATGGCGACCATGCTCTCTTTCGTCGTTACTGATGCGGACATTTCTTCTGCTACCCTACAAACGCTACTCTCCGAAGGTGTCGGCCCGAGTTTCAATTCGATGACGGTCGATAGCGACACGTCGACGTCTGACACGCTGATGCTCTTTGCTACCGGTGCTGCGGCTGCCGATGGCCAGGTTCGCGTCGAACAGGCCGACGATCCCAAGCTCGCTACTTTCCGCACGGCACTGAACGAGCTCCTGAAGGATCTCGCCATCCAGGTGGTCCGCGACGGCGAAGGCGCCACCAAGATGCTTGAGATCACCGTCACCGGCGCCGAGAATGACGCCGCCGCCAAGCGCATCGCGCTTTCGATCGCCAATTCGCCGCTGGTCAAAACAGCTGCTGCCGGCGAGGACGCCAATTGGGGCCGCATTGTCATGGCTGTCGGCAAGGCGGGCGAACTGGCCGATCGCGACAAGCTTGCGATCTGGTTCGGCGATGTCCGCGTCGCCGTCAATGGCGAACGCGACGCCTCCTACTCCGAGGAAGCAGCCACCAATGTGATGAAGCAGCAGGATATTCCTGTGAAGGTCGACCTCGGTCTCGGCAAAGGCCGGGCGACGGTCTGGACCTGCGACCTCACCAAGGAATATGTTGCCATCAATGGCGACTACCGGAGCTGATATCCCGCCGATGCATGCGCAGTCCACGATGAATAAGCTGCCTTTGGTCCGCAGGCTGGAAGCGGTCGGCTTTCGGGCATGGCCTGCCTCGTCCGTGCAGTATGACGGCAGTTGGCAGGTACGGTTGACGGCGGGCCATCCGTCGAAGCGGTTGAACTGTGTCGTGCCGCTCGATCCCTCCGACCACCGCGACCTGGAAATCAGGCTGGAGAAGGCCCAGCGCAAGTTCGAAGCCTACGGTCGGCCGATGGTGGTGCGCGAAACGCCGTTGGCCTCGCCGATGCTGGTCGATATTTTGCAGCGCCAGGGCTGGGGACGGTTCGACGAAAACATTGTCATGACCGCCGATCTCGTCGATCTCGAATTGCCGGATGCGTTGGATCACTTGCCGAGCCATGATGTCGGCCGCTATGTCGATGCCAGCCTGTTGGTGGACGGGGCCGATCCGATCTTGAAACCGGCGCTTGCCGAAGTGGTGAGCGGCATCAAGCCGCCATCGGGTCTTTTTGTCATCGAAAACGACGAGGCCGGGCCGGTGGCCACGACGCTCTGCGTGCAGGACAACGATCTGGCCGGCATTATGTCGGTCTCGGTCGCGGCACAGCATCGCCGAAAAGGATTGGCGATCGAGATATTGACGTCGGCATTGCGTTGGGCGCGTATGCGAAGCGCAAGAACCGCTTGGCTTCAGGTCGGCGCGTTCAATGAACCGGCGCTGGCGCTCTACGCCCGCTTCGGTTTCCACGAGGCCTATCGTTATTGCTATTGGCGTTTACCGGGTGAGGCATGAGCGTAGGCGACCGTAAGATCATTCTCGTCGCCGCCTGTGCGCTCATCGATACCGATGGCCGCATCCTTCTGGCACAGCGCCCGGAAGGCAAATCGCTTGCCGGCCTCTGGGAGTTTCCTGGCGGCAAGGTCGAGCCCGGCGAGACGCCTGAAGAGACTTTGGTGCGCGAGCTTCAGGAAGAGCTTGGAATCCAGACAAAAATTCCCTGCCTCGCGCCGCTGACCTTTGCCAGCCATACCTACGAGACCTTCCATTTGTTGATGCCACTTTATGTATGCCGACGCTACGAGGGCATTGCACATGGCCGCGAGGGCCAGGCGATCAAGTGGGTGCGGCCGCAGGGGCTGCGTGACTACCCGATGCCGCCAGCTGACGAGCCGCTGATCCCGTTCCTGCAGGATCTGCTTTAAGCATTCTGATCCATGTCACCAAGCGTTTTGGCGAGGGCAAACCTAATGCGAAGTGCTATCTCAAATTAAGGCAGCAAAAGCGCTGCGCAGGCGCCCGAAGGGGCAAGTATCTGGCAAGCGGCGCAATATCTCACGTGTCACGGCATCGTTACCGCAACCTCCGCTTTTGGCGGCTCTATCAGCCGAACATGGTTAATCGCAATTAATCGACTGATATCAATCTGTTAGCGTTGGTCAAGCTCTGTTCTATGAATCGACGCATCTCTAATTTACATGTGGATATTAAGGGATCGTTTATGACCTTCTGGCATTGAATAATCTCAATCAAGCGATTGGTGTGTGCGTTTAAGAAGGCTTGACACTATGGACGACGATTTCTGGAAAGCTGTTCAGGAAAAAGAGCAGTCCTATTCCTCGTCGCGCAAGACGGGCGCGCTGAATATCGCCTTGCTGTTCGGAACAGCGGCGGTTGCGCTTTCGCTTATCCTGACGCCAATGCTTTCCGACAAATCCAAGTCCAGCGTGCTTGCGAGCGCGCCTGATCTCGACAACATCACCACCGGCACTATCCCGCAGATCGAAAACGGCAAGCGTTACACCATTCGCCGCAGCGTGCTGCAGCAGGAGCCGGGCTCGATTTGTATCGTCCAAGGTTACGGCGCCGACAGCGGCTGCTGACCGTTATACTGGTAAGGCTTATTGGGTGCATTAAGGCGCCGGATATGCTCATTTTCAGATGGTAGGAGCTTGAAGCGTATGCGTTCCGCACGGCGATTTTTTCGCGACAAGACCGGCGCCACGGTCATCGAATATGGCCTGATCGCCGCGCTAGTGTCCGTAGCGATCATCAGCGGTGTCGGTGCCTTCGGTGGCAGCCTGTCGGCGATGTTCAATCACGTCTCCAATACGGTCAATGAATCGCCGGTATTCAATTAGCGTGGCCCGCCCAGGTGAGCGAACCGGTGCCAGCCGTTCACTGTTTCAGCTTGTGCTCCTCGACTTTCAGCGCATCGGCGAGCCGCGCCTTGGCCGAGCCTGGCCGTAACGGTTGCTGCTGGCTTTCGTGCTGCGTCCAGCCGGACGCGTAGATGATCGAGAAGGTCGCCCTTATTCTGCCGTCGGGATCGGAATAGCGTTCAGCGTAGAGCTCTGCAGCGCGCAGGAAGAAGGCGCGAGTCAGCGGCTTGCGGCTGCGGTCGGCCAGCGGATTGGTCATGCCCATGGCGCGCAGGTCGCGCATCAGCGCAAAAAGATTGTCGTAGCGCACAATATAGGACTCGGCGTCGATTACCGGCAGGGTAAACCCCGCACGCTGCAGCAGACCGCCGACGTCGCGAACATCGGCAAAGGGAATGACACGCGGGCTGGCGCCGCCGGTGAGCTCGATCTCGGTCGCGAGCAGCACGTCGCGCAACTCTTGTAGGGTGCCGGAGCCCGGGATTGCGGCCAGAAACAGGCCATCGGCTTTCAGCGCCCGGCGCACCTGGATGAAGACGCCGGGCGTGTCGTTGGTGACATGCAGGCCAAGCGGCGACAGGATGAGATTGACAGACTCCGGTTTAAGCGGCAGCTCCTCTAACGGAGCTTTGGTCAGATCCTCGCCGGCCGCGGCAAAACCGCTCTCGCTTTCGATGCGCCGGATTTGGCCGATTTTGCCGGTCGCGAAGGCTTCACGCGCGGCAATCCCGGTCGCGCCATGCAGTTCGACCGCCTCATCGAAATGACGTTCGATCACGGTAAGCCGTTCGGCCAATTCGCGGCCGGCGATCTCCAGAAGGAAAGCCGCTTTCTGATCTCCTTGAGCGAGCGCGCGGCGCCTGCGAGCGGCGAGCAGAGATTGGTCGAAAACGATTTCCATGGCGGCTTCCTGCGATCATGAATGTCTTTGGCCCGGCGTTGCGCGTGCCTACTTTTCCCTTCGCAAAGGCGCCAGGAAAAAGCTAGTGTCAACCATATGGGGATGATGGGACGCGAAATCACGGTGTCGATGCTGCGGGCCGGCTCGATAAAGCCGTGGTCGGCGCTGGCCGATCTCATCTATCAGCCGGCTTGCGCCGGCCGCGGCGTTTCGACGGGCGCACATCGCAGCCTTTGCCTCGCCTGCCTGTCCGGCATCATTGAGCGGCGCCATTGCGAGGCGCTGGGCAGTCCGTTTTCCCATGATCTCGGCCGAGGCGATCGCCGATGCGCCGCGTTCGACCGGCTGCGCTCGGCCGCAATTCACGACGGCGTCGTCCGTGATCTCGTGCTCGGATCGGAATATCGCGACCGCACCGATCTGGCGCCGATGATGCCAGGCTGGATGCTGCGCGCCAGCGACGGCACGATCGCTGGTTGCGATGCCATCATTCCGGTGCCGCTGCATCGGGCGCGGCTGTTGTTAGGCAAATATCACCGGTCGGCGGAGCTTGCTCGTCATCTGGCTCGCCGTGATGCTGTTGCGCACGAAGCGGACGAGCCACCCGGTCGGTCTCGGCGCGAGGGCGCCAGGACAACGTGCGTCGTGCATTTGTCATCGCAGAAGGTGGTCGCGCCGGCAATGTCTTTGGCCGTCGAGTCGTGCCGATCGTTGACGCCAACGCGATCGTCGCGACGGTTGCCGCAGCGACGCGGCTCTTGAAAAAAGCCGGCGCGACGGATGTGACGGTTTTAACCTTTGCAAGGGCTGTCGGTGATCTTATATGACAGTAAAACTGTCTTTTTTGGAGTGGATCATGGCATCCGTTGTCATCTATACGCGTGAATTCTGCGGCTATTGCGCCCGGGCGAAATCCCTGCTCGACTCCAAGGGCGTCGAGTATGTCGAGCACAATGCCACCTATTCGCCCGCGCTGCGCCAGGAGATGATTTCCAAGGCTAAGGGTCGTTCGACCTTCCCGCAGATTTTCATCAACGGCGAACATGTCGGCGGATGTGACGATATTCATGCGCTCGACCGGGCCGGCAAGCTCGATACGCTGCTTGCTGCCTGAGCCGAATTAAACGGGAGAGAACAATGACCTTCAAGGCCGCCGCCATTCAGATGTGCTCCGGTGTCGATCCGGTGAAGAATGCCGCCGATATGGTGCGGCTGGTCCGCGAGGCGGCGGCAAAGGGCGCCGTCTATGTGCAGACGCCGGAAATGACCGGCGCAGTGCAGAAGGATCGGGCGGGTCTGCGCGCCGTGCTGCGCGACGAGCCTAATGACATCATCGTCAAGACAGCCGCGCAGCTCGCTCAGGAACTCGGCATCCACATGCATGTCGGCTCGACGGCGATCGCGCTCGACGACGGCAAGATCGCCAATCGCGGCTTCCTCTTTGGTCCCGACGGCAAGCTCATCAACCGCTACGACAAGATCCATATGTTCGACGTCGATCTCGACAATGGCGAGAGCTGGCGCGAAAGCGCCGTCTACCGGCCTGGGTCAGAAGCGCGGATTGCCTCGCTGCCCTTCGCGGAGTTCGGATTCTCCATTTGCTACGACGTCCGCTTTCCGCAGCTCTTCCGCGCCCAGGCCGTCGCCGGCGCCGAGGTGATGACGGTGCCCGCCGCCTTCACCAGGCAGACGGGCGAGGCACATTGGGAAATCCTGCTTAGGGCGCGCGCCATCGAAAACGGCATCTTCGTCGTTGCCGCCGCTCAGGCCGGCTTGCATGAGGATGGCCGCGAGACCTTCGGCCATTCGATGATCATCGATCCCTGGGGCAAAGTTTTGGCATCGGCCGGTGGCACCGGCGAAGCGGTTGTCATCGCCGAGATCGATGTTGCCGCTGTCAAAACCGCTCACGACAAGATCCCCAACCTTAAGAATGCGCGCGAGTTTTCATTGGAGAAGATCGCGACGCCGGCGGCTGGAGGCGTCGCTGCTTGATCCGTTATTCGCTGAGATGTGACAATGCCCATGAGTTCGAGGGCTGGTTTTCGGAAAGCGCCGATTTCGACCGTCAGGTCGCAAGCGGTTTCCTGACTTGCCCCGTCTGCAATTCGAGTGCGATTTCCAAACTTCTGATGGCACCGTCGGTTTCTACCGCGCGCAAGAAGGAGGAACTGCAGACGCTTGCCATGGACACCGCGCGCAAGGAGGCATTGAGCAAGCTCAAGGAAGCCGTCGACGCCATCAAGGCCAATGCCGAGGACGTGGGAACGAAATTTCCGGAAGAGGCCCGCAAGATCCACTATGGCGAGGCGGATGCAAGGGGCATCATCGGCAAGGCCACGCCGGACGAGGCGCAGGCGTTGGTCGAAGAAGGCATCGAGATCGCTGCTATCCCAGTATTGCCGGACGACGTCAACTGATGCCGCAGCGCGGCAAATATCTCGCAATCTATAATTTCGGGCTGCATGTAGGGCCCTATGACAGCCCTGCGGTCGAGGGATTTCGCCTGCGGGAAGCGGCAAATTTCGAGGCTGCCGCTCGCGGCCATGGCTTCATCGGCCGCTCCGGCTACGACGGTGAGGCGGGACCGGCATGCTGGGGCAAGCAAGTATTCCCGCGCTTCATCCAAGGGAGTGGCTTTGCGACGGCGCCATCTTCGCTATCGCTCTGGGCCGATATCGAATCCCTGATGGCTTTCACCTACGGTGGTGTCCATTCAGATGCACTGAAGCATGCGCGGCGGTGGAACGTCAAACCACGCTGGCCGGCGTTGGTTCTGTGGTGGGTGGATGCCGATGTCATTCCGGAATGGATGGGGTCGAGCGGCTGGAGAGGCTTGACGACGAGGGACCGAGCGCGGCCGCCTTTTCATTCAAGCAGCCCTATGCTGCTAACGGTCATCCCGCGACGATCGATCGCGGCAGGGTGAAGGAGATCGCGGCAAAAAATGCCAAGTGCCAGGGCGATTTGCTGGCGCATGTCCTGGCGCTAAAAGCTCAGCGCCAAAGCCCGGCCACCGACGACAAGACGATTTCACCCCGCCCGCTTCGCCAGAAGCATATAGTTCACATCCATATCCTTCGACAGATTCCATCGGTCCTGTAGCGGCGAATAGAAGACGCCTGTGCGGGCGATAATGTCTAGGCCATTTGCGGCGAGCGGCTTTTCTATCTCTTCCGGGCGGACAAGCTTTTCATATTGATGCGTCCCGCGCGGCAGCCAGCGCAGAACATTTTCGGCGGCGAAGATGGCAAGTGCGGCCGCCTTCATAGTCCGATTGATGGTGGCGATGAACATCAGGCCGCCGGGACGGACCATCTTGGCGCAGGTCGAGAGGAAAAACTCGACATCGGCCACATGCTCTACCACTTCCATATTGAGCACGATATCGAAAGTCTCGCTGGCCTCCGCCAGTTGCTCGGCGGTGACGGCGCGGTAGTCGACAGGAACGCCGGAGGCTTTCGCATGCGTCGAGGCGATGCCGATGTTCTTTTCGGAAGGATCGGCGCCAATGACCGAGGCGCCCATGCGCGCCACTGGCTCCGACAGCAATCCGCCGCCGCAACCGATATCGAGCACGCGCAGGCCTTCTAGTGGCCGTGCGCTCTTCGGGTCGCGGCCGAAATTCTCGCAGGCCCGGTCGCGGATATAGGCGAGCCGCACCGGATTGAACTTATGCAGCGGCTTGAATTTGCCGGTCGGGCTCCACCATTCCGCAGCCATTGCGGAAAAGCGATCCACTTCGCTCTGGTCGATCGTGCTTTTCGCCGCTTCGGTCATGGTCTCGCTCCTTGGTCTACGCCGTATCGCCCGCCTGGCAATTGTGTAGGTGACGGCCTGTAGACGTGAAGTCGGACGATCGGAAGCCGATGTCAAGAGTCCCGCTGCCTCGGTGGCCTGCGGCGGTTATTCTCAGTGCGCCGGGCCGGCATTCGGCGCCGGTTCCAATTTTCATTGTGCGCGATGTTTTCGGCCGCGCTTCACATTATTCAGGACATCTCCCAACGAGGCGAGGAGGAGCGCCACCGCACCACAAAGGAAGATGATGCTGTAGTTTTCACCGGTCTGGATGAAGAGATAGGAATAGCCGTAGCCGCCGAGCGCCTGGAAGAGAGCGAAAGCCGACGTTGCTCGGCTCCAGGCGGCGCGCTGGTCAATGTGGCTATGGGGCAGGATCTCCTGGATGCGGCCGAGCGCCAGCGGTACGATGCCTGGCGTAGAGATGCCGAGCAGCACCGTGGCGAGGCCGATCAGCCAAGGATTGCCGGACGCGGCTAGAATGGCGTCCGCGACCGCCTGCACTAGCAGTGTGCCGCGATAGGCAGACGCGAAACCGATGCGATCGGCGGCATAGCCGGTCAGAACCGGACCAGTGATGGCGGCAACGCCATAGACCACCCAGAAGGCTGCACCGACGTCGGCGCCGCGGCCGAGACCACGGGCGACGTAGTCGACCAGCAGCACCATGGCGGGCACGAGGCCGAGGGCATTGGCAGCATACTGGCCATAGAGGATGCGCAGCGACCATTCGCTCTTGGCTGCCGGATGTTGGTGGGTCGCAGCGTGCGTCGCCGGCTGGGGTGGATTGGTCGCCGGCCAACCAGACCAACTGACAGCAGCCAGGACGAGCGACAGGGCGCCGAGGCCGATCCAGGTTTCACGAAGACCCAGGCGCAGCAGCGCCGGCACCAGGGTTCCGGAGGCCGCGATGCCGAGACCAAGGCCGAGGAAAATCATGCCGCTGACAAAGCCGCGACGGGCGACCGGGATATGAGGCAGGATGCTGGTGGCCACCAACACCATGATGGCGCCGCCAGCAAGACCGGAAAGGAAGCGCCAGACAAAGAACCATGTGACGGAGACCGGGAAGGCGCAGGCGAAGAAGGCAGCGGTGGCGGCGACCATCAGCAGGCGCAGCGCCTGACGGTTGCCGAGACCTGCGGCCAGCGGCCGCCCAAGCAGCGCGCCGGCGAGATATCCGGCAAAATTTGCGGCACCCAATGTCACCGCGTCGCCGGCCGAAAACCAATGCGCGCTAATGAGCGGTGGGATCAGCGGCGTATAGGCGAAGCGGGCGAGGCCGATGGCGACGAAGCTGCCGCAGAGACCGGCGATAGTGGCATGCCAGGCGGCGGCACTGAGGGGCGCGGGCTCGGCAACGGAATGAGACGAGTTCGTATGGCGTAACGGAGCGGACATGGCACGATACTTCTCTGTTCGGAGCGGGCGTGCCGCCGCCGGTTCGATGTTTCGGGAAGAGAGGAACTTTCTGACGGAGACTTATCCGTCCGGGTTGCTGTCGGGCAGCGGCCAAGGCAAGGTCAGCATGGCCATTACCGGCCGCACGATGCCATTCATCAATTCGCGCTCGGGGCGGACGCGGACAAGAACGCGCAAGCCGAATTGTACCGAGAGCAGCAATCTGGCGATGTCCTCCGGCGGCTGGTTTGCAGGAATTTCACCGCTTGCCTGCGCGGCGGCGACGGATCGAAGGAAAAAGGCTTCGATCTCGGCCGTCTCGTCGGCGACGATACCAAGCATTTCCGGATCTTCGGAACGCGCCTCCAAGGCCGTGTTGACCAGCAGGCAGCCGCGATGTTCGGCATCTGCGAGAGAACGTTCGACGACCTCGTGAAAATAGCCGACAATGGTAAGGCCCGGCGAATAGGTTGCTTCCATTCGCGCGATGCGGGAATGCAGGTTCCGATCGAGATAATGCTTCAGCGCCTTCAGATAGAGGCCGCGCTTGTCACCAAACGCGTTGTAGAGGCTCGCATGCGTCAGCCCCATGCGGTCGGTTAGGTCTCGGGTTGAGGTTGCTTCGTAGCCTCTCGACCAGAAAATCTCTCCCGCTGCTTCCAAAACGCTCTCCTCATCGAATTGCCGGGGTCTTGCCATGGAAGTTCTTGCTCAGCCTGCTCAACGTTGAATATGCGCCGATTATAGAGCGTTTGCTCTAAAATATGATATAGAGCATGTGCTCTAAAATGGCAAGCCCATTGACGCCCCTAGGAAAGAAGGCTGGGGCGAGCCATCCGACATTGTGGCGGTCCAGGCCAATTAAATCATCATGGCTGTCAAATATGCTTTTAACTCCAAGGTTATTGTGGCCATCCAGTTAGGAGGAGACACTCCATGCGGTCAATGTTTCGTTCGGCTGTCGTTGTCATGTCTTGCCTCGCGGCGGGCACCGCGATTGCTGGCGACGGCAAGGGATTTCGCCTGACGATCGATGGCGTCGAAGTGGGTATCAATCCTGGTGATATGCTGGATGTGACCACAAAGGACGGACGCAAGCTTTCGGTGGAACTTCAGCGCAGCGACACGGTCACATTCGCTGGAGATAAATTTTCCTTCGACCATGACGGCCGGTTCACGGTCGCAAAAAGCGATCTGAACAGCGGCGTCACGCAATTTGCTTCGATCACGCCAATAGGCACTGGTGTCATCGTGCAGCAATATAAGGGTCTCAACCCGTCCAGCATCACAGATTTCGTCCTGCAGCAGATGGTTCAGGAAAGCATCGACGGCGGCGCCAAGATGACGAAGGAAACCACGCAGCGGATGCTCGCTGGCGGCAATGTGTTGAAGGGTGTCAAGGCGGAGACGGCGACGGCCAACGATGTCATGGATTATGAAATCGCGGCGATCGGCCGTCCTGATGGCGGCGTTCTTGTCGCCACTTTCATCAACAAAGAAAACGTTGCCAAGGAAGGCGCCATCCTCGACAAGCTGTGGTCGAGCCTGAAGGTGGATTACTAGGACAGTCCTGGCCATCCCCCTGCCGTCGCCGTCGGCTCGGGCGCTTCCGCGCCTGACGCGTAGCCGGTCTTGTGCTATTGCGCCTGCCAGCCAAACTCGCTAAGAGACGCCCCCATTGACATTAGGCTTTTCCGGGTATTGCGCCGGAAGGGCGATTTTGCATGCCGGGCTCAAAGCGTTTCGGCCGCCCGGCGCTGGTACTGGTAGAGGCACATGGCACGCATCGTGATGAAATTCGGCGGAACCTCCGTCGCGGATCTGGACCGTATCAAGAATGTCGCCCGCCATGTAAAACGCGAGGTCGACGCCGGCCATGAGGTCGCAGTCGTCGTTTCCGCCATGTCCGGCAAGACCAACGAACTGGTTGGCTGGGTGCAGAACACGCCCAAGGTCGCCGGCGCCGATCACTCGATTTATGATGCCCGTGAATACGACGCCGTCGTCGCTTCCGGCGAGCAGGTGACCTCGGGGTTATTGGCGATCGCACTGCAGGCAATGGGTATCAACGCCCGCTCGTGGCAGGGGTGGCAGATCCCGATCAGAACCGACAACGCCCACGGCGCGGCGCGCATTCTCGAGATCGACGGCAGCGAGATGATCCGCCGCATGCAAGAGGGCCAGGTGGCCGTTATCGCCGGCTTCCAGGGCCTTGGCCCCGACAACCGGGTCTCGACGCTCGGTCGTGGTGGCTCCGATACGTCTGCGGTGGCGATCGCCGCGGCCGTGAAGGCTGATCGCTGCGATATCTATACCGATGTCGACGGCGTCTACACGACCGATCCGCGCATCGAGCCGAAGGCGCGGCGTCTGAAGAAGATCGCTTTCGAAGAAATGCTGGAAATGGCCTCGCTCGGCGCCAAGGTGCTGCAGGTGCGTTCGGTCGAGCTGGCCATGGTCTTTAAGGTTCGCACTTTCGTGCGCTCCTCTTTCGAAGATCCCGATGCTCCGGGCATGGGCGATCTGTTGAACCCGCCCGGAACGCTGATTTGTGACGAGGAAGAAATCGTGGAACAGGAAGTAGTCACCGGCATTGCTTATGCCAAGGATGAAGCCCAGATCTCGCTGCGCCGTCTTGCCGACCGGCCGGGCGTCTCCGCCGCGATTTTCGGGCCTCTCGCCGAAAGCCACATCAACGTCGACATGATCGTCCAGAACATTTCCGAAGACGGCTCCAAGACCGACATGACCTTCACGGTTCCTTCGGGCGATGTCGAAAAGGCGCTGCGCGTTCTCGGCGAAAACAAGGAAAAGATCGGCTACGACGTCATCCAAAACGAATCAGGCCTCGTCAAAGTCTCGGTCATCGGCATCGGCATGCGTTCGCACGCTGGCGTTGCTGCGACCGCTTTCCGGGCACTTGCCGAAAAAGGCATCAACATCAAGGCCATTACGACGTCAGAAATCAAGATTTCCATCCTGATTGACGGTCCTTATGCAGAACTGGCAGTCAGGACTTTGCATTCCTGCTACGGTCTGGATAAGAGTTGATTCAGGACTGCTGACGACGAACCGCGACGGAGGTGCGTTTCGGCCAGCCCTGAAGTGGGCGACACTGGCACAATATCTTGATTTCGGGAGCTAGAGACGCAATGAGAGACCTATCCGGCGGTCCACGCGTTCTGCTCAAGCGGCTGCGCGAACTCATGGCGGAGCCGCTGGAGCCGCAAGAGCGTCTTGACCGGATCGTTCGCCAGATCGCAAGCAACATGGTCGCAGAAGTCTGTTCGGTCTACGTGTTACGCGCTGATGGCGTTCTCGAACTCTACGCCACCGAAGGTCTGAAAAAAGAAGCCGTCCACTTGTCCCAACTGAAGATGGGCCAGGGCCTGGTCGGCACGATCGCCGCTTCCGCTCAACCGCTCAATCTCTCCGATGCGCAGTCGCATCCCGCCTTCCGCTACCTACCGGAAACCGGTGAAGAGGTCTATCACTCCTTCCTCGGCGTGCCGATCCTGCGCACGGGTCGGTCGCTCGGCGTTCTCGTCGTACAGAATAAGGCGAGCCGCAACTATCGTGAAGAAGAGCTCGAGGCGCTCGAAACGACGGCGATGGTGCTGGCCGAGATGATCGCAACCGGCGAGCTGAAGAAGATTACCAAGCCGGGCCTCGAACTCGATCTGACCCGTTCGGTCACCATCGACGGCGACAGCTATAACGAAGGCATCGGCCTTGGCTATGTCGTGCTGCATGAGCCGCGCATCGTCGTCACCAATCTCCTGAACGAAGATACCGAGAAGGAAATCCGCCGGCTGGCAGATGCACTCGGCTCTCTGCGCATCTCCATCGACGACATGCTGTCGCGCCGCGACGTCTCCATGGAAGGCGAGCATCGCGAGGTCCTAGAAACCTACCGCATGTTCGCGCACGATCAGGGCTGGGTGCGCAAGCTGGAAGAAGCTGTCCGCAACGGCCTGACCGCGGAAGCCGCGGTCGAAAAGGTGCAGAGCGACACCAAGGCGCGGATGATGCGCCTGACAGATCCATATCTGCGCGAGCGCATGCATGATTTCGAGGATCTGGCGAACCGGCTGCTCAGGCAGTTGATCGGCTATTCGGGTCGAACGACCGCCGAAGGTTTCCCGAGCGATGCGATCATTTTTGCGCGTGCCATGGGCGCCGCCGAATTGCTCGATTACCCCCGCGCCAATATTCGCGGCCTAGTGCTGGAAGAGGGGGCTGTCACTAGCCACGTCGTAATCGTCGCGCGCGCTATGGGTATTCCGGTGGTCGGTCAGGCCGCCGGGGTTGTGGCGCTCGCCGAAAACGGCGATCCCGTGATCATCGACGGCGATGGTGGCCATGTGCACCTGCGGCCGATGGCCGATCACCAGCGTTCCTATGAAGAAAAGGTGCGTTTCCGCGCCCGCCGGCAAGAGCAGTTCCGGGCTCTGCGTTCGGTCGAACCGGTCACCAAGGACGGGCAGCGAATTTCGCTGCTGATGAATGCCGGTCTGTTGGTCGATCTCCCGCAGCTTGCCGAATCCGGCGCGGAAGGCATAGGCCTGTTCCGCACCGAACTGCAATTCATGATCGCGTCGACCATGCCGAAGGCAGAGGAGCAGGAAGCCTTCTACCGCAATGTCATGAAGCAGGCGGGCGGCCGCGTCGTCACCTTCAGAACGCTTGATATCGGCGGCGACAAGGTCGTACCTTATTTCCGCGCTCATGAGGAAGAGAACCCGGCGCTCGGTTGGCGCGCCATTCGCCTGTCGCTCGATCGACCGGGCCTGCTGCGTACCCAGTTGCGCGCCATGCTGAAGGCAGCGGCGGAAGGCGAATTGAAGATGATGGTGCCGATGGTCACGGAGGTCTCCGAGATCGAAGCCGTGCGCGAACTCGTCCAGAAGGAAGTGCAGCATCTGTCGCGCTTCGGCCATAGCCTGCCGCGCAAGCTGCAGTTCGGCGCGATGCTGGAAGTGCCGGCGCTGCTGTGGCAGTTGGACGAGTTGATGGCGGCGGTCGATTTCGTCTCGGTCGGCTCCAACGATCTCTTCCAGTTTTCGATGGCGGTGGATCGCGGTAATGCCCGTGTCGCGGATCGTTTCGATCCACTCGGACGCCCGTTCCTGCGCATCCTTAGGCATATTGTGCGCGCCGGCGAGCGCAACAAGACGCCGGTGACGCTCTGCGGCGAACTTGCCGGCAAGACGATCTCGGCCATGGCACTGCTCGGTATCGGCTTCCGTTCGGTGTCGATGTCGCCAGCCGCAATCGGTCCGGTCAAGGCGATGCTGCTGGGTCTCGATCTCACGGCATTGTCCGAGGTCATGGAAGAAGCGCTGAATGACACGCATCCGAAAACCTCGATGCGCGATATCCTTGTCCGCTTCGCCGAGAGCCACAATATTCCATTATAGACCAGAACGAATAAGAAGAATTGGAGTGTGGGGTGGCGAATCTTCCCATTGAAAAAATGCGCGAACTGGAGCGCCGTTTCGGCGAGATCGAAGCGCGTATGTCGGCCGGTCCGTCGGCGGACGTCTATGTGAAGCTTGCTTCCGAATATTCCGAATTGCAGCCAGTCGTAACCAAGATCCGCGACTATGAAAAGGCCATCGCCGAGGCTGCGGACCTTGAGACCATGCTCACCGATAAGTCGGTCGACCGCGAGATGCGTGATCTTGCAGAGATGGAACTGCCGGAGGTCAAGGAGCGGATCGAGACGCTGGAAAAAGACATCCAGATCCTGCTGTTGCCGAAGGACGCTGCCGACGAAAAAAGCGCGATCCTAGAAATTCGCGCCGGCACCGGCGGTTCCGAAGCTGCGCTTTTCGCGGGCGACCTTTTCCGCATGTATGAACGCTTCGCGGCGAACAATGGTTGGAAGGTCGAAATCCTGTCGGCCAGCGAAGGCGAAGCAGGCGGCTACAAGGAAATCATTGCGACGATCAGCGGCAAGGGCGTGTTCTCGCGGCTCAAATTCGAATCCGGCGTGCATCGCGTGCAGCGGGTGCCGGAAACTGAGGCGGGTGGGCGCATCCACACCTCGGCGGCGACCGTCGCCGTGTTGCCGGAAGCCGAGGAGATCGATATCGAAATCCGCCCCGAGGATATCCGCATCGACACCATGCGCTCTTCCGGCGCCGGCGGCCAGCACGTCAACACCACGGACTCAGCAGTGCGCATCACCCATCTTCCCTCGGGCATCGTGGTGACCAGTTCGGAAAAGTCGCAGCATCAAAACCGCGCCAAGGCGATGCAGGTGTTGCGGTCGCGCCTCTTCGACATGGAGCGCCAGCGCGCCGACAGTGAACGGTCCGCCGACCGCAGGAGCCAGGTCGGCTCGGGCGACCGTTCCGAGCGCATCCGCACCTATAATTTCCCGCAGGGCCGGATCACCGACCACCGCATCAACCTCACTCTTTATAAGCTCGACCGGATGATGGAAGGCGAGATCGACGAAGTGGTCGATGCGCTTTTGGCCGACTATCAGGCGAGCCAACTCGCACAGCTTGGCGAACGGGCATGACCAGAGGGCAAGGGCCAACCGTCGCCGAACTATTCCAGGAGGTGCGTGCCCGCTTTGTCGAGGCTGATCTCGACGATCCCGCCGCCGAAGCGCGCATTCTCGTCGGCGGTCTTCTCAATCTTTCTTCGACGGAGCTCGTCACACGCGGCTCCGAAATGGTCGCCCTGGACCGCGTGGAAGCGGCCCGCGCGGCGGTGGTGCGGCGGCTCAATCACGAGCCGGTACATCGTATCCTCGGCGAACGGGAATTCTACGGCCTGCCGTTGAAGCTATCGCCGGCGACGCTGGAGCCGCGGCCCGATACGGAAATTTTGGTCGATACCGTACTTCCGCACGCGCGACGTCTTGCATTAGAGTTTGGGAATATCCATATACTTGACATCGGAACGGGAACTGGGGCGATTTGTCTCGCATTACTCCATCAATGCCCGCAGGCGACGGGTATCGGTTCGGATATTTCAAGCGAAGCTTTGGAAACGGCGCGGGCAAATGCAGCGCGCAATGGCTTGGCGGCGCGGTTCGATACCGTGCAGGGAAGTTGGTTTGAAGCCATCCACGAACGATTTCACGTGATTGTCTCAAATCCGCCCTATATTGAGTCCAATGTCATTTCCACTCTCGCTCCAGAAGTAAAGAATTTCGATCCTCCGGCAGCTCTCGACGGCGGCCTTGATGGGCTGGATGCATACAGGGCGATCGCAAAGGATGCGGCGCGATTTCTACACCGAGATGGTATTTTGGGGGTGGAGATCGGTTACAATCAGCGCAAGACGGTGACTTCGGTTTTTGAAGGAGCAGGATTTTTCCTAATCGAGGCTATTCGGGACTACGGCCACAATGACCGGGCTCTCGTGTTTAAACATCATCATTAACGCGACAATTTGCAGCAGGGTCATGGGACCCGTTGTTATCGCAAAGAAAAGGCTTGGATTTCCTGAGGAAGCGATATAGGTTGCGCTCACGCGTTGGGCGGCTGGGAATGGGCGAGAGGATTCGCCTCTCTTGGACAGCCTCGGGGATCCGCTCTTGTAAGAGTGTCAAAGGTTGAAGATAACCCAATGCGTGATCAGTTAATCTGACGTAGTCGAGCGGCAGACGGGCGCTTAAGGCGCAGTTTGCTTGCGGCACGCAGGCCTTGGCTCGGAGCTATCCGGCCATGGCGGCAGGTGCCGCGCATAATTTCATCCCAACGAAGAGAATTCAGGTGAAGGATCTATGAGGCCAGGACAGCAGAACAAGCGCGGTCGGGGGCGTGGTAACAACAACGGCGGCGGCGGCGGCGGAAATAACAATAACAATTTCAACCGCAAGGGCTCTAACCCGCTGACCAGGACTTACGACAGCTCCGGTCCCGATGTGAAAATCCGCGGAACCGCACAGCATATCGCCGAGAAATATTCGGCTCTTGCCCGTGATGCACAAAGCTCCGGCGACCGCGTGATGGCGGAAAACTATCTTCAGCACGCTGAACACTACAATCGGATCATCGCCAGCGCTCAGGCGCAGATGCAGGAGCGTTATCAGCGCGACGAGCATCATAGCTATAACGATCGCGACAACGCCGATCGTGACATGGACGATATCGATGCGAACGAGATGGACGATCAGCCGCCGATGGCTCCTCCTCCGGCGCGTGCGCATGCTGCTCCGGCCGTCGTCGCCCCTGCGCCCGAGCCAGAGGTTATCGATGGTACGGGCCCGCAGCCGGTGATCGAAGGCATCCCGGCCGAAGTGGCGATCGAGGAAGAAACGCCTGCGGCCGCTCCCGGCCAGCATGAGCGTCAGCCCCGCCGCCGCAACGCCGGCAACCGCCCCCGCCGCCAGCCGCGCCGCAGCGCCAATGGCGAAGCGCAGGACGAAGCTCCGGCGGGAGACGCCCCGGCGCTTGTCGAAGCCGCTTCGGAGTAACCTCTGTCAAAGATGACTGAGACAAATTACAGAATGCCCGGAGCCTGCGTTCCGGGCATTTTGCGTTCATAGCCTGGCGGCACCATTGTTCGAAAAGGGCGGCGCATAGCGTCACCTCGGCCAGGCCCGGGAGGAGCGAGCCTGCTTCACCGCCTGGCGATGGATCTTCTGCCATACGCCGCCGCTGACCACGCTGTGCCTTGACATGACGGCACGACTGGTATTTGCGGGAACGCGAACGCCGGAAGCTGCCCTACCCTCTGTTGACCGGCTCTGTCACTGAACGGATCGAGAGCGTCTCACGCGGTTTGATGTCTGGTGAGAGGCGCGCGGACGGGCACTGTTTTTCCCGCTTATCACCCTTTAAACTCTTCAAATCCGGTCCCATATTCTGACCAGTTGCTGCGCCGCAAATCTCACTAGGCGGTGGGCCGGCCTGCCTTTTCAGGGGGCTCAATCTCAGTCATCGGTCTGCGCCGGTCAGGGCAGGGCGATTCATGGAGGTCCGATAATGAATATTGAAAAATACTCCGAGCGGGTGCGAGGCTTTTTGCAATCCGCGCAAACCAACGCGCTGGCGCAGGGGCACCAGCAATTCACTCCCGAACATGTGCTGAAGGTGCTTCTCGACGACGATCAGGGCATGGCCGCGTCGTTGATCGAGCGCGCTGGTGGCGATGCCAAGGCCGCGCGTCTTGCCAATGACGCCGCACTTGCCAAACTGCCGAAAGTGTCGGGCGGCGATGGCCAGGTCTATCTCGCACAGCCGCTCGCCAAGGTGTTTACGACGGCCGAAGATGCTGCCAAGAAGGCCGGCGATAGTTTCGTCACCGTGGAGCGCCTATTGCAGGCCCTGGCGATAGAGTCTTCGGCATCGACGTCCGCCACGCTGAAGAAAGCCGGCGTGACGCCCGTCGGGCTCAATCAAGTCATCAACGACATCCGCAAGGGCCGTACCGCTGATTCCGCCAATGCGGAACAGGGCTTCGACTCCTTGAAGAAATATGCCCGCGACCTCACCGCCGAGGCCCGCGAAGGCAAGCTCGATCCGGTGATCGGCCGCGACGACGAAATCCGACGCACTATTCAGGTTCTGTCCCGCCGCACGAAGAACAATCCTGTGCTGATCGGCGAGCCCGGCGTCGGCAAGACGGCGATCGTCGAAGGTCTGGCGTTGCGTATCGTCAATGGCGACGTTCCGGAATCGCTGAAGGACAAGAAGCTCATGGCGCTCGACATGGGCGCCTTGATTGCCGGCGCGAAATTCCGTGGCGAGTTCGAGGAGCGGCTGAAGGCCGTGCTCAACGAAGTGCAGTCGGAAAATGGCGAGATCATCCTCTTCATCGACGAAATGCACACCTTGGTCGGCGCCGGCAAGGCCGATGGCGCCATGGATGCCTCGAACCTCTTGAAGCCCGCGCTTGCCCGCGGCGAGCTGCACTGCGTCGGCGCGACCACGCTCGACGAGTACCGCAAGCATGTCGAGAAGGATCCGGCGCTTGCCCGTCGTTTCCAGCCTGTCATGGTCGACGAGCCGACGGTCGAGGACACGATCTCGATCCTGCGTGGCCTGAAGGAAAAATACGAGCAACACCATAAAGTCCGCATCGCCGATGCCGCACTGGTCGCTGCCGCGACCTTGTCGAACCGCTACATCACAGACCGCTTCCTGCCGGATAAGGCCATCGATCTGATGGATGAAGCCGCTGCCCGGCTGCGCATGCAGGTGGACTCCAAGCCGGAAGAACTCGACGAACTCGATCGACGCATCATCCAGCTCAAGATCGAGCGCGAGGCGCTGAAGAAGGAAACCGACCAGTCCTCGGCCGACCGGCTGAAGCGGTTGGAGACCGATCTTACCGCACTGGAAGAGGAAGCCGATGCGCTGACCGCACGCTGGCAGGCCGAAAAGCAGAAGCTGGGCCTTGCTGCCGATCTGAAGAAAAAGCTCGACGAGGCACGCAACGAACTGGCGATCGCTCAGCGCAAAGGCGAATTCCAGCGCGCGGGCGAACTTGCTTACGGCGTGATCCCGAACTTGGAGAAGGAACTTCAGGCTGCCGAAGAGCAGGACGGCGGTCGTGATTCCATGGTGCAGGAAGTCGTCACCGCCGACAACATCGCCCATGTCGTTTCCCGTTGGACCGGGATACCCGTGGACAAGATGCTGGAAGGCGAACGCGACAAGCTGCTCAGGATGGAAGACGAACTGGCGAAGTGGGTGGTCGGACAGGGCGATGCCGTTCAGGCGGTGTCGCGTGCCGTTCGCCGCTCGCGGGCGGGCCTGCAGGATCCGAATCGCCCGATCGGCTCGTTCATTTTCCTCGGCCCGACCGGCGTCGGCAAGACGGAGCTCACCAAGGCGCTGGCCCGCTTCCTTTTCGATGACGAGACGGCCATGGTGCGCATGGACATGTCGGAATACATGGAGAAGCACTCCGTTGCCCGGCTGATCGGCGCCCCTCCCGGCTATGTCGGCTATGAGGAAGGCGGCGCGCTCACCGAATCCGTCCGCCGCCGACCTTATCAGGTCGTCTTGTTCGATGAGATCGAGAAGGCGCATCCGGACGTCTTCAACGTTCTGCTCCAGGTTCTGGACGACGGGCGCTTGACGGACGGCCAGGGCCGCACGGTCGATTTCCGCAATACCATGATCATCATGACCTCGAACCTCGGTGCCGAATACCTGACGCAGTTGAAGGAAGGAGACGACAGCGATCTGGTGCGCGAGCAGGTAATGGACGTCGTACGGGCGCACTTCCGGCCGGAATTCCTGAACCGCGTCGACGAGATCATCCTGTTCCATCGCCTGAAGCGCGAGGAGATGGGGGCGATCGTCACTATCCAGCTGGAACGGCTGTTGAAGCTGTTGTCGGAGCGCAAGATCACTCTCGATCTCGACGACGATGCCCGCAACTGGCTTGCCAACAAGGGTTACGATCCGGTCTATGGCGCAAGGCCGCTGAAGCGTGTGATCCAGAAATATGTTCAGGATCCGCTCGCCGAACAGATCCTCTCCGGTCAAGTGCCGGATGGATCTGTGGTCAAAGTTAACAGCGGCTCCGACCGGCTGCTGTTCCGCGCGCGCCAGCCCGTCAACGAAGCGGCATAAGCGATCGCTCCAAAGCATGAACTCATGAGATGGCGGCCCTCGGGTCGCCATTTTCGAGACCCGTGCCGCAGTCGCCTTGCAAGGCGGTTCTCTTCTGTGATGTTGCTGACGATGCCGATGCGGAGTTGATTGTCTTGCTTGGGCGCAGCGTCACCTAAAATTCCCGGTTGCCGTGGCAATGGCCGGCAAGTGGGACATCGATCAATCCTTGCTTGCGACCTGCTTCGATTTCTCGTCGCTCAGAAGGGTGTCGATGCGCTTGCGCTCGTCCTCGAATTTGGCGAGTGCCTCGCCGTCCAGCGACTTGCCGCCGGGCAGGCGGATGCGCAGGGGATCAACCTTGGTGCCATTGACGATCAGCTCGTAATGCAGGTGCGGCCCAGTTGCGAGACCGGTCGAGCCGATGAAGCCGATGACCTGGCCCTGCACGACCTTTGCACCCGGTATTATGCCTTTGACGATGGCGCTCTGATGGTTGTAGGAGGAGACATAGCCGTTGGCGTGGCGGATCAAAGTCTGGTTGCCGAAGCCGCCGGAATCCCAGCCGGCCTTTTCGACAATGCCATTGCCGGCGGCGATGATTGGGGTGCCGCGGGGTGCGGACCAATCGACTCCGGTATGCATACGCGCAAATCCGAGGATCGGGTGGCGGCGCATGCCGAAGCCGGATTTGAAGATACCGGTCGGGACCGGATTGCGCAGCAAGAATTGGCGGATGCTCTTGCCGTTTTCGTCGAAGTAATCGATCGAATGATCGTCCGGATCTTCGAAGCGATAGAAGCGGGTGACTGTGTCGCCGAATTTGGCGTTGACATAGAGCAGTTCGGAATCGGCAGTTGCCTGGCCGTTTTCGTCAGCGACGGAGAAGAAGGCTTCAATTGAATCCGTTGGCTTCAACTGCGCCTGGAAATCAACGTTGCTGGCGAGCAGCTTGATGATCTGAGCCACCATCTCTTTGGTCATGCCATAGGAAAGGGCGGCACGATAAACGCCGTCATAGACGCTCGGCAGGTCTCGGCCCGCGGCGACTGCCGGCGCGTCATTGTCGAATGCCGTTGTGATGGCGTCGAGCATCGGCGGCTCGCTGCCGGCGACGAAATCGCCGTGATCATTCTCGGCAACCGTCAGGACATGCTTGGTGCCGCGATAGATGCTGGCGCGAATAATCTTCGCCTGCTCGCCCTTCTGCAGTATTCCGATGCGCAGCA
The DNA here is from genome assembly GCF_030272695.1 of Martinezella calliandrae. Classification (GTDB taxonomy): domain Bacteria; phylum Pseudomonadota; class Alphaproteobacteria; order Rhizobiales; family Rhizobiaceae; genus Rhizobium; species Rhizobium calliandrae. The sequence continues at coordinate 44,371 of NZ_JARFYN010000053.1, forward strand.
CGCCGCCGGCGGAAAGCTCAGACGAGCCGTATAGAGGCACGATCTTCGCCGTAATGCTGTCGGCATCCGCTTTGAGATAGCCGGCATTGGCGAGTGCCGTCCCGATCGGCGTATCCTCGCGCACTGGAATGATGTCGTCGGCGAATTCCTCGGTCTGCGACGTGACCGCGTCGGGAGAGGACACCGACATGTTCTCTTCGACGATGCGGGCTGCAAGCCCTGCTGTCAGGTCGACATCGGTATCGTCGGTCGCGAAGCGGCGCGGATCGACGTAATAGAGGGCGGAAAGCTGGGTATTGTCATCAACCAGCACGGAGCCGTTGGAACGCACATTCGCCTCGACTTCATCGAGCGACATAGAGCCGGCGAGAGGGAAGGGCATATCCTTGGCGGGAAAGGGCACCGTCTTCAGGCTGACCTCGGATTCCACGTCGGAACCATAGATCGCGCCGGTGCGGTTGGCGGCCGGCGTAATGTTGTCGTCGGCGGAAAAAATCGCAAGCGGATCGAAGGCGGGATAGCTCTCGGTCGCAACGCGGTTGGTGGCGAGCGCGATCTTTACATGCGCGAAGGGCTGGCGGCGCACCACTTCCTTGTCGCCGTCACGCACCACGGTCGAGACTTCCAGGATATTCCGGTCGGAGGGCTTGGATGCGATCGCCGTGGGCACAAGGCGGCCGCCGCGGGTAACCTGATTTTCCGTGCTGTCATGGTTGCCACTGTCGGATGTCGCATAGGCTTCGGCCGGAATGGCGAGCTGCGGGCGTCCGTCGAGGGCGGCAAACAGTGCGACACCCATCAAGATGCTGGAGGTGATGCCGGTGAGGAACGTGCCCGAAAGCCAACGTAATGAAACTTCGCGTCGGTCCGGCGCTCGCCTGCCGTCGGCCAGGATTGGCGGCTCGTTGCCGAGCGATCGGAGCATCATTTTGTCCGTCATCATGCCAATCGAGATCCGGTTCCTTCATGCGAGCCGTGTAGCTGGGGCCGAAGATGTGCATATTTATGACGGGGGAGTCAAATCCTGCGCATTTCGCTTGTGGAGTGTCTGAACTCTAAAAATGCTCTTTTTTCGGCGGAGGTCGGCGATATCTGGTGTCGGCGGACGAGGGGTCAAGAGCCCATCCCTGTCATATTTTGCGACCTTCTGCGTGTGGGATGGAGCCGACGGCACGCGGTGATGGCGATGGCGGCGGATTTTGGCGCCTGATCCGCCCGATTTTGGAGGGCTTCACAAATATATCATAAGAATCAATCACTTGTATGTTTTTTATTTTTTTTCAAAATCGGCTGTTGACTATGCTCTGGGGGTGGGTCTATAAGCCCGATCACTGACGAGGGCGGCGGCGCTGCTGGCGACGAAGTCTCTCGCTCTTAAGTTTCCTGGATT
>NZ_JARFYN010000054.1 GCF_030272695.1 Martinezella calliandrae
TATGCCTGGCATGACCGGGCTTGATTTACATCGCCACCTCATTGCGTCTGGCGAACGCATTCCGACCGTTCTGATCACCGCCCATCCGAACGAAAGCACCCGGGCGGGGCAATCCGGCCCGGGGATCATCGGCTACCTTTTGAAGCCATTTGGCGAGCAGGACCTGCTTGATTGCATACGTTCAGCGCTTCCGCCTAGCCGCTCAGCTGGTTCATGACAGGGGCCGCATGTTCCCACGAATGAGCGCCTGCCGATATTCTAATTTTAATCGCTGTTGTCGTGGCGTATCTAAAGCAATGTCAACTGAAATATAGCGCCGCGAGGCTCATTCGCACTTTTGCGCAGTCGCCGCCATGCGCTTCGGTGATCGACGGGAAATTGCAAAGGTCATTCTGAGGTCCTGCGCTACGGCCGTGCAGGACGGCTCGAGCAGTTGCTTCACGCATTGCGGGTTGAGCATTCTTCACACACGCGGGGCCGACGCCCAGGCCGGATGCCCGGAGAACCCGGCTTGTGCCACTCGGGCCCGGCCCCATGTAATTTTCCATGCGCGTCGAGAAGTCGGTCTTGGGTATTGTTTCAACGATCTCACGATAATGTTCGACCTTGAAGCCAACCCCCTCCCCAATGCGCATGGGCGGGGCATGAGCCCGCGCGGCATCGGGCATTTAGGCGCTCCGTGTACTGTTCCCGCTGGGAATGGTCGCGGTGCCTGCTGGCCGGGATGCCTGGGTTTCGAATTTGCCTGTATCGAGATTTTATGCACCGAGGATGTTGACATTGTCCACTCGCAGACCTAAGTGGACGGCGTCAACATAGAAGGTAGCATATGACATGCCTCAGATTTGGGGATTTGCGAATGAACCGGATTCCGACGCTCAACATGTAAGAAAACGCTTTCACAAAGTGTCGGTAGTGCCCTGTCGCGCAACAAGAAATTCTACGCAGGTCTAAGGTCATGACACCTTCGGACAATTCCTCGAGAGGTTGTCTGTAGGTAGGGTTTGTGAGCCCATCGCCCAAAACGGGCAATGCCCGTGGTACACACATCAGATTGGAGAATAAAGATGAACCGTGAAGACAGCCTCGCAAAACAGCCCGAATTCGGCACGAGTGCCAGTGCGTGGGGCCTACGTTATCCAGGCCTCGTCATGGGCACAGGCGGCAAGAATGAGGTCAAGGAGTTCACTGGCATGTGGGGGCTGAAACCCGATGCCGATCTCGTGGCGTTCACGGAGACGCTGAGCCGCGAGGTCCCTGTCTGGGGCGGGCCTGGAAAGACCTTCTCGGAGGCGACGACGATGCTTGGCCTGATCCGGACGGCTCGCTGGTTCGTCGCGCGCGTTCAGGACTTCGATGGCTACGCGCTCTTCTTCATTTCGCAATTCGATGGATCTTTGGACAAGTATTTCGACGACTTCGTTCTGAATGGGAAGGAGAACCTGCTGAAGATCTGGGGCCACTGTGTCGGCTGCCCGACCGGTCCGGATGTGACGGCGCGCGATGTCGTGGAATACATCGCACGTGGCCAGATCAAGACGCTGGCCTGCTACGACGTCGCCCCGAGCCTTAGCATCGGTCAGATCTACAAGGCAGCCGACTGGTACGAAAAGACGTTGAAGTTCCAGCGTGCAGTCGCCAATGGCGGCAACCTCGATGAGCAGGTAGACGCCTTCTTTGACGAACTGGCGCAGCCCTACAAGCCCGTGCTGAGTGCCGCAATGATCGACACGGATGTCGGTCGACACTGGCAATACGAGGATCTTGCCGAACGCACCGGGAAATGATGCTGGCAAAAACGGAAAGTGCCGCCTGACCTTCCGCAGATGGGATCGGTCGTCTTCTTCGACTTAAGGTCGGTCCCATCTCCCGATCTGATTGCGGCGTTTTTTTTGCAACAAGGATTACGACAATGCCGGCTCTAGGTGCTCAACCTGGATTAGTCTCTGCTGACCTTAAGACCAACCTGCACGACATCCAGGACAACGTCGTCACGCCCATTCTCATGAGGTACGGGCGCCACATCTTCCTGAATTTCAGTGACGGGACAAAATCACGCGCATGGTTGCGCAACGTATTCCAGCGCGTCAATGCGCGCCAGACAGAGCACGGTACGCGGTTCACGATCAATATCGGGTTCACTCACCAAGGGCTGAAGGCGCTCGGAGTTTCTCAGCGAGTCTTGGACAGTTTCCCAGAGGCGTTCCGTGTCGGCGCGAGAGGCCGTTCTAGCGCGGTGGGCGATGTCGGACCGCATGCGCCGGAACATTGGGAGGGCGGCCTGGGTAGCCCCGACATCCATGCGATGGCACTGCTGCGAACCGATTCCAGCGAAGGCCGCGAAGTGGCAACCCGGATCCTCCGCGAGGAGATCGAGGCGACCGGCGGGGTTGAAGTCCGGTTCGTCCAAGACACCATGGCGTCGCATGAAAGCGGAATTGGGTCAGAGGGCGAGCATTTCGGTTTTGCCGATCCGATCTCGCAGCCGCCGATCGAGGGCGCCGATACGCCCTCCTATCCTGGCGATGGCGTACTGGAGAGCGACGGCACATGGCGCCCGCTGAAGCCGGGTGAATTTCTGCTCGGCTATGAAGATGAAGTCGGGCCCGGTGGCGCGCAGATGCCCGAACCGTTCGAACTGCGTGTGAACGGAACATTCGTGGTGTTCCGCAAGCTCTACCAGGACGTGGCGGCATTTCGCCAATATCTGGCGACGGCGGCGCGGTCGCTCTATGGCAGCGACGATCAACATCATCGGGACCTTGTGGCAGCCAAGATCATGGGTCGCTGGCCCAGTGGCTGCCCGCTCGATCTGTCACCCGAGAAGGATGACCCAGAGATCGCGTCCGACCCTGACCGGCGTAACAACTTCACCTATGAAGGCGACGACCAAGGCCTGCGATGCCCGCTCGGCTCGCACCTGCGCCGCAGCAACCCCCGCGCCACTCCCCTGAAGCGGGCGACCGCGGTGAGGCGGCACCGGCTAATTCGGCGCGGCGTCGAATATGGCCCACATCTTCAGGATGGCGTGCTCGAGGACGACGGCGTCGATCGCGGCCTGATCAACTTATTCATACAGGCCGACATCGAACGACAGTTCGAATTCGTCCAGGCAGAATGGATGAAGGGCGGCGAATTTCTGGGACTCGATCCGAACGAGCAAGACCCGATCAACGGCGTCGGCGGCGAAGGGTCGCAAATGTCAGTGCCCGGCGCCAAGCGACCGTTCCTGTTCAACCTGCCTACCTTCGTCACGGTGAAGGGTGGCGAGTACCTGTTTGTGCCGGGGCTGAACGCGCTCAGGGGCATCATCGAACAAAAATTCTGAACCAGCAGAGGCAAACTCCATGTCAGACCATTTCAGCGGCCCCGCCGTGATGGACGATCCAGCGGTGGACATCACGGATTTCTACGCTTTTCCCAGCCCGGAACGCCCAGGAAATCTCGTCCTGATCATGAACGTCTTTCCGATGGCTACGGCGCGGTCCTTCTTCAGCGATGTCGTCACCTACCGTTTCAGACTGCGCCCGTTAACCCGATCGGCCTGTAGCTTCGTGCACGGCCCGGTGGAACATACGATCGAAGTCGGTTTCAGCGACGTCCCAGACGGGGCCTCGTTTCAGAAAGGAACCGTCGTCACCTCGGACGGGTGCAAGGTGTGCTTCGTCACTGGCGAACCGGTGGAAGTGAATGGCATGCGCGTGTTCGCGGGACTGGTCAGCGACCCGTTCTTCATGGACGTCGAGGCTACAATCCGCACGGACCTTTCGAACCGACTGTGCTTTGAGAAGACGGGCACCAACTCCGTTCAGTTTCGCGACGTGTTGACGATCGTCATCGAGGTGCCGTGCGGCCCGATCGTCCAGCGCTTCGACGGCAACACGCTCATTGGCGCCATTGCGGAGACCCTCGTCGCGCGTCGCGGAAAGCCGATCCGGCTCGAACGTGTCGGCCGGCCGGAAATTAAGAATGTCCTGCTGTCGAACGCGACACGCGATCCCAAGGGTGTCGAGCTTCGCGATCTTTACAACAAGGAGGACGGCTTTTCCGTCTCCAGGGAATATCGGCCGCTCTACGAGTTGCGCATCGATGCAACGCTTGCATTCTTCGATGGCCTCGACGGCGAGATTGCCTGGCCGGCAGCAGACGGGTGCCATCCGCTGCGCGATCTGCTCATCGGCGACTACCTGGTTCTCGATCTCGCGCATATCTTCGCGCCGGGCAGTTTCCTGGAGATCGAACGAGCGTTGCTCGGTGACCGTCCGCACGCGAGCGCCGGCGGCCGGTGGCTCGACGACGACATCCTTGACGACATGCTTACGTTCTACGTGAACGGCGGGCGAGGCGAGCGGCTGGGGGACGGCGTCGACGGCCCGACGAAGCCGGCCGCTCGGATCTTTCCTTACGTGCGTGGGGCCAACCAGCGGACGGATCTTCCCGTACCCGCATTTGTGGAGAAATGAACATGGACAACATGAAAAACAACAGCAGCACGACCGACTGGTTCCTGCAGTATCCGGTGATGTCTACGCTCCGGCCAAGCTATCCGCGGGGGCCATGGCACTACAAGGACATGCACCAGCTCATCGTCACCTATGAAAGCACCGCCGAGGCAGTGCGCGCGGTTGTGCCGAGGCCACTCGAACCCGCCGAAGGTAACCGCGTCACCATCGAATGGCGGAATATGACGGAGGTCAGCGGGTTCGGGCCATACGTCGAGATCGGTCACTCGGTGGCCTGCACCTTCGAGGGCAAGCCGGTCATTTACGTCTTCCAGGCATTCCTCAACAGCGAGTCGCCGACGCTCGCCGGCCGGGAGATTCTCGGCTTCCCGAAACGGCACGGCGAGCCGGAGCTAAAGACTATCCGGGAGACTCTAACCGGGACCCTTTGCTATGGCGGAACGCAGGTTGCGCTTGCGACGATGCCTTATCGCGCTGTCGATCTGTCTGACCGCTTGACCGAGATCGAGCAGGAGCTGCAGACCACCCAACTGGTGCTCAAGCTGCTTCCCGATGTCGACAACCATACGCCGAAGGTCGCTCAGCTCGTGAAGGTCAATCTCTACGATGTCCATTTGAAGGGCGCATGGGCCGGCCCCGCAGAGCTATTCATGATTCCGCATGCCGGTTGCCCGGTTGCAGCGCTTCCGGTCGTGCGCGTCCTCGAAGGTCGCCAGCACCTCTGGGATATGACGTTGAGCGACGGTGAAGTCGTCTACGACTACTTGGAAGCCGAGCGCCGCTAGGAAAGATCAACAAGTTTAGATTTCGCGAGGGGAATACCACCCCCGCCAGTATTGGAGAGTTGAGCAATGAATGAATTGAAGGGCAAGGGCGCCGTTGTAACCGGCGCTGCATCGGGCATCGGCAAGGCGATCGCAACCGCATATATTGAAGCAGGCGCGAGCGTGGTGCTCTGCGATCTCAACGCGAAGGCGCTTGAGGAAGTCAGCCGCGAATTGGGTGGTCGCGCAATCGGCCGCGTCACCGACGTATCGGACGAGGAGCAGGTGGAGGACGCGCTGCGTGCCGCACATGATACCTTTGGATCGTTGGATATCGTGGTCAATTGCGCCGGCTTTGGTGTGATTACGCCTCTTACCGAACTCTCCGCCGACAAATGGCGATCCGTTCAGGCTGTAACGCTCGGCGGGGTCTTCTTCGGGGTCAAGCACGGCGCCCGGATTATGATCGAGCAAGGACGGCCTGGTGTCATTATCAATATCTCGTCGGTGAACGCGCGCCAGGCCGGAGAGGGTCAGGTGGCTTACTGTGCTGCGAAGGCCGGGGTTGACATGATCACCCGCTGCGGCGCGTTGGAACTGGGCAGTCGTGGTATCCGTGTCGTAGGCATTGCGCCGGGCCTGGTCGAAACGCCGTTGACCAAGAAAGAACTGGAAAATCCTGCCATGCGCGACCTCTTCCTGGGCGTGATCCCGATGAACCGCGCCGTTGCGGCCGAAGAAATCGCAGCGGCCGCGGTATTCCTCGCGTCTGACAAAGCGAGGTCGATCAATGGCGACACGATGGCGATCGACGGCGGTTCATTGACTCGCGGCTATCCGGCGCTCCTAACTGGGCTCAAGGGCGCCCGCTCCTGATGTTGATCGATCCCGGGCGTTATACCAGCGGGCGTATCGCCATCATCAATCTGTCGGCGTCGATCGATAGCCGCGAGCGCGAAGGCGCAAACGCGGAGAACCTGCTGGCGCTCTCGAGGCTCCTGTTTCTACGCGGTGACCTGTTGGGCCGTATCGCGGACCATGACCGGGCCGAGACGATCGCCTTTCAGGCCGTTGACCTTGCGCCGGACTCCGCAGGAGCGCTCCATGCCCGAGCCCAGATCGCGGGCCGCTTCCACCGCTTCGGTCAGGCAAAAGCACTTCTGGACGAAGCGCTTTTGGCTGGACATCCCGAACGGCTGATCGACGCGGAACGATCAGCGCTGCTGCAGGCGACCGGCCAATATGACGAGGCCCTCACCCTGCGGGAGAGCCAGGCGAAGCGAAATCCCGGGATTGATACACTTGGAGCGCTCGCGACGCTTCTGGCGGAAATGGATCAGTGGAGCGCGGCGGAAAGCTGCTATGCCGCCGCGCTCGATGCCGACGACGGCGTTTCGCCTTTTCCATGCGCGCAACTCATCTTCGAATGGGGAGTGAGTTCGATGCGTCGCGGCGACCTCGATCGCGCGGAGGCCCTTTTCAAGGAACTAGAGGCGATCCTTCCCGCGCATGTTCCGGGACGAGGACACCGCGCCGAAGTGGCGCTCGCGCGCGGAGAGTTGGAGTTTGCGGAAGCTCTTATTGTTGCCCTGCTCGAAGCCTCCGACGATCCAGAGTATCGCGCCGTCTATGCGGAGATCCTTGCCGCTCGTGGCGACGGCAATGCCGCAACGCAAGCGGATCTTGCGACAGAAGCCTATGAGCTTTTGCTAGCGCGGCGGCCGGAAGCTTATGCCGATCACGCTGCGGCTTTCTTCGTCGGGATCGGCAATCGGCCGAAGCGTGCGCTCGAACTGGCCACGGCCAATTTCGAACTCCGCGACACGCCCAGATCGCGCAGCCTGTTAGCCAAAGCTCATCGCCGCGTCCGATTCAGTTCGATAGAAGGGTTCCAACTATGAAAAGAGTTCTTTCGCTCGCCACTCCGCTGATAGCCGTTGCCACGCCTGCCTTCGCTCATGTCGGCATTGGTTCGACCGGCTCCTTTGCCGCCGGCGTCGCGCATCCGCTCACCGGGCTCGATCATGTCAGCGTGATGATCGCCGTCGGTCTGTGGGCTGCGCTCAAAGGTGGACGCGCTCTGTGGGTCTGGCCGGCGGCCTTCGTCGGCGTGATGTTGATCGGCGGCGCGCTCGGCATGGCACATGTACCGCTGCCGTTCGTAGAGCCGGCAATCCTTGCTTCAGTGATAGCGATTGGTATTCTGGTGGCGCTGGCGGTCGATCTGTCGGCTTTGGCAGGCGCCGGCGTCGTCGGCCTATTCGCGCTGTTCCATGGCCACGCACATGGCAGCGAAGTCGCGGAGACTTTCGGCGGCTTTGCGTACATGGCCGGCTTTGCTCTGGCGACCGCAACGTTGCACCTCGTCGGTATTGGGTTGGCACTCGGTCTGGCTCGAACGCCGCTAAGAGGACTGGTGCGCACAGGTGGCATCGTCTGCACGCTGGTCGGCGTCGGGCTGTTCGCTGGAGTGCTTCAATGATCCCCAGCGACTCGTTTACCGACGTGCCTCGCGCACCCACTTGCGGGACGTCGCGGTGCAAGATCGTTGTCATCGGGGCCGGCTTCGCCGGGGTGGCAGCCGTTCGCGAGTTGCGGAGCGTCAATGCGGACATCACGCTCGTCGATCGCAACAATCACCACCTTTTCCAGCCATTCCTATTTCAGGTCGCCACATCGATTCTGGAGCCAGCGGAAATCGCCACGCCGATCCGTTCGCTGCTGTACGAGCTCCCGAACGTGCAGGTGGAAATGCGCGAGGCCACGCGCATCGACCCGTCCCTCCGTCGCGTTGTCATGAACGAGGGGGACGACCTGAGCTACGACATTCTTGTCGTCGCGACGGGAGCACAGACCAGCTATTTTGGCCATGATGTGGATTGGTCCCAACATGCGCTCGGATTAAAGTCACTCGGCGACGCTATCACCGCCCGCAATCGGCTTCTCAAGGCCTTCGAGCGCGCGGAAGTCGAGCCAGACCCGAAGAAGCGGGCACGCGATATGACTGTGGTCGTCGTCGGCGGCGGCCCGACTGGCGTCGCGATTGCAGGAACGATCAGCGAGTTTACCCAAAGAACACTGGCAACCGACTTCCGAAATATCGACCTTCGCGACGCCCGCATCGTGCTGGTTCAGTCGGGGCCAAGACTTCTACCTCAATTCAGCGAAAAACACTCGGCTTATGCAGCCCGCGCACTAGAGCGCCAAGGAGTTGAGGTCAAGCTCGGCGCTCCTGTTATCCATGTGGATGCGACAGGTGTTATCGCCGGCGACGAGCGCATCAAGGCTGCGACCGTCCTTTGGTGCAGCGGCGTTCAGGGAGGGCCGGTGGCACGCACACTTGGCGAATATGTCAAACCGGACGGAAGAGTGGCCGTTCTGAACGACTTCTCGTTGCCGGATCATCCCGACTGCTTTGTCATAGGCGATGCGGCCTATGTCATCGGACCTGACGGGCGACCCTTGCCAGGCCTTGCGTCGCTCGCGCAGCATCAAGGTCGATATGTCGGCAGGCTCATCGCCGCACGGCTTTCGGGTACTGCTCCACACAAGCCTTATCAAGCGTGCACGCCTGGCAAACTGGCAACCGTTTCCCGGCATGTCGGAATCGCCGAATTTCGCGGACATTCGATCACCGGCTATCTCGCCTGGTTGATGTGGGGACTGCTGCATCTTCGAACACTGTCAGGTGGCGGATATGCAAAGTTTTCCATACTGGCAAACTGGGTCCGCCTTCTGATCACCTATCGCCGGAGTGGGAGACTAATTGTCGAGCCATCCAGGGCCGTAGCTAATACTGTCGCCCCCGCCCGGAATGTTAATGACACCCCTCAAGACGCCCCGTCCGGGACCTTGCAAACGGCCGCGGTTCGTAGGTGATGACATTTGGAGTATATTGATGCCTAAACCTTCCTCAATTTCCGAAAAGCCACACAGAAGCAATACAAGCGAAGAAAGCTGCGCGCAAAGGCCTCATCAGATCGTGATCGTAGGCGGCGGAATAGCTGGTTTGGAAATTGCCTCCAACTTGCCGAAACGCACAGGAAGAACCTCCATTGCTGTAACGCTGATCGACAGGGAGCCGGCCTATGTCTGGAAACCGATGTTGCACACGATCGCTGCCGGAACGAGCGACGTTTCGCAGCAAGAGACCTCTTACGTAGCCCAGGCCCGCAACCGGCGCTTCGTTTTTGAGCCGGGAGAACTGAAGGGTATCGACCGGCAGGGGCGCAAGGTGTACCTCAGTCCAACGGAAATTGCGGGTCGCCGTGTTTTGCCAGAGCGCGCTATCGACTATGACACTCTGATCCTGGCGATCGGCAGTGCGGCCAACGACTTTGGGACACCGGGAGTGCGCGAACACTGCCTGATGATTGACAGCCGTTCCCAGGCCATGAACTTCAACCGCGAAGTCATGGCTCGGATTCTCGAAACGGTTACTGCAAGAAATACCTTGAATATAGCGGTCGTCGGGGGCGGCGCAACAGGAGTTGAACTCGCAGCGGAGCTCATTCAGCTCGCCGATGTCTCGGCTTATTATGGCGCTGCCGGACTGCGCGACCAGATCAACGTTACACTGATTGAAAGCGGGCCTAATCTGCTAGGCGCCTTTCCCGATCGTGTTGCGATTGCTGCTCGCGGACGTTTGGAAGAGCTCGGCGTCACCGTTCTCACAGGCGCGCGGGTTGTCGCGGCGGAGGCCGATTGTTTTCGACTGGCTGATGGAAGGCAGGTCAGCGCCGAGCTGAAAGTGTGGGCTGCGGGCGTGAAGGGTGCGGACGCCTGCGCGAAATTCGAAGGTCTCGAGTTGACGCGCAACAATCAGATCGTGGTCACACCCACTTTGCAGACGACGGTCGATTCCAGAATTTTTGCGGTTGGCGATTGTTCGAGCCTTCCTGTAGGAGACGCTGGCAAACCCTTGCCGCCTGCCGCACAGGTTGCACATCAGCAAGCGTCGCATCTGATCCGTCATCTTCCTCGTTGGCTCCGGGGAAAAGAGCTGCCAACCTTCACCTTCCGGGATTTCGGCTCCATCGTCTCACTCGGCGGCTACGGAGCCTATGGCTCGCTCGGACAATTCGGCCTGTTCACGGGTGGTTTTCTCCGCGGACGCGTGGCTCAGCTCGGCCACATTTTGCTGTATCGCAGCTACCAATCCCAACTGCATGGCTTCTGGCGTGGTGGCTTGATATGGCTTGCGGACATGATCAACTCCCGCGTCAGACCGCGAATTCGGATACCCGATTAGTCAATCGGACCCTGGAGGCTTGATCGGCGGGTTGGTAGTCACGCACCAGTGGATTCAACGTGACTTCGCGCTAGTCTTCTGGAACTGAAGTTCATTACATTGTACGGTTGACCTCTTTATGGGAGGTTGAGCAATGGCAAATGTGCCTGGCCGACCGGCGGCCCGTTGGTTTGAGCGAGGCGGAGCGGGCGCGAGCAGCCAGTGCTGCCGATGATGCCTGGCGTGCCTGAACGGCGTACCCGTTCTTATGTTCGGCACGGCGACGTTGTTTGCAGCTCTGGATGGCGCTTCCGGTTTCCGCAAATGCTACAAGCGGCATCACGCCACCGAGTTCCAGACACTCCCCCTGAAGCAGATCGATGCGAATGCGCCGCCCGATTTGGGCGTGCATATCGTGATGGACAACTATGCAACGCACAAAACTGCATCAATCAAGAACTGGCTGATGCGGCGGCCACGCTACCACGTGCACTTCACGCCAACCTCGGCCTCGTGGATCAACCGGGTCGAACGCTGGTTTGCGCAATTGACCCGCAAGCAACTGCGAAGTGGCATCCATTCTTCGACAGCTCAACTCGAAGCCGACACCAAAAGCTTCATCGAGCGCCAGAACGAAAATCCCAAGCCGTATTGGTGGACCAAATCCGCAGACGACATGCTCGCCGCCGTCTAACGTTTCTGTCAGAAGATCGACAACAGCTTATGACACGAATTTCGGATTCAGATGAATAGTTCCAACATCGGATTCTAACACCCCATTTTTGCGATCGCCACCTCGCGCCAGGACGGTGCCCGAGTAGAAGCCCATCATCGGCGACCAGCCTCGCTGGGACGCAGGTGCTATCTAAACAATCAATCTGTTTTATAGACAATTCATGACCGGTATTCGCGTGATGGTGGTGGAACCTCTTTACCTCATGCTGATCCGGCCGCATGGAGGTCGGGGTTAGGTGACCCATACCTATGTTTAACAGCGCAACACCAACGCCGAATTGACCTCATACGTGTGAAAGGGCGATCCTTTGCAACGTAGCGCTGATCAGATCTTACGAGAGGATCCAGGCAACTTGAAGCGCAATTTCCCGCGAGATTTGGCTGAAGCGCCACTTTTGTGGCTGACCATCGCCGCACTTGCGGCGGGCATCTTTTTCGCCGACACGGTGACAGATCGCGAGATCGCGTTTCCCGTCCTCTACGTCACCTTGATCCTGCTCTGCATGCGGTCGGGCCGGTCGCGGACGGTTATGGTCGTGGGAATCGGCTGTGTCGTATTGACGATATTGAGTTACGTTTTGACACCACAGGGCGACACAGAGTCCGGCATCATCAACTGTGCTTTGAGCCTGCTTGCCATCGGCGCTACGACCTATCTGGCGATCCGGATCGAAATCACCGAAGCAGCGGGGCGGCAAACGCAACGCGACCTCGCGCGAATGGCGCGGATCATGCTCGTGGGCGAGCTCGGTTCATCGATTGCCCATGAAGTCAGCCAGCCAATCACCGCCATTGTGGCGAACGGCAATGCAGCGCTCCGCTGGCTTGCCGCGGCCCCTCCTAATCAGGAGGAGGCAAGACGCGCCATAGACAGAGTCGTTAGAGACGCCGACCTGGCGAGTGAGGTGATCGCGCGAGTGCGGAGGCTCGTAGCGCGCGCTGCTCCTGCCCAGGACAAGATCGACGTGGTAGAGACCATCGTCGAGGCGCTGGCGTTTGTTCGCGACGAGATTCACAGGAATGAAATTCAGCTGCGCACCGAGTTCGCGAGCAACCTCCCGATGGTGACAGGTGATAGGGTGCAGCTTCAGCAGGTGATCCTGAACCTCGTCGTGAATGCCATCGAGGCGATGGCAGCTACCGACCGCGGTCGGCGCGAACTGGTCGTCAGCGCGGTGGCCGCAGAAACGGAGATAACGGTGAGTGTGCGCGACTCAGGCGTCGGCCTGCCGCCAGCGTCTCTCGCCAGAATATTCGAAGCCTTCCACACAACGAAGCCAGCAGGAATGGGAATGGGACTGGCGATCAGCCGGTCGATCATCGAGGCACATGGCGGCGCAGTGTATGCGGCGCCTAACCACCCGCGTGGTACGCTGTTCGGCTTCACCTTGCCATTGTGCTTGAGAACGAGAGGATAGGAACATGCAGGAAGATCGACCGATCGTCTACGTCATCGACGACTGTCCATCCATCAGGAACGGGCTGGACAGTCTCTTGCGATCACTCGGCTACGTCACCCGCTGTTTCGCCTCGCCAAGAGACTTTGCGTTTTCCCCACCGTCCGACGTGCCCGCTTGCCTTATCCTAGACGTTAGAATGCCGGATGCAAGCGGGCTGGACTTCCAGGACCAGCTGGCAAGGGCCGGCACCGCGCTTCCGATTGTGTTCCTGACAGGCCATGGCGACGTACCGATGTCCGTCAGAGCGATGAAGGCTGGTGCGGTAGAGTTCCTCCTCAAGCCTTTCCGCGAACAGGACATTCTCGATGCCGTTCGCAACGCACTCGAGAAAGACCGCGCCCGGCTCCAGCAGAATGACGCAGCTGCCTGCCTTCAGGAGCGGTTCGCGACGCTGACGGCGCGCGAGCGCGAGGTCATGGCGCTCGTCGCCCAAGGGCGTCTCAACAAGCAGATCGCCTTTGACCTCGGACTGAGCGAGGTTACGGTGAAAGTTCACCGCGGCCAGGCCATGCGCAAGATGGAGGCAAGATCCGTCGCCGACCTGATCAGAATGGCCGATCGCCTCAGCCTGCCTGATCATCTTTCCGAAGGCCGGAACGGCGGTAGCGCCAGGCCCGACTGAGCAAATTCATGGCGAGGCGGAGCCTTGCTAAGCCTCGGCGTCAGCGGTCGAGATAGAGCGATTCTCGCTGAACCGGATCGATCTGCCTGCAATTTTTCCCCGAAATGCACCGCTTAGTGCAGTGATCAAGCTTCTCTGCGCGCGGGACGCAGAGTGTCGGACTTGGGATAAAATGGTTCCGACGAGTGTTTCCGAAAGGCTGACATCGGGCGGGCGCCGCCTCCAATCCGCTTCGCGACGAGTCGTTGCGGCGGTGGCTGGCGGCGCTCGGCTTTCCTGTGGGATTTGAAGGTTTGCCGATAGCAGCGGACCGGTTCGGTCGTCCTGCATTCACCGTCGCGCACGCCGTCGAGATTTCGTGCCTCTGGGAATGCCTGACGCAAGTGGACTAAGCAGTCAGTCCAGCCAGCGACATGAACATGCGAAAGACGCTGGCGAATATGCCGAGGGTGACCACGGATAGGACCCAAATCGCTACCATCCATCCGAGACGCTTGAAGTAGCCCGCGAGTCTTGTTCGGGAGGCCATCAATCATAGCCCTCCCCAATCGCCTGGCTGCCGCGAAATACGTAGTAGGACCATGAGGTGTAGACGAGGATGATTGGGATGATGAAAAGCGTCCCTGCAAGAGCGAAGCCCATGCTCTGCGGCGGCGAAGCTGCCTCCCAGATCGAGATCGATGGCGGGATGACGTTCGGCCACATACTGATTGCCAAGCCGGTGTAGCCAAGAAAGATTAACAGCAGGGCCAACATAAAGGGCGCCGCACGGGGCTCCCGCTGTTGAAGTACACGCAACTGAAGCCAGGTGACCGCAAGAACCAGTATCGGGACAGGCGCGAACAGAACCATGTTCGGCAAACTGAACCAGCGGGCCGTAACTTCCGCATGAGTTAGGGGCGTCCAAATGCTGACGATAGCGATGATCGCGAGCAGGGCAATGGACGTCCGTCGCGCCAGTTGGCACATTCTGCGTTGAAGTCCGTCGCTGGTCTTCATAATGAGCCAGGTCGATCCGAGAAGCGCATATGCAAGCAAAAGCGCAAAACCGGTGAAGATGCTGAACGGGGTAAAGCAGTCCAAGGCGCTACCGGCGAAGGTCGTCCCGTGAAGTTTGAAGCCGTTTATGAAAGCCCCGAGCGCGACGCCCTGGGAGAATGTGGCGATGTACGAACCCCACGCGAAAGCCCGGTCCCAGAATGGCTTTCGACGCTCGTCCGCCTTGAAGCGGAATTCGAATGACACGCCGCGCCAAATGAGGCCGGCGAGCATGAACATCAATGGCAGATACAAAGCGCTCAGGATCAAGCCGTAGGCCAGTGGAAACGCCGCGAAGAGCCCGGCCCCGCCAAGAACAAGCCAGGTTTCATTTCCGTCCCAGACGGGAGCGACGGTGTTGACCATGGCATCCCGCTCTCGCCTGTCGCTGACGAACGGAAACAGGATGCCGATCCCGAGATCGAAACCATCCATGACGACATACATCATAACGCCGAACGCGATAATGATTGCCCAAATAAGGGGAAGATCGATTCCCATCTCAAACCTCCGTTGTTTCGCCCATGGATGCCGGGCCGATATTGTTGGGTACAGCCGAAAGCGGGCGCGCGGGCCTAAAGACCTGCCCCGGATGCTGCGGTGATTTGTCGATTCCATATTCGTCCGGACCATGGGCAACCATTTTCAGTATGAATCCGATGCCAGTGCCGAATACGAAGAAATACATGACGATAAACATAATAAGCGTCACGCTGAGCGTCACTGCGGAGTGGTTGGAGACCGCATCCTCAGTCCGAAGAACGCCGTATACCACCCAGGGCTGTCGCCCGATTTCCGTTGTAAGCCAGCCGGCGAGGATTGCCAGCAGTCCGGCGGGGCCCATACAAAGTGCAAAGATCAAGAACAGTTTGGTGTCATAGAGCTTGCCCCGCCACCTCTGCCACATGCCCCAAGCGCCCAGTAAAAACATTGCGACTCCAAGCCCCGCCATTATGCGGAAAGTGAAGAAGATGATCGTGGAGTTCGGCCGATCTTGCGGGGCAAAGTCCCTTAGGCCAGGAATCTTCCCGTGGAGTGAGTGGGTCAAGATTAAGCTGCCCAGATATGGTATCTCGATTGCATATTTCGTTTTCTCCGCCGACATGTCCGGAATACCAAAGGCAATAAGCGGCAGACTGGTCTGTGCGGCATCATTCTCCCAATGGCCTTCGATCGCAGCAATCTTCGCGGGCTGATGTTCCAGCGTGTTCAAGCCGTGGGCGTCGCCCACCACCATTTGCACAGGGGCGACGAACAGTAGCAGCCATAGGGCCATCGAAAACATCTTGCGGATCGACGGAGTTGACCGGCCACGCAGAAGGTGCCATGCGGCTGCTGCTCCTACGAAAAGCGCTGTCGAAAGGTAGGCGGCCAACGTCATATGAGCGAGGCGGAATGGGAATGAAGGATTGAAAATGATCGCGAGCCAATCGGTAGGAACCACCTTGCCGTCGGCGATAGCGTAACCCTGCGGGGTTTGCATCCAACTGTTGGATGCCAGGATCCATGTCGTCGAGACGAGAGTTCCGATTGCCACCATCGTGGTGGCGAACATGTGCAAGCCAGGCCCCACCTTGTTCCAGCCGAACAGCATAACCCCGAGAAACCCGGCCTCCAGGAAGAAGGCGGTCAACACCTCGTAGGTCAGGAGTGGCCCGGTGACGCCACCGGCGAACTGCGAAAATCCGCTCCAGTTCGTGCCGAACTCATAGGCCATTACGAGACCCGAAACGACGCCCATGCCGAAATTGACGGCGAAAATCTTCGACCAGAAATGATAAAGTTCGAGGTAGACCGTGTTCCGGCGCATTAACCACAGCGCCTCCAGGACTGCCAAATAGCTGGCAAGCCCGATGGTGATCGCGGGAAAAATTATGTGGAACGAGACGGTGAAGGCGAACTGAAATCGCGCAAGTTCCAATGCGCTGAATCCTAACATTCGAGGCGCTCCTTCGTGTGCAATGGCGGGGAGGCGAGCAGGCTGCTCGCTCGACCTGATCTCGACTGTCGCGCCGGTCAGGTCCGCCACCACATTCCCGGATCACCGGATGCGCCGCAATTACATCTAGGCATAGTGCTGACATCCGAAGGTGGAATTCGTGCCATCCGGCGGGGGCTTTCGAACAGGCCGATCATCAGCGGGTTCACAGGCCGGACGTTCCCACCGCGGCCCTGGCTCAACCGCCGTTCGTGCAGCGACCCGACGAGTTGGAGCTACTCTGGTTATAGGAGCCCGAATCGCCATGGGAAGCTGAATATGTCTCGCTAGAAGATTCCGAAGGCCGGGGACGCGACGTCGCGGGTCTCATAATTGAGCATGTTCGAGAGCTGTGATCCTGGCTTTCCACCGTTACGGCTCTTCCGATGGACGACCGACATCGCGCCGATGATTAAAAGCAGTCGGATATTGCGTTGGCCCATCTTCGACGTGCGGCCAAGCTTCTGCTTGCCTCCGCTCGAATGCGGTCGCGAAACAAGGCCGAGTCAAGCGGCAAAGTCGCGGCTACTCCGGAATTCCTCCACGGGTGGCGCGAATGCCGTAATCACCGTTGCGCAGATTGGCTCGACCAGCCACCCTCTGGAGCCGAACTACATCGCGTTGTCTTGCTTCTGCGGCGACACGACAATCGATCTGTTCAATTACTTCATGCAGTTGCTCGATCTGGCTCAGGTACAGTCGGCTCATGCTCTGCACCAGCTCTGGCAGAAACTCGGTTTAGCTAAGCGAAACTTATGGGTCACTATTCGAGACCATTGAACAATTTCCCCGCTTAGCCAAAAACCTTAAATTGCCTTCCATGAGATCTTCATAGGCAAAAGTGCCCTCCCAAGACACGTGAGGTTTGTTGTGCGCGGATCAGGATCGACTATCGCCTTCGGACGCTCGTCCTGGGAGCAGGCAAAATCCAGCTGCCGTGTCTCGAACGATTGTGCTTCGGTTGCTTCGGCGACTGAAGGCTGGTCGGACTGGAGGCCGGGTGATCCGTCAACGCATTTCAGGAGGATAGGATCCGTGAGCGAAGACGTCTTAGCGATGATCAGGGATCAAGCGCTCGAGGAAGCGGCACGGATCGCAGATCAAGTTGCCGATGGCCGTGACGACCTGTTGCAGGGACTTGCAGCACTCGGCGCATTGATTGCAGAGGAAATCCGTTCGCTGAAGCAGTACGAACAAACTCGGGGATCTGAGAAAGCTATCCCCTGACCGGCTACCAGCGAGTGCGAAGCGGCCCGGCCCGACAGCGAAAGTATCCCAGCGGTTCTTTTTCTGGTCACCGAGGCGAGCAGTTCTGTCCGGCATTCGATACCAAAGGCCACATTTCTCTTTTGATCCTGCCACGCAAACCATCTGCGGTGGTCCTTGCTAGCTAGTGCCCGACTTATCAGATGGATACACCACACAACCTCTACGTCATCGCGACCGTGCTGTCCGCGACCTTCGTCTCTGGTTCCTTGACTGCGCTCGGACTTCTCTGGCGGCGCGGCGTAGCCCTCGACGGCGAAACCCGCCGTGGTTTTCGCAACCAGGCGTTCTCTTTGCTGGTCGCAGGCTCCTTACTGCTCGTGGGCACTCACTTCCCTTTCGCTCGCCACGAGACCGGCGACCACCACTCTTCAGCGCAAGAATTTGTGCGAACCTCCAATCGAGACCGGTAATTCCGTGGGGTCGCATACCGGTTGTTAGGCCGAGCGGTCCACGACCAGCGCTTTGCCCAAGGCGGCGGTAATGGCGTTGGAATGGACGATCACGATCTGCCGGAAAGAAGTCCATCTCGACGAAAGCTGCGAGCGCCGGATCGACGGAGAAATTGGCTTGTCGATCAGTGACGGCAAAAACTTCATGGCGGCGCTACAGTACATCCGACCGTTGATAAGTTGAACTCCGTGCCAGCACTGAAGCAACCTAGTTGCCACTGACTTCTTTCAGAAGATCGGCTGCCTTAACGCCCAGGATCTTTGCAAGATTATCGACGATGTCGATGGTCGGGCTGTAGACGCAACGCTCTAGAGCGCTGACATAGGTGCGATGAACCTCGGCACGCGCGGCCAGTTGCTCCTGAGAGAGACCGCGAGCGGTTCTCAGGTCTCGGAGGTTCTTTGCAAAGGTTTCTCGAATATCCATGGCCTTGCTCGTAGAGGACGCAGAGTATTCATCTACAGAGTATGCGCTGCCCTCGTCATCGATGCCGGCTTTTTCCAGAACTTCTCTAATCCGCTCCAATGTATTAGATCGAACCGGCTCCCCTTTTTCAACCCGAACAACTGTGAATGTGGAAACGTGAGCCGCGTCCGCCAATTCGCGTACACCCCAGCCGAGTGCAACACGAGCTAGCTTGCACTGCATACCAATCATATTGCAACGCCGTGTTGTTTTTTATTGCGCATTGAAAGGTATCCCTGTAGGTTGAGTCTGCAAACGGCCGCACTCGGTGCTACTAACACCAAGCGCAGCCTAACCACAATCAAGCTGTCAGGAGCTCGAGTCATGGCTGATTCTGAGATTAGCAGAGTTTTGCCCGCATTTAGCAACAGGAACATGCTTTCGAAGGTTGCGCAGTTCCTAAAAAACAACTTACCGTCTGCGGTCCTCTCTGCTCCTTCGGCGGCCATTCCAACGCGACGGGGGGATCCCGCGCTTTCAGTTTGGTCAGAATGGTATTTGGCTCATGGGAATGCAACGCGGCTCGGCCGCATTCAGGCGCGGCTAGAAACAAAACTTTTTTCGAAGGTGCCGAGCCTCCGTCTGGAGTTGAGTGTCGGTGGACGAGAGCAGACCGTTACGGTTCGCACCGAAGAAGAAATCGAACGGTTGCTCGTTGGAGAGGATCTGGCAATCGTTCGCGCGAATGCTAAAGCGGAGCTCTCCGCACGGAGAGCTGTATGGCAAGCGGCTGACGAGAAACTTGGCTTCAGCGCGGCAAAGGACGCCGAAGGGAAGGCCATGGAGCTCGATGACGACATTGCCGAACGCTTATGGGATACGCGCGCGCTGACCTTGGCAGGGGTGATCGGGAAACTGCATGCCATGCTGGCGAAAGGCCAACCCTCTCACGAGAGCGAAGAATTTCCGTGGCCGCAAATCCGGTCGGTCGTGGAGGATTTGATCTCTATCGATGCGGGAACAAAACATTGACGCAAGTTTGATCGGTACGGTACGCGTGCCGATCAAACGGCTTGCACGAGAGATCTTATCAAAGCCACGCAACAGGTCCGGTTGCGGCGCATTCTGTAAAGATAGCGTTGGCTGCCGGTAGATGGCGACACGGTGGCCGGCCGTTACCAGCCATAGCTGAAGGTGACGCCGCTGCCTCCGTCGCCATTCTGCTCGACATTGGCAGCGGTGCGCCTGCCGAACTGGAAAATGCCGTAGGCATTGTCATTGCCATTCTGCTGCAAGGTGGCGGAATGGCCGTCGCCCCGCTGCTGGATGATGCCGAGATCACCGCGACCGTTCTGGCCGAGGCCGGCGGCATTGCCGTGTCCCGATTGGCGGATGCTGGCGTCGTGCCAGCCACGATACAGCGAATAGAGACGCAGCCCAGTCGCCAGCGCGCCAGCGTCTTCGGCACCGGGCGGTGCATAGGTTGCGGAAATCCAACCTCCGGCCTCTGCCGGCAGGGTCAGCGCCGTCTGACCTATGCCGCCGGCAAGAAGAGCAATGGTAAGCGTCTTCAACATCATGCGGGTCATTATTGTCTCCATTTTGCGGCCGCCTTCAGCCTGGGGACAAACTTCCCATATTGCGGCTGAACGGCGCCGGAATTCGCCGTTCAACTGTCGTTCAGTCAACACCGGACCAATAAAAAAGGGCGCCGAAAATCGACGCCCCTTTTTTATTGCACCGTTTTCAGAACGAGGAGGCGCGGGTCAGGTCGCGCCGCCAACCCGTTGCGTACAGCCGATGCGCTGACCACCGACGTTCATGTCGAGTACGGCGTCGTAGACACCACCTTTCGCATCGAGCGTCACGGTGCCTAGCGTGGCGGATTGGCCGGACGCCGCATGAAAATCACCTGACTGTTCGATGTTTGTGCCGCCGTTACGACCGGCGCTTTCGACATGGAAGGAATAGGTGCCGCTCACGCCTTTATTAGCGTGAGCGACCGCCTCCAGCGCCAGCATGCCGCCCTCCGGCGCGGCACGGATCTCGCAGCGCAGCGGCGCACTGGGCTGACCCGCACCGGCCATGGTCGCCAGCGCAGCGGCGGGAACCAGGACCAGGGCGAGTGCCGTCATGATGCGGCGGGGATGATTGACGATGCCATGCATGGTTCATCTCCTCAAGGTTCGTCAGCGGCAACCGCGGCACATTTGCGCGGCCACCTGACTGATGCTGTCGATCACGGGCAAGCCTGGACGAAGGCGGCGACGTTGCCACTTCCGCCCTGACTGACATTGGCGTTGCAGCCGTGGCCCACCTGCACGCCAGCGGCGATATTGCCGTTGCCGTCCTGGGTCAGGATGGTGGTGTGGTTGGAGCCGAACTGACCGATGCCGGCCACGTTGTGATTGCCGTTCTGGTAGGTGGCGCCGTAGTTGCCGACGCCTTGCTGGCCGATGGCAGAGAGATTGTGGTGGCCGTATTGCTGGCCGACCATTCTGTTGTAGCCTCCGTCCTGATAGACCCGAATACGGTTTGTGAAGCCATTCTGGGCGCCACCCGCCGAGTTCGACCAGCCATATTGCTCGATATTCACATCATTGGCCATGGCAGGGGCAACAGCGGTAAGGCCGACAAGGGCGGCAAGTGCAGATGCGATGAGAGAATTGCGGATCATGAGAGCGTCTCCATTGGCGGACGGGACCGCGGGTTGAACGCCTTCCTTGTAAGCGGTGCCGTTCGAATGGATGCTGAAGAGGCTATTCAGTTACGGTTCAGAAGGATTAACGCGGATGGAGATGGCTGCGGTTCAGCGCACTCGCGGATATGGATTGGTATTCTGCCGCAAGACATCGAACCGTCGATCTCATCGCATGAAGCTTTGCGGCCTTATCTCGCAATGAGACGCCGCTGACGATGCGGGGCGCCAAGGATCGCCATTCCGGCAACGAACCGTCGCCTTGTTGGCCCTTGAACATTCAAACGCCGTCGTTCACCAGAACACGATCTGTACTGGTCGCGTCGTCTCGCGCGCGATACCGGCCAGGCCGTTCCGAACCCGCTCTCGACGAGAACGGCCATCGTCAAATCCCGAAATTCGATCGCGCACTTTTAAATCGATTTTAAAAAACCAAGAAGTGAACCTAATCGATTTTAATTTGTTTATTAAAAAATTCTTGTTGCAGCGCGAAGAAAATCACTCCTAACTCCCTCCCGCAATTCTGTCCGTTGTAGGAACACGCAATGACGATTTCATTTCCGCTTACAGACAAACGTACGGTCGATGAGCTGCTGAAGCACCTTAACGCTCATAAGCTATTCTATCCCGGAAATTGCGTCATCACCGTCAACCCCCTCGCCGCGCACGTTTCGTCGTGCCTTTCATATGCACTCGGCACCGCTCGGACCGCCTGGTAGGCGCGAGGCTCTTCGCTTGAAACCATTTTTGCTGTAACTTGGACGTCAGAGGCTTACCCGCGCATGCGGACGAGGACTTTGGACCTTACTGGGCGCCCTTCGTCATGCAGAGCGCAGAACCACCGGGGCGAGCATCCCTCAGACGATAATAAGAGCGGCAATGGCCTCACACCGTCAGATGCCGCCGCGCCTCGGGCGTGTCCAGCGTCTCGGCCTGCCCCTCATGGACGATCTCGCCGCGGTCCATGATATAGACGTAATCAGCAAGCTCGCGGCAAAAATCAAGATATTGCTCGACCAGCAGGATTGCCATGCCGGTGGAATCCCTCAGATAGCGGATCGCGCGGCCAATATCCTTGATGATCGATGGTTGAATGCCTTCGGTTGGCTCATCCAGCACCAATATCTTTGGCCTCGTCACCATCGCACGGCCGATCGCCAATTGCTGCTGCTGGCCCCCGGAAAGATCGCCGCCACGGCGCGACAGCATCGATTTCAGCACCGGAAACAGATTGTAGATATCCTCGGGAATATTGCGGTCTCGTCGCGGCACGGGTGCGAAGCCGGTCTCCAGGTTCTCCTTGACGGTCAGCAGCGGAAAGATCTCGCGCCCCTGCGGGACGTAGCCGATGCCGTGCTTGGCGCGGGCAAAGGGGGCCATGCCGTTCAGCTTTACCCCATTGAAGGTGACGAAACCCGAAGACAACACATGCTGCCCGGTGACGGCACGCAGCAGCGAACTCTTTCCGACGCCGTTGCGCCCGAGCACACAGGTAATTTTACCCATCTCCGCCTTGATCGAGATGCCGCGCAGCGCCTGGGCGGCGCCATAATGCAGATTTGCGTTTTCGACTGTCAGCATCTCATCGCCCCAGATAGTTCTCGATCACCTTCGGATCGTTGCTGACGAAATCGATCGAACCTTCGGCCAGCACCGAACCTTCCGCCAGGCACGTCACCTTGACGCCGAGGTCCCGAATGAAGCCCATATCGTGCTCAACCACCACGACGGAACGCGTCTTGGCGATCTCCTTCAGCAGCACCGCTGTCTCTGCCGTCTCGGCGTCGGTCATGCCGGCCACCGGCTCATCGACCAAAAGCAGCTTCGGCTCCTGGGCGAGCAGCATGCCGATCTCCAGCCATTGTTTCTGCCCATGTGAAAGATTAGCCGCCAGCTCGTCGCGCCGATGTGAGAGGCGCACCGTCTCGAGGATCTCGTGAATGCGGTCGCGATCTTGTGCCGTCAGACGGTAGAAAAGTGTCGCGAAGACGCCGCGCTTGCGGTTGAGAGCGAGTTCCAGATTGTCCCAGACCGTATGACTTTCGAAGACCGTCGGCTTCTGGAATTTGCGGCCGATACCGAGCTGGGCAATATCGGCCTCGTCCTTCTTGGTAAGGTCAATCTGGCCGTCGAAGAACACTTCGCCCTCATCGGGCCGCGTCTTGCCGGTGATGATATCCATCATCGTCGTCTTGCCGGCGCCATTGGGGCCAATGATGGCCCGGAGCTCTCCAGGCTCGATGACGATCGAGAGCGAATTCAGCGCCTTGAAGCCGTCGAAGGAGACGGAGACGTTGTTGAGATAAAGCATGCTGCTAGGCTTGATGTCGGGTATCATGGTCTCACTCCGCCGCCTGGATCGTCGTCTGGCCGGCTTCGTCTTCCTTACCCTTTTGTTTCGGGCTGGCCGGCTTGCGGCCACTGCCGACATATTGCGCTATCGTGCCAACGATGCCTTTGGGCAGTAACAGCGTCACCGCGACGAAAAGGCCGCCGAGCGCAAAGAGCCAAAAATCGGGGAACAGGGCGGTGAAGATCGTCTTGCCGCCATTGACGAGGATGGCGCCGATAATCGGGCCGATCAGCGTTGCCCGGCCGCCGACAGCAGTCCAGATGACGACTTCGATTGAATTGGCTGGAGCGAATTCGCCTGGATTGATGATGCCGATCTGTGGCACATAGAGTGCACCGGCAATACCGGCCATCATTGCCGATACCACGAAGACGAAGAGCTTCATGTGCTCGACGCGGTAACCCAGGAAGCGTGTCCGGCTTTCCGCATCGCGCACGCCGACCAGCACCTTGCCGAACTTCGACCGCGTGATGGCCGAGGACAGGATCAGCGCCAGCGCCAGAAGCAGCGCGGTGACGGCAAAAAGCACGGCGCGGGTGCCGTCGGCCTGAATGTTGAAGCCGAGAATATCCTTGAAATCGGTCAGGCCGTTATTGCCGCCGAAGCCCATATCGTTGCGGAAGAAGGCGAGCAGCATCGCGTAGGTCATCGCCTGCGTGATGATCGACAGATAGACGCCGTTGACGCGAGAGCGGAAAGCAAACCAACCGAAGACGAACGCCAGCAGTCCGGGTGCCGCCAGTACCATAAGCATTGCGAACCAGAAGTGATCGAAGCCGTACCAGAACCAGGGCAGTTCCTTCCAGTTCAGGAACACCATGAAGTCCGGCAGGATGGGATTGCCATAGGTGCCGCGCGATCCGATCTGTCGCATCAGATACATGCCCATCGCATAGCCGCCGAGCGCGAAAAAGGCGCCATGACCGAGCGAGAGAATGCCGCAATAGCCCCAGACGAGATCGAGCGCCAATGCGAGCAGCGCATAGGTCAGATATTTACCGAACAGCGACATCAGGTAGGTCGGCACGTGCAGAGGGCTGGTTTCCGGCAGCGCCAGGTTCGACAGTGGTACGAGGAGAGCGATGGCGATCAATATAGCGATGGCGATACTGACACGGCGATCGAGCGAACGGAGGAGAAAGGCCGTGATCATGCTTCCACCGCCCTTCCCTTGAGGGCGAAGAGCCCGCGCGGACGTTTCTGGATGAAGAGGATGATAAGGACCAGAACCAGGATCTTGCCGAGCACCGCTCCCGCATAGGGTTCGAGAAACTTGTTGAGGATGCCGAGCGAAAAGGCGCCGACCAGCGTTCCCCAAAGATTGCCGACGCCGCCGAAGACGACCACCATGAAACTGTCGATGATGTAGCTTTGCCCGAGGTTTGGCGAGACGTTGTCGATCTGCGAGAGTGCAACGCCTGCCATCCCCGCGATGCCCGACCCCAGGGCAAAGGTAAATGCATCGACCCAAGGCGTGCGAATGCCCATGGAGGACGCCATACGCCGGTTCTGCGTCACCGCCCGCATCTGCAGCCCAAAGGCCGAGCGCTTCAAAAGCAACAGCAGGGCGACGAAAACGCCGAGCGCGAAAACGATGATCCAGAGGCGGTTCCAGGTGATCGAGAGATAACCAAGATCGAAGGAGCCGGACATCCAGGAGGGATTGCCGACTTCCTGATTGGTCGGCCCGAAGATGGAGCGCACGGCTTGCTGTAGAATCAGCGAGATGCCCCAGGTGGCAAGCAGCGTTTCCAGCGGCCGGCCGTACAGGAAACGGATGACGCCGCGCTCGATGATGAGGCCGACGGCGCCGGTGACCAGAAACGCCACCGGCAAGGCGATCGCCAACGACCAGTCGAAAAGCTGCGGATGGGAGCTACGGATGACGCTCTGGACCATGAAGGTGGAATAGGCGCCAAGCATCACCATCTCGCCATGCGCCATGTTGATGATACCCATGACGCCAAAGGTGATGGCAAGCCCGATCGCGGCAAGCAGCAGCACCGAGCCGAGCGACAGGCCGTACCAGACATTCTGCACCGCATCCCAGATCGCCAATTGGCTTTGGATGCCGGCAATCGCTGCCGCGACATCGGGCTTCAGGCTGTCGTCGACAGAAACCGAGGAGAAGATCCCGATCGCATCGCGGCCGCCTTCGTTCTTGATCGTCTCGATCGCCGCCTTCTTCTCTTCCAGCGAACGATCGGAGCTGAGTACGGCAACCGCACGCGCCCTCTCGAGCACCCCGCGGATTTCGCCGTCCTTTTCGCTCTTTAATGCAACTTCGAGCGCGTCCAGCGAATCCGCGCTAGGCGATTTCAGGACGGATTGGGCCGCCTCCAGTCTGACGCCGCGATCCGGGCTCATCAGCGTCAGGCCGCCGAGCGCGGCACGGACGGAGCGACGCAGATTGTTGTTGATCTTGATTTTGTTGAGATTGCCCTTGGCTTCCTGGCCGACCGCCTGTCCGGTCAGCGGATCGATCAAGGACATGCCGTCGCCGGAAGATTTGGCGATGAAGACCTGATTGTCGGATTTGCGGACATAGAGATCGCCGTCCGAAAAGGCCTGCAGCACTGGCACCACCTTGGGATCGCCGGTCTTGGCCAGGTTCTTGACGATCTCGTCGGCCTGCTGGAAGTTTGCCGGACCAAGCGCATTGACGAGGCTATGCGCATCCTCCTGGGCACGCAACGCGGTCGCCGTCAGCACCAGTATCAGGCAGAAGCCGGCGGCAAGCGCCAGAGCCATGCGGTAAACGAATTTGTCGAACATCCCACGTCCCTCATGCAGTCGCGGGCAGAGGAGCCTGCCCGCGACGATTGCGCATCAAAAGCGGAACTCAGGAACCCTTGCCGCCGCACTTGCCGGTAGTAACGTTGAAGTTGCCGCAATTCATCGGCATGCGCCAATCCGAGATCAGGTCCTTGCTGTCGGGCAGGTAGTCCGACCATTCCTTGCCGACCACTGCAGGGGTCTGCGAAACGACATCGAACTGGCCGTTTTCCTGCACTTCGCCGATCAAGACGGGCTTGGTGATGTAGTGGTTCGGCATCATAGTGGCGTAGCCGCCGGTAAGGTTTGGAACGGAAACGCCGACAAGCGCGTCGATCACCTTGTCCGGATCGGTGGTGCCGGCCTTTTCGACCGCTTTCACCCACATGTTGAAACCGATATAGGCGGCTTCCATTGGGTCATTGGTGACCCGCTTATCGTTCTTGGTATAGGCGTGCCATTCCTTGATGAATTCGGCATTGGCGGGCGTGTCGACGGACTGGAAATAGTTCCAGGCGGCGAGATGGCCGACCAGTGGCTTGGTGTCGACGCCGGCCAATTCCTCTTCGCCGACTGAGAACGCCACGACTGGTATATCTTCCGCCTTGACGCCCTGGTTGCCGAGTTCCTTGTAGAATGGAACGTTGGCGTCGCCATTGATGGTCGAGACGACGGCGGTCTTCTTGCCGGCCGCGCCGAAGGCCTTGATCTTGGAGACTTCCGTCTGCCAGTCCGAGAAGCCGAACGGCGTATAGTTGATGATGATGTCTTCGTCCTTGACGCCCTTGGACTTCAGATAAGCTTCAAGGATCTTGTTGGTCGTGCGCGGATAGACGTAGTCGGTGCCTTCGAGAACCCAGCGCTTAACCCCCTCGTTCTGCATCAGGTAATCGACGGCGGGGATCGCCTGTTGGTTCGGAGCCGCACCCGTATAGAACACGTTGCGCTCGGATTCTTCACCTTCGAACTGCACGGGGTAGAACAAGATCGAGTCCAGTTCCTTAAACACCGGCAGCACCGACTTGCGCGACACCGAGGTCCAGCAGCCGAACACGGCCGAGACCTTGTCCTTCTGGATCAGCTCACGGGCCTTTTCGGCAAACAGCGGCCAATCGGATGCCGGGTCGACGACGACGGGCTCAAGCTTCTTGCCGAGAACACCGCCCTTCTTGTTCTGCTCGTCAATGAGCATCAGCATGGCATCTTTTAGCGTCGTTTCCGAAATCGCCATGGTGCCGGAAAGCGAATGGAGAACGCCGACCTTGATGGTGTCGTCTGCGGCAAAAGCTCCATGGAATGCGGTTGTCGACATGATGGCGCCCAAAAGCGCGCCGGAGACAAGAGTCTTCAGTTTCATGCGTAGTTCCCCTCTTTTTGTCTGCCCGCAACGGCTTATAAACGAAGATTAACCGTTGCCTGCCGGGACTATCCGGCAGCAGCAGGGGATTCCACATACGTAATATGACGTAGGAAACGGGGCGAAATGTGCAGCAAATTGCGAGTTCACGCTCTTAAGGACTGCGCCGATCCGTGTTACGTCATGAATTACACTTGCCAAACTGTTTGGGGGCAAGACTGCTGAAGGGTGGGCATGGCAGCGCGGCAACGCATCATTCCGGTGAGACGCGAATATAACCGCTGGGTCGCAAACCAGACATTGGAAGACTATGCCCTGCGCTTCACCGCCAAAAGTGCCCGGCAATTTTCCTCGCAGCGTATCTCGCAGACGGCTATCGGCGCCATCTCCTTCCTGGCGTTGGAGGCGATCGGCGGCACCATCACGCTCTCCTACGGCACGACCAATGCCTTCTACGCCATCATTGTCGCCAGCCTCGCAATGCTCGCGATCGGCCTGCCGATCAGCCGCTACGCCATACGACACGGAGTCGACATCGACCTTCTGACCCGAGGCGCCAGCTTCGGCTATATCGGCTCGACCATCACTTCGCTGATCTATGCCAGCTTCACCTTCATGCTGTTTGCTATCGAAGCCTCGATCATGTCGGGGGCGCTGGAGCTGACGCTCGGCATACCCCTGTGGATCGGCTATATCATCAGCGCCGTCATGGTCATCCCGCTGGTGACCCACGGTGTCCGTCTGATCAGCCGGTTTCAGCTCGTGACGCAGCCGTTCTGGATCGTCCTCAATATCCTGCCCTTCGTCTTTATCGCCTTATCCGACTGGGGAAAATTCGACCTATGGCGCGCTTTCGCCGGTATTCACCACGCCACCGGCGCGCCCGGAACTGCAGCGCCTTTCGATGTCGCGGAATTCGGCGCTGCTTCCGCCGTTATCCTGGCGCTGATGTCGCAGATCGGCGAACAGGCCGACTTCCTGCGCTTCCTGCCGCCGGAAGGCCGTCGCAAGTGGCGGCATCACCTGGCGATCTTTCTCGCCGGTCCCGGCTGGGTGATCATCGGCGCGCCGAAGCTGTTGGCCGGGTCCTTCCTGGTAGTGCTGACGCTGAGTTCCGGTGTTCCGGCCGACCGCGCCGCCGATCCGGCGCAGATGTATCTCACCGCCTTCGGCTATATGATCCCCTGGCACAATGCCGCGCTAATGTTGATGGCCGCCTTCGTGATGGTCTCCCAGTTGAAGATCAATGTCATGAACGCCTATGCCGGCTCGCTCGCCTGGTCGAATTTCTTCTCCCGTCTGACCCATAGCCATCCAGGCCGCGTCATCTGGCTGGTCTTTAACGTCGCCATCGCCCTGCTCCTGATGGAGCTCGGCATCTACAGGCTGCTGGAAGAGACGCTTGGTATCTTCTCCATCATTGCCATGGCCTGGCTCTGCACGATCTCTGCCGATCTCTTCATCAACAAGCCGCTCGGCCTTGCCCCTCCCGGCATCGAGTTCAAACGCGCCCATCTCTACGACATCAATCCTGTCGGCCTGGGGGCCATGGCGCTCTCTGCAACGATTGCCCTCATCGCTCATTTTGGCGCCCTTGGCACGGTTGCCGCCTCACTCGCGCCCTATATCACCTTGGCGATTGCGCTCATTGCCTCGCCCGCGATCGCCTGGGCGACCAAGGGGAAATTCTATCTCGCCCGCAAGCCGCGCCAAAGCTGGAAGAACCTCACCACCATCACCTGCTCGGTCTGCGAACATCCTTTCGAGCCGGAGGACATGGCCTGGTGCCCGGCCTATGCCGCGCCGATTTGCTCGCTTTGCTGCTCGCTGGACAGCCGCTGCCATGATATGTGCAAGCCAAAAGCGCGGCTGAACACGCAGGTCGGCACGGTCGCCAAGACTTTGCTGCCAGAGGCCGTCGTCGCCAAGCTCGCCACCCGTCTCGGACGCTACGGCATTGCTGTCGCGGTAGCGCTGACGGCCGTGGGCGCCATTCTGGCGATGATCGCGCATCAGGTCGGCTCCGCCTCGCCCGAGACGGCGCAAGTGGTCGACCGCACGATCCTGATCGTGTTCTTCGTCTTCGCCGTCATCGCCGGTGTCGTCTGCTGGTTCTACGTGCTCGCGCATGATAGCCGCGTCGTCGCCGAGGAGGAATCCTCCCGGCAGAATACGTTGCTGCTCAAGGAAATCGCCGCGCACAAGAAGACGGATGCGGCTTTGCAGAGCGCCAAGGAGGCGGCGGAGGCGGCAAACCGCGCCAAGAGCCGCTACGTCGTGGGCTTAAGCCACGAACTGCGCACGCCGCTCAATGCAGTGCTCGGCTATGCCCAGATTCTCGAGCGCGACGAAACCATTCCCGCGCCGCGGCAATCTTCGCTGAAGGTCATCCGCCGCAGTGCCGAACATCTTTCCGGCCTGATCGACGGGCTGCTCGACATTTCGAAGATCGAGGCCGGCCGGCTGCAGGTCTATTCCAACGAGATCAACATTCAGGATTTTCTCGACCAGATCGTCGACATGTTTGGCCCGCAGGCGCAGGCCAAGGGTCTTACTTTCATCCACGAGCGATCGGCCGCCCTGCCCGATTATGTCCGCACCGACGAAAAGCGACTGCGGCAGATCCTCGTCAACCTGCTCTCCAACGCGATCAAGTTCACCGATACGGGCGGTGTGCGTTTCGAGGTCGGCTATCGCAGCCAGGTCGCAAGTTTCACCATTGCCGATACCGGCCGCGGCATCGCCGAGAAGGATCTGACCCGTATTTACGAGCCCTTCCAACGTGGCGAGGCCGACAGCATCCGCCCCATGCCCGGCCTCGGCCTTGGGCTGACCATTACCCGACTGCTCACCAATACGCTTGGCGGCGAGATCTCCGTCGCTAGCGAAAAGGACAAGGGCTCGACTTTCAAGGTGCGCCTAATGCTGTCGGCGGTGATCCGGCCGATGAAGCCGCCGGCGCAGGAGCAGAGGATCGTCAGCTATGAAGGTCCGCGCCGTACCATCGTCGTCGTCGACGACAATGAGGATCACCGCGAGCTGATGCGCGAAGTGCTGTCGCCCCTCGATTTCATCGTGCTGACGGCGGCCGGCGGGCCGGACTGTTTGACGCTGATCGAGGGCATCAAGCCGGATCTTTTCCTGGTCGATATATCCATGCCTGGCATGAGCGGCTGGCAATTGGTCTCGCGGCTCAGGGAGAGCGGCCAGATGGCGCCGATCCTGATGCTGTCAGCCAATATCGGCGATGGCGCGGCCGCCAGGGACAGCGACGACAGACATAATGACGCCATCGCCAAGCCCATCGATATCCGCCAGCTTCGCGACAAGCTGGCAATGCATCTCGCCCTGAAGTGGATCTATGCCGACGGCTCCGCACCGGCCTCGCCGAAACTTGCGCCACCTATGAAGAGCCCGGGGATAGAGCATGTGCGCGAGTTGATACGGCTTGGCGAGATCGGCTATGTCAGGGGCATCGAGGCGAAACTCAAGGATCTTGCCAAGCTCGACCAGAACCAACCCTTCACGGATGCCTTGCGCACCTATGTTCAAGCCTTCGATATAGACGGGTTTCTGAACTTCCTGCACAGATTCGACAATGAAAAGGTAGAACCGATTGGCTGAGCCCGCCCTTCCCCGCGATATAGTCTTGCTTGTGGACGATTCGCCAGAGGCACTCGGCTTCCTGACCGACGCCTTGGAGCAGTCGGGCTTCTCCGTGCTTATCGCCACATCAGGGTTGGCGGCGCTAAACATTGTCGAACGCATCACGCCAGACCTGATCCTGCTCGACGCAGTGATGCCATCCATGGATGGTTTCGAGACCTGCCGCCGCCTGAAGGCGAACGCCAGCATAGCCCAGATTCCCGTGGTGTTCATGACCGGCCTGACCGAAACCGAACACGTAGTGCATGCACTGGAATCCGGCGGTGTCGACTACCTCACCAAGCCGATCAACGTTGATGAACTGCGCGCCCGCATCCGCGTCCACCTGCGCAATGCCCGCTCCGCTCAGAGCGCCCGCGTTGCGCTCGACGCCGCCGGCCGGCATCTCTTGGCGGTCAAAGGTGATGGCGCGATCCAATGGTCGACCCCGCAGGCGACGCGCCTCGTTAACGCCGCGACCGGCAGCGACGATGGGCTCGATCTCTTGGCGAAACACATCGCCACCTTCATGCGCGAGCGCGAACGGCCAGGCCCGGCGCGAGATAACCTGCTCTCCATCAGCAATGGCCGCCAAGCGGCCCTGCAGCTCGCTTTCCTTGGCGCGATCGGCCCGGACGAATATCTTTTCCGCCTCACCGCTACCAACCAGCGTGCAAACGACGACGTGCTGCGCCAGCATTTTGCACTTACCCAGCGCGAATCCGAAGTATTGCTCTGGATTGCCAAGGGGAAATCGAACCGCGATATCGGCGAGATTCTGGGGCTCTCTGCGCGGACGGTGAACAAACATCTGGAACAGATCTATGTGAAGCTTGGGGTGGAGAACCGGGCTTCGGCCGCGGTGAAGGCGGCGCATGTGCTGCATGACGTCTAGGGGAAATCATCCCCTCCTCGCTTGGAGGGAGAGGACTAGGTCAGGGACAAGACACATAATCACGGTCATGACAGGCTCTCCTGACCTTTCCGGGTAAGATGATGCGGTATTGCTAGGTTCTGACGCCGGATATTCTATTTGCCGGCCTGTCCTCGAAAGCCCCTCGTCCAACCGGTCGTAACTTGGCTCTTGTCCTGATCAATGGATCGTCAGTTATAACGTTTCTGCCGGGACATTATAACGACAACCGAAAGCCGGTATTTAAACAAGCGGGGGTTCACTTAAATAAAGACGAAGCTAGGGTAAGCCCCCTAAATAAGTGTGGCCAGATTATTGCCGTCGACGATCATTCACTCATCCCCGGGAACCCCGTAGCTCGGAGCGGCTGAGGGATTGATCGCACGTGTAACATAGGCGTCGAGTTGCGGTTTGTAGATTTGCCAGATGGCTGCAAGCTCTTCGACGGGGCAAGCATCCGTCCAATCGCAGCGCAGATCGGCAACTGGCCAACTCACGGTATCCACCAGTTTCATCCCGGCAGAGCGGACGGGCCCGGCCTCGCCGCCAGCGCTCAGTGCCGCTCGCATCACCACGATCAGGCGATCGCCGAGATGGCCGTCAGACGCGATGAAGGCCTCCACCATCAGCTTGGGAACGTCAGCGTTCGCAAGAAGATTGCCACCGCAGGCGACGTCGTTGCCGCTTGCTTCGGCCCAGACGCCGAGCGCCTTCCTGCCTGAATGAACTGCGCTCACGCCGGCCGCATCGACGGCGAGCAGTTGTCGATATTCCGGATAGGCGGAGGTCCGCTTCAGAACGGAGACGGCTTCGGTAGCCGAGAGGCCGCGCGCCATAAGTTCGAGGGTGCGCGGCCCGAGTGTCGGATCGGTCACATTCTGACTTGCAACGGCGCCGACGCCCGCCTGGGCGTAGGCACAACGTGCGGCGACGGCAGCCGAGGACGAAGCCACCGCGACGCCGAACATACCGGTACGCGGGCAGCGAGCGACGATCGAGAAGGTCATATCATTGCACCTCAATCCGGAATGACAGCGGTGCCGTCGATCTCAACCAGCCATTCCGGCCGAGCAAGCGCCTGGACGACGAGGCCGGTGGAGACCGGATGGACGCCTTTGATATATTCTCCCATCGTCCGATAAACTGCTTCACGGTAACGAACGTCGGTGATGTAAACCACCACTTTGACCAGATGCTCCATCTTGCCGCCGCACTCCTCGATGAGTTGACGTATGTTCTGCATGACCTTGTGGGTTTGCTCCACCGGATCGTGACTGGCAATGTTGGTGGCGGTATCCAGATCCTGGGGGCATTGTCCTCTGAGGAATATCATCTTGCCACGCGCAACGACCGCCTGGCACAGATCGTTGTCGAGCCGCTGCTCAGGATAGGTATCCTTTGTATTGAAGGTGCGGTGCCGGTAATGTTCCATTGTCTGCTCCAATGTTGGTATTCGGTGTTGCCGTGATTGCGGGCTATGCATTTTCGCTCTCGCGCTTGGCGGAAGCGTAGTGATGCGCCAGATATTTTCGTCGGGTGGAAATTCGGTCGGCAAGATGCTTGGCATCATGCCAGACGCCCCAGATGAAGCTCGATCCTCTGCGGGACTGCCAAGGCATGCCGAGAAAATAAAGGCCAGGTTCGACAGACACGCCGCGCTGGTGCCTTGGCCGGCCACGCTCGTCGAAAGCGTCGACTTTCAACCAGCTATAGTCGACGGCATAGCCAGTTGCCCAGATGATCAAACCAATTCCGGCATCTGCCAGATCTAGTTGCAAAATCGGATCGGTCACGCATGATGGATCTGCCCCGATCGCGCGCGCCGATGGCTCCTCGGGCAGGTCGAGACCGTTGCGAACGGCATAGGCATCGGCTTCGTCCAGGAGCGACAGATAATTGGCATCACCGCGTGCAATATTGTCCGCCAGATCCGGCGCGAAAGTCAGCGTGCCATTCTCGTAGGCGCGCGCCATGCCCAACAGCGTGATCCCGCGCGCGGCAAGACGTCGGAAATCGATGGTCTCGCCGCCGCGCGCGCCGCTTACCGCGATCGTTACATGTTCCGCTCCGGCTGCAGGCGTCTCGATATCCCATTTGCCGAGAGCCCCGAGCCACCAGCAGAAATCGTGACCCCTGTAGGCCCTAGGCGGCCGATCGTGCGGGCCGACCGAGAGATAGACGCGTCGTCCGGCACGAGCAAGCTCATCGGCAATCTGCACTCCAGAAGACCCCGCTCCGACGACCAGCACAGCGCCCTCCGGCAAGTGCGCGGGATTGCGGTAGCTGTTGGAATGCATCTGCATGACGGGAGCATCGCCAGAAACGATGGGAGGAATGACAGGTCGCTGAAAGGGTCCCGTGGCGGCGACCACGCTCTCAGCTTCGATGATACCGGTGGACGTTTCGACGCGAAACCCAGGCCTGCCTTCGATCCTTTGAACCTCTTTCACATCCACTCCACAGCGGATCGGGGCTGCGATCTTTTCCGCGTAGGCAACGAAGTAATCTGCCACCTTCTCCTTGGATACGAAGGCATCGGGATCGGTGTCAGGAAACTCCATGCCAGGAAAGCGGTCGTGCCATGCCGGACCGTTGGCAACCAGAGAATCCCACCTTTCGGAACGCCAGCGCTCGGCGATGCGGTGGCGTTCGAGTATGAGATGAGGCACGCCGCAACTGCTCAAATGCTCGCTGAGGGCCACTCCTGCCTGGCCGGCACCAACAACAAGCGTGTCGACTGTTTCAATTGTCATCTCCTAAGTCCTTCTATGGCAACTCGGGCTTGTGCGGTTGCAATGCAGATTTGATTGTTGGTTTACTGGAACTGTCGGGCCGCCAAAATTACGATTTCCTTTGGCAGTACTTAGCTTTCCCCTAAATGCCGGCCGACGTGTCTCGCAAAACAAGTCGGATGAAACCACGGCAGACGAATGCGGCTCTCGAGCCCGCACAGCGACAGCCTCCAAGCTCGGCCTTTCAAGGCAAGCTGGAAGTTCGCATCGCGATTGACAGTTCTATTTGAATTGAGGGCGCGGGCGCACCCGTCAGCTCATTGCCGGCGCAGGGACGCTATTTGATATAACGAACGGCATCCGCCCTCCAAGTTACCCCCACCTTCGATCCGACGGCGAGCGCCGACACGCCTGCCGGACACCTGCACGAAATAGTCGTGCCGGCGGCGGATTGCGCAACGACCTGGGTGTTCGAACCCGCATAGACGCTTTCAACAATGGTTGCGTCGAAATATCCCGTCCCGGCCGGAATGAACTCGACGTTCTCCGGCCGGACCATGAGGTAGGTGTAATCCTGCGTTAACCCGTAGAGCGGGATCAGGCCATCCGCCGTGCGCATACCACCTTCAACTAGGGCACCTTCGAATATATTCGAAAGGCCGATAAATTCGGCGCAGAATCGACTATTTGGCCGATCGTAGATCGCGTGAGGCGTATCGATCTGAGCGATGCTGCCCTCATTCATCAGGCAGATTCGATCGGAAAGCGCCAGCGCCTCCTCCTGATCATGCGTGACGAAGACGATCGTCGCTCCGGTTTCCCGGTGGATGCGCTTGATTTCCATCTGCATGGTTTCGCGTAGCTTCCGATCAAGCGCGCCGAGCGGCTCGTCCATCAGGATCACCCCAGGTCGATAGACGAGGCAACGAGCAAGCGCGACACGTTGCTGCTGGCCGCCCGAAAGCGCCTTGGGCAGCCGGTCTCCGACATGCGACAGGTTGACCATCGTCAGCGCCTCGTCGACACGCCGCTGAATGTCGCGCTGCTTTAGACGACGCATCCTCAGGGGGAAGGCGACATTTTCGGCGACGGTCAAATGCGGAAACAGAGCATAGTGCTGGAAGACGACGCCGATGTCGCGCTCATGGACGGGCAGATTGGTCTGGTCTCGGCCATCGATGGCTACGCTGCCGGAGCTTGGCTCCACCAGACCGCAAATGATCTGCAGCAGGGTCGTCTTGCCTGAGCCGGATGGACCAAGCAACGTCAGCAATTCGCCGTCACGGACCTCCAGATCGAGCGATTTCAAAACAGCGATCGAGCCGTAGCTCTTCGTCACGCCCCTGATGGAGAGCTTTGCCGATTGATCGGCCTCAGCTGCGCTGCGCGGTTGTTTGAACTGCATATTCATAGCACTTTCCTTGAATGGCTCTTGAGCTTCGATCGTCAGTCGGTGCGTCGCGTTCGTTCCGCAATGAGGAAGACGACGACGACAATGCCCAGGACGACCACGGAAGCTGCAGCAAGCGTCGGAGTGACTTGAAGGAGAACATCGTCCCACATCTGTTTCGGTAAGGTCTGCTTCACACCGCCGCCGATGAACAGCGAGATGGTCAGTTCCTCGAACGAATGCAGAAAGGCGAACAGGAATGCAGCGATGATGCTGCCTGCAACGGTCGGTATCGTGATCAGACGAACGATCTCAGGACGTTTGGCGCCAAGCGTGGCGGCTGCCTGGTCAAGATGCCAATCGTAGTCTTTGAATGCGGTGAGAATGATGATGAAGGCGAGCGGCATGGCCGTTACCGTATGCCCGAGTGCTATCCCTATATTCGTAGCGATAAGGCCGAGATGGGCAAAGACATAAAATAGGGCAACGGCAGTTACGATATTGGGCACGATCATCGGCAACAGGAAGATCAGGAAGGCCGCGCTGCTCAGTCTGCTCTTGGTGCGGGCCACGCCGAAAGCGGCGATGCCGGCGAGCGTCGTTGCGAAGGCTGCGGTGATTAGCGCGATGCCGAACGACCGGATGGTCGCCCCGGTCCAGATGTCGGAGTTGAAATATTGTTGCATCCACTGCAGCGAAAAGCCGGGAGGCGGGAACTGCAGGAAGCGCGCGCTGCTGAAAGCCATGGGCGGGAAGAAGAGGACCGGCAGGAGCAGTATGGCAACAACCAAGATGCCGAAAGCATCGAGCAGCCAACCGAGATTGCGCCGCCCAAGGCATGACGTGACGCCGCGCTCCAAGAGGTCGGTAACCGCCGCTAATATCGCGACCAGACGAAGGCCGAAGCTGCGAAGAAGGGATTTCTGGCTGCGGCTCGTTTCTGCGCCCGAGATCGCGGAAATCCCGAAGATGCGATCATAGACAACGCAGACGAGGAGCGTGACAACCAAGAGTAGCATCGCAAGGCATCCGGCCAGCTGCCAGTTCAACAATTGCTGGACTTGCGTGATGAGGAGCTGACCGATGACGGTTTCGCGTGGGCTGCCAAGGAGAGCCGGCGTTATGAAGAAGCCGAGGCTTGCGATGAAGATAAGCAGCCCGGCGGCAGCAATGCCGGGCGCGGATTGGGGGAAGTAAATGCGCCAGAATGCGTGCCCCGACGTCGCGCCGAGCGTGTTGGCGGCGCGCATCAGGCGTGCGTCAATATTCATAAGCGTCGGGAGGATCGTCATGATGGCAAGAGGCAACATCGTATGCGCCATGGCAAAGACGACAGCCCAATGACCATAGAGAAGGTCGATACTGCCCTTGTAGCCAAACAGCGAGGCGAGTTGGGCAAGTACGCCGTGACGTGAGAGGAGCACCATCCAAGCAAAGCTTTTCAGCAAAGCGCTCATCCAGAAGGGCAGAAGCACCAGCAAAATCACCCATCGGCGACGGCGTTCGGACATATGTGCCAGCCAGTAGGCCACGGGATAACCGAAAGTCAGGCAAGCGATCGTGGTTTCGGCCGCTATGCGAAATGTGTTGAGAAGCACCTTGACGTAAACGCCAGCCGTCAACATCTGCCGATAGCCGTCAAGCGTCAGATTACCGGCCTTGTCGTTGAAACTCAGCCAGAGCAAAGATCCGGCGGGAATGACGAGAAAACAGCAAAGATAGAGAAGGCCAGGACCGGCAAGCCAGATTGGGTCCTTTTTTGCTCCGGTCGCCGGCGCAGCGGCGGCTTCAGTCATAACGGTCAATACCGGTCCCTCCGGCTCATAGAAATGCCGGGCCATCCTATTGGACGGCCGACTTTATGGCGATACTCCAAATCGGAATGGTTCTCGCTCCGACTTGGTCGGAGCGAGAACCGCCTCCTCGGCGTCAGCCAAGCAGCCACTTTTCGAAGCGTTCGGTCAGGGCATCCTGGTGTTCGCCCCAATAGGCAGCGTTGAGAGGTTGCATGCCCTTGACATGCTCCGGGGTGGTCGGCAGGAGCTCGGCGCGCTCCTTCTTGATGTAGTCATAGGCCTTGGTATTGACCGGCCCGGCAGATAGGACGTCGGTGAACTTGGCCTGACGCTCGGCATTCATGCAATATTGAATGAACTTGCGGCTGAGTTCGATCTTCGGAGAGCCGGCTGGAATCGTCCAGCCGTCGATGTTGTAGAAGCCCTGGTCCCAGGCGATGCCAACAGGGGCGCCGCCATCGACGGCAGCCTGAGCGCGCGTGCTCCAGATGCTCATCATGTCCAGTTCCCCGCTCTGGGCAAGCTGCGTCGCCTGGGCACCGCTCGTCCACCAGATATCGATGTGGTCCCGGATCTTGTCGAGGCTCTTGAAGGCACGATCGACGTCGAGCGGATAGAGTTTGTCAGGGGCAACGCCATCGGCGAGCAGTGCGGTTTCCAATGTCAGGACCGGGCTATGCCACAGGCCGCGGCGGCCCTTGAACTTGTCGACATTCCAGAAATCGACCCAGTTCTTCGGCACGTTATCGCCCATGGCGTCCTTGCGGTAGCCGAGAGCGAGCGCATAGACCTCGATGCCGCCGAACTTGTTGGTGATCGAGCCCTTCACATAGTTTTCCGGGTTATCGATCTTGAGGTTTAAGTCTTCCAGATAGTTGCCCATCTTGCCGAGCCGGTCGACGTGCTCCGGGGTCAGCATCACGATGTCGGCAAGGTAAGATTTCGTGTCGACGTTCAACTTGTATTGCGGAACCGGGTCCGGCGATACCGTGACGACGTTGATCTTGACGCCGAACTCCTTTTCGAACGGGTCGTAGAAGGCAAGACGAAAGCCCTGCTCGAACACGCCGCCATAATCGGAGACCGTCAGCGTGTCGGCGGCAAAGCCTTTGGTCAAGAGGGCTGGCGTCGCGAGCATAGCGGCCGCGCCGGCGCCCGTTTTCAGGAGGCTACGTCGTGAAAGAGTGAATTTGTTATTCATCGTTTTGTTCCCGTATCGGAGGGTATGGCCACAAGAGAAAGCCATCCACACCCACCCAAGTAAATTATTTATTTCAGGCCTTTTGGTTAGGGGCGAACTAAGCGGGGCGCCGCAATCGTCGTCCAAGAGATACCAGCATGCGATCGAGAAAAGCGTCGCAAGCGTGCAACTGCGCGACATCGACGAATTCATCGGGCGTATGGCCCTGATCCATCGATCCGGGGCCGATGACAACGGTCGGTATGCCAAGTGTGGCCACATAAAGGCCCGCCTCGGTTCCGAAGGAAACCTTCGTGGTTCCGGCCTCCGGCAGCCATGCCTTGATCGTTGTAACGGCGCGGGCCGTCGGCGAAACAGCAAACGCCGGATAGGCGTTGAGCACCTCTATCCCGATTGCCGCCTCTGGGAACAGCATTCGATGCGGTGCCAACAATGCCTCTGTTTGAGATTGCAGCCGCTCCAGCAATATTGTCGGATCGTCCTCTGCAAGATGGCGGATCTCGAAATCCACGGTCGCCACATCGGGAACGACGTTGAGCGCCGTTCCGCCCACAATCTTGCCCGCATGGATCGTGGTGTATGGGACATCGTAGGCCTCGTCGCGCAGGCCATTGTTGCCAATATCCGACTGTTGACGTCGAATGACCGAAGTGACGTCCGTCGCAAGATGTATCGCGTTCATCAACAGCGGAGCGATGGACGAGTGCCCGCCCCGGCCCCAGCAAGTGGCGCGCGCGGCAAGCTTACCCTTGTGACCGATACCGATCCGCATCGATGTCGGCTCGCCGACGATGCAGAGTGCAGCGGAAAAACGCCGGTCCTTAAGATCACTCAGCAAGGAGCGGACCCCGACGCAACCGATCTCTTCGTCATGCGACAATGCGATATGAAGAGAGCGGCCGAGCGCCAGGCGGCTGGCGCGATCGGCAATGCGCAGCGCGGCCGCAACGAAGCCTTTCATGTCCGCCGTACCGCGACCGTAAAGCCGGTCGCCGTCGCGGCGCAGTCGGAAGGGATTGCCGCTCCATGCCTGCCCGGCAACTGGAACGACATCGGTGTGGGCGGACAGGATAATGCCGTCGGCTCCGCCCGGCCCGATGCTTGCAATGAGATTTGCCTTGAGGCCGGTCGGGTCTAAAACCCGCCGGCAGATAAATCCACGCTCACGAAGAAAGCTTTCGGCAAAATCGACAAGCGGCAGGTTGCTGTCCTTGCTGACGGTCTTAAAGGCGACGAGCTGGTCCAAGAGTTCGATCGTATCCATCATGATCGCTTGCTTTGAAGGTCCGAAATGCAGCGGTCGCGCCAATTGCAGGCCGCGCAAGGAAATGCCGATAGCGCGCCTCAGACCGCCCGTTCCATGGCTTCGTTGACTTCGACGAGGAGCGCGGCGATATCTTCCTTGGGAAAGGCCTTGCGAAAGCGACGGTCAAAGGTGGTGAAAACGCCGATGAACGAGTTGGCGCAATGGTCGAGCATGCGATCGGCCTCGGCCTCGCCTATTGCGAGTTGTCTGCACAAGAAGGCGTTGAATTTCGCTCGGGCGATCGGATTAGAAAGAATGAAAATCGGCTGCGTGTCCCAGTCGATCTTGCGATAGCGCGTATGTGGGGCGACGGTCCTGATCCCTGCCGACAGCCGAATGTCGCGCGACGAAGCACCGACCTGCACATCCACTGCGTCGTCATCCAAGACAAATGCCTTGCGCGCGGTATCGTAGACCTTCAGATCGTCTGCAGGAATTGTCAGCGAGACGAGCTTGCGTTCGCCGGGCTCCAGCCAGACCTTGGTGAACGCCCTGAGCTCACGAACGGGCCGTTTGAGACGGGGCGTGCCGTAAGCGGTATAGACTTGGCAGATTTCCTTGCCGGCAAGCTTGCCGGTGTTCTCAATCGTGAAGCTGACCGTCAGCGTCTCGCCGTCGGCAAGTGTATCCCTGTCCGTGCGAATGTCGGAATAGGCAAAACTCGTGTAGCTCAGGCCGTGGCCGAAAGGAAAAAGCGGCTCCACGTTGGCGGTATCATACCAGCGATAACCCACCAAGATGCCCTCGCTGTAAAGGTGACGACCATTTTCGCCCGGATAGCTGAGATAGGCCGGAATGTCCTCGATACGTTTCGGGAAGGTCGTGGTGATCTTGCCCGAGGGGTTGACCTTACCGAAAAGCACGTCCGCGATCGCCCCACCCATGGCCTGGCCCGAAAAGAACACCTCGACCACGGATTTGGCGTGATTGACCCAGGGCATGACGACTGCGTCCGGGCTTGCAACCACCACCGCGATGTTTCGGTTCGTCCGAGACAGCGTCCGAATGAGCTCGTCCTGGCCAGGAGCGATATCGAGCGTCCGGCGGTCGGAACCCTCTCCATCATAACCGACTTCCGTGCTGACAAAGACGACAACCAGATCGGCATCCTTTATACCTAAAATCGCTTCGGCCTGAAGGGCCTGGCTTTCGGAATCGACCTCACTGATACCGTTGTACCAGTCGACCTGTACGCCCTCGCCCGCAAGCTTGCGGATTTCATCGATCGGACTGTCAACCGAAGTTGGCAGCGTCGTCGCGCAGCCAGAACCTTGAATAACCGGCTTACCCGCCGCTTCGCCGACGACCGCGATCCGGCGCGTCTTCGACAGGTCGATCGGGAGCAGAGATCCTTCATTTTTCATAAGAACGATCGACTCCCCGGCCATGCGCCGGGCCAATGCATGATGCCTGTCACGATCGAAGGCCGCGACGCGACGCTCATTGAGCTTGCTGAGCCGGATCAATTGCAGGACGCGAGCGCAGGCGCGATCGACAAGGCCGATATCGACGCTCCCCGTCTCGATCGCTTCAAGGAGTTCAGCCTTGCGGGTCTCGCTTTCCGGCATATCGAGATCGTTGCCGGCAATGACTGAGGCCGGCCGGTCCTTGATGCCATGCCAGTCGGATATAACCATGCCCTCGTAGCCCCACTCGTCGCGCAGCACGTCATTGAGAAGCCACTTGTTTTCGGCCGCCTGAACTCCGTTTAGCCGGTTGTACGAGCTCATGACCGTCCAGGGATTGGCCTTCTTGACGGCGCGTTCGAACCCCTTCAAATAGATTTCGCGGAGCGCACGCTCTTCCACCACCGAATCCATGGTGGTTCGCTCCATCTCGGAATTGTTGCAGGCGAAATGCTTGAGCGACGCGCCGACGCCATTGTCCTGTAAACCGGAAATAACGGCGGCTGCGAAATCGCCGCTGATGAGCGG
This sequence comes from Martinezella calliandrae, assembly GCF_030272695.1. Lineage (GTDB taxonomy): Bacteria > Pseudomonadota > Alphaproteobacteria > Rhizobiales > Rhizobiaceae > Rhizobium > Rhizobium calliandrae. The sequence goes on from NZ_JARFYN010000054.1 coordinate 42,515, forward strand.
ATCCTCGGAATAATATTCGTAACTGCGACCACCGAGCGGCGTCCGCCGAATGTTAATGCCGGGTCCGAGCAGGAGATGAACGCCAAACTCCTGGCATTCCCTTGCAAGCGCTTCGCCAAGCTCCCGGGCAAGACCCAGGTCCCAGGAGCATGCCATGCTGGTACCGTTCGGAAAGCAGGTCGCCAACTTGATCTTGCCCCATGTGATCTGAATGTCGTCTGCGCGTTGATTGACAATAGACAGAAAGGCGGAAAAGTCCTGTCCGCCGGCTTCGTCCTCATCGATCTGGGGAATCGAATAGCGTACACCATAGGTCCCGTCGGTCATGACGATATTGGGTATATCAAGACGCGGGATCGCCTTCGTCTTCCACATGTGGTGCCCGCCGAGGAGAGCAACCTTCTCATTGGTCGTCATCTCGGCAATCAGCGCGGAAAATTCGCCCTTCATCAGTTTCTCATTCGTCATTCTTGTCTCCTAAGTCTGTCGCTGTCCGAAAGGCACCGATGCGGGATATTGCGAAGGCGCTGGCTAAGGATAGATGTTCGACGCGGCGTCAAAGGCAAAGAACAGAATTGCGAACCGCCGCTTAGCAAAATCCGAGGAAGCTTCGGCCCGTTTATCAGCGACGGTCCATGGCTGGCGCGATCATGCCGGGAATGTAGGCATCGGAAACAAAAGCCTTGCAGTGCTGCTCGAATACGTCGAGCAGCCGCGAACGCCGGCCCTGCCGGAAGGACAATACGCCGATGACCATCGGTTTGTGATCGCCGGAAAGCGGCACCCTGACAAGTGGTCTCCCATCCATGGCGACCTGGGCGCGAGGCCGGACATTCGCAAGCGTATAGCCATAGCCGTTGGCGACCATCGTCCGAATGACGTCCTGATGGCTCGATCGCGTCGCGATGTTCGGCTCCAGCCCCTGCTTGGAAAAAATACCCATGAAATATTCGCGGCTCATCGGCAGATCAAGCAGTATAAGCGGCTCTTTGACGAGCTCGGTCAGACTGATTGGGGAATGGCGCGCCAACGGGTGGGCTTCGCCAACGAGAACATACGGCGGCAAGCTGGCGAGCGGCACGAAATCATATCCGTCGGGAACGAGCAAATCGTAGCTTAGGGCCACATCAATTTCCGCACGGGACAATCTCTCGAGCAGATCCTCATGGTCGCTGACCGTCTGCACGATGCGGGTTGCCGGAAAAGCCGACGTGAAGGAATGGGAGAGCTCAGGCATGACCATGGACGCGAAGGTGACAAGGCAACCGAGCGATAACTGGCCACGGATCTTCTCGTTGATCTCGGAGGCGACGGCATACATCTGCTCGGCCTGGTCGATTAATCGTTTGGCTTCCCCGAGGAGAGCCCTTCCCGCTGGCGTCAACGACAGCCCCTTTGCATGGTGACGAACGAACAGTTGCGTCTCAAGCTCGATTTCAAGATGGCTGATCGCCGTCGAGATAGACGGCTGGGAAATGTTCAGCCGCTCCGAGGCAAGGGTAATGCTGCCGGTCTCTGCGGTGGCAATGAAGTATTCGATTTGGCGTAAGGTGTATCGCATTTCCCGACTTTATCTCAAAAAACCACAATCTATAGCGATCGGTCCATTTGTCCCCGGGAATGCCCGAGCGATGCGCTCGGCTCACCAACGAGGGCATCGTGACATCACAAAGAGCCGGAGAAGGCGTCTCGATATCCACTTCTCTGGATGTACTTCATAACCGGCGCGCTTTGCACATGAAAGCGTTGGTTCGGGCACCTTGCTTCGTCTAAACCGAAACAAGCGCGCAAAAAAAACGATTTGCCGAAAGGCGGTCAAAGCATCATGAAAGCTGCCCGGTACAGGAGGTGACGGATCATGGCGACAAAAAAAATCATTATCGACTGCGACCCCGGCGTGGATGACGCCATCGCGATCATGTTGGCGCTGTCTGCGTCTGAAGAACTCGAGCTGCTTGGGATCACCACCGTCGCCGGCAACGTCGCGCTCGATCACACGACGCGCAATGCCTTGGGTATTTGCAATCTACTCGGAAGGAGTGATGTCGGCGTCTATGCCGGTTGCAGCCGGCCACTCATGCGAACAACTGGCCATCGCTCCATCATGCATGGCGCCGAGGGACTTGGCGGTGTAGTCCTTGACACGAGTGGCACGCCGCGTGATGCCCACGCGATCGATTTCATCATCGACACCGTAATGGCTAATCCGGGGCAAGTCACTCTTTGCCCCATTGGTCCATTGACCAATGTGGCAATGGCGATTGTCAAGGAACCTCGCTTGGCCGCCAATATCGATCAGATCGTCTTCATGGGAGGTGCTGCGTTTCGCCCTGGCAATACGACACCGGCGGCGGAATTCAACATCTATGTCGATCCGCACTCCGCTCACATAGTGGCAACCGCAGGCGCACCGCTCGTCATGTTCGGCCTCGACGTGACGAACACTGTGGTTGCGACGCCAGGGCGACTGAAAACTCTCCAGCAACTCGACAATGATGCGGGACGACAAGCCGTTGCGATGATTTCAGCCTATGCAAAGGGCGATCCGTGCCTGCATGACCCATGTGTTATTGCTTGGCTGCTGAGGCCGGAGCTCTTCACCGGCATTGAAGCCTTCCTCGAAATCGACAGCTCTCCGGGTATCAATCAAGGACGAACCGTTGCTTGCGTCGGCGAGCGGCATCTCGCTGGTACAGAGCCCAATTGCTGGATTATCACCGGAGCAGATTGCGATGGCATTTTCGCGCTCTTGTCGGATAAATTTAACAAATTGACATGAAGCTTAGTTCCGTGCTTGCCGGCCATATCCTCTCAAAAGGATAACTGTCTTAATACTAGTTGCTCTTGATCGGATACGGACCCCTAAGTTCCCATGCAAAAGCTTCGAGCACATTGCTGAAATGCGATCCCGTTCCGGCAAGACATGAAGCACGCGAAGGTCAGCACCCGCAAATCAGCGCTGCGATTTAGCGCCTCGGATGCGACCGAACTGAAGATCCTCAAAAAATCATCCTTATCTCAGCCCGTTGGCGGGATCTCGTGTGCGCCGAAGCGCGAGAGATCTTTGCGCGAAATGACGGCAGGCAGAAGGCTGGATCGCGCTGCCTTACGGCTGGAAAAGCACCGAAAAGACATCCCGCAGCACGTTCTTCTGCACCTTGCCCATGGTGTTGCGCGGCAATTCGTCGACGATGATGACGCGTTTCGGCTGCTTATATCGTGCAAGACGATCCCGCAATCCTGTCAGCACCGTCGTCTCGTCAACCACTGCCCCCGGCTCTCGCACAACGACTGCGGCCAGGCCTTCTCCTAGATCCGGATGGGGCACGCCGATGACTGCGCTCTCCACGATGCCAGGCAACTGATCGATCTCGCTCTCAATCTCCTTCGGATAAATATTGTATCCGCCGGAAATGACGACATCCTTGCTCCGGCCGACGATGTGCACATAGCCACGCTCGTCGATCTTGCCGAGATCGCCCGTGATGAAGAAACCGTCGTCGCGAAACTCGACTTTGGTTTTTTCCGGCATTCGCCAGTAGCCCTTGAAGACGTTCGGCCCTTTCACTTCGATCATGCCCGTCTCGCCGTCCGCAAGCGGAGTTCCCGTTTCCGGTTGCGTAATGCGCAGGGAAACACCGGGCAGAGGGAAGCCGACGGTACCGGCCACGCGCTCCCCGTCATAAGGGTTCGAAGTGTTCATGTTGGTCTCCGTCATGCCGTAGCGCTCGAGGATCGCATGGCCGGTCCTTTCACAAAACTGCCTGTGCGTCTGCGCCAACAGAGGCGCGGAGCCCGAGATGAAGAGCCGCATGCTTGAGGTCACATCGGCGTTCAGGCCGGGATGCTGCACCAGCCGGACGTAGAAGGTCGGTACACCCATTAGAACCGTCGCCCGGGGCATCAGCCGCAACACCTCGTCCGCATCGAATTTGGGCAGCAGATACATAGATGCACCAGAAAGCAGGGTGACGTTCGACGCGACGAACAAGCCGTGGGTGTGGAAGATCGGCAGCGCATGGATCAGCCTGTCGCCGCTCTCGAAACGCCAATGGCCGCGCAACGCCACCGCATTCGACAGAAGATTGTCATGCGTCAACATCGCGCCCTTCGAGCGCCCCGTCGTACCCGATGTGTAGAGGATCGCGGCCAGATCGTCCGGACCGCGTGCGACGTCGGTGAATTCGGCCGGAATCTCCGTCAACCCCGTCATCAACGATCCGCCGCCCGCCTCGTCAAGCGTTTCGAGACGGGCGCCATATCGCGCAGCGACCGCCTCCAGCCCCTGGCGAGTTCTTGGAGATACGACCACCAGCCGGGGTTCGGCATCACCGATGAAATAGTCGAGCTCGGCAAGCGTGTAGGCGGTGTTGAGGGGAAGATAAACGGCCCCGGCCCTGATGCAAGCAAGATAGAGAATTAGGGCTTCCGGGCTCTTGTCGACTTGCGCTGCAACGCGGTCGTCAGGCTTGACGCCCATCGCAACGAGAGTGGCAGCCAACCGCCCCGACTGTTCAATCATATCGCTGTAGCGCCAAATCGCGCCATCCGCTGTTTCGATGAAAGGCGCACCCGGCTTCACATTCTCACGGATGGCGTCAAACAGATGGTTGCTCAATTGGTAGTCTCCTTTGAACGGCATTGGGCGGGCAGATCGATGGGGTCGCCGGTTCTCCAGCCGGAAAGATCGGCCGACGAGCGCTGAACGTTACTCGCGCCGCCACCCTCGGAGCGTCAACGATCCAACCGAAGAAGGAGCAACCGGACATGATTGTGTAACCATAAAGGACGGCACCAAGATTGCACACGGAAACTGGGGCAAGAGGCAACCCCTTGCTGTCCTCGAGGTCTTCGTCAATCAAATATTCGGCCGGATGGCCTCCGACGCAGCGTCTTCGTCGTGCGCGGCCTGATACGTCGGGCTCGTCCCTCGCCGACCGCAATTGCCGCGTGGTTGATCGCTATGCTTTCCTCCCCCGCGCAAATCAGGAGCGGTCGTGAGGGGATAATTTCAGTCAACGTATCCACATTCCCTACTTATTTTAGCTACTCGACATGCAAGCGGACCTCAGGCACGATGAGATGCTTGCCTCCAGGTCGCATATCTATTCGCAATACAGTCACCTGAAATCGCATTCATAGCTCTTCTGCCCTTATCTCACGATGAAGCGGAGTTCATGACGATGGCTGCATCTACGTCTTCGCAAGGCGGCACTGTTGCCGACCAGCTTCTCGACTATCTGGCTCTCGAACGTGCGACGCTGATGTTCGGCGTTCCGGGCGCTGGCATCGCCCATCTCTTGGAAAGGGTCAAGGAACGCCCCGAATTCACCTATGTCGTCTGCCGGCAGGAGTCCGCTGCTGCCTACATGGCTGATGGTTATTTTCGCGCAACCGGCAAGCCCGGTGTGGTGCTCGTCACCAGCGGCCCCGGCGCCACCAATGCGCTGACCGGCACGATGAACGCGTATTTCGGCGGTTCCGCCGTCATGACACTCACCGGCGAGGTGCCGCAAAATTTCCTTGGCCGCGGCTACCTTCAGGAGGGCACCGATTGCGGGCTCAATGTTCGTGATATCTACGCCGCGGGAACGCGTTACAGTGCCGATGTCGCAGCCGCGGCCGGCGCGCCGATCGTTATCGAACAGGCGCTGCGCGACATGCTGTCAATTCCACGGCGCGCTGTGCGTCTCGGCATTTCCGATAGCGTCGCATCGGCACCAATCGATGACGAGGACCCCTATCAAATCGTTGCGCCGCGACCACCTGCCCACCCCTCCAACTATCGCACGCTGCCGAAGGTCGGCGCGTCGCCGGACGACGTCCGACGGGTGCTAGAGGTACTGTCGACTTCAAAACGGCCTCTGATCCTGCTCGGCAACGGCTGTCGCGAGGCGGTGCGGGATTCCGGTACGGCCGATGCGCTTCGGTGTCTGGCGGAGTGGTGGCAGGTTCCAGTCATGACGACGTCGGATGGAAAGGGCGTCTTTCCCGAGACGCACGACCTGTCGTTTCGCGCCTATGGCTTTGCCGGATGCCAATGGCCGCAGTATTGGATGATCGGCCAGGGCACTGCTGCCGCTCATGATGCGCTACTCGTCGTGGGCTCGTCGCTCGGCGAGCTTGCGACCTATCGGTGGAACCCGATGCTGGTGCCGAACGGTCCGTTCATCCAGGTCGATATCGACCAGTCGATGATCGGACGCGGCTTCCCCGTCACCGACGGGATCGTCGCGGAAGCCGGTGCCTTCATCCGAGCCCTCTGGGATCAGGCGCCGGCTTGGCCGGCCGACCCGACGGTCGTCGCGGCGCGAGCGACCGAGATTGCCGAAATCAAGAAGGGCCATTCGCCATTTTCGTCGCCTGAGAGCTACAACTCCGAGGACGCGCCGCTGCAGCCAGCCGCCCTTTGTCGGACACTCAACGAATTGCTGCCGGACGATGCCTTCATCTTCATCGATTGCGGCAATTGCGTCGGTTGGGGATTGCATTCGCTTATCGTCGACCGCAGGCAGGAGTTCCACAGCGCGCTGGCTATGGGCCCGATGGGCTTTGGCGTCTGTGGTGTGATCGGCGCAAGGCTGGGACGGCCCGATCGCCTTGCCATTGCCCTGGTCGGGGACGGAGCTTTCCTGATGCAGCTCGGCGAGATCTCGACGGCGGCCGCGCACCAGGTAGGCGCTATCTGGATCGTTCTGAAGGACGACGATCTGAAAATGGTGGCACAGGGCATGGAAATGCTGTTCCCGAGCGACGGCAGCTTCGACAAGGCCTACAGCCTTGGAGCGACCGACCTCATAAAGGTGGCCGAAGGGCTCGGCGCCGATGCTGTCGATGTCGGTCAGCCCGCCGACCTACGGGATGCATGGGGGAAGATCATGGATGGCGCCCAAAGCGGACGCCCGCAAGTGATCGTGGCGCATGTCGACCCGAAAGCCGCGCCTCCATACTGGAATGCGCCTTATTGGCAAAAGAAGGTCGACTGAGGAGGGGGAACTCATGGATACAATGCCAGACGTCGACGTTGCCATCGTTGGCGGTGGAATGAGCGGTATCTACACGGGCTGGCGGCTGCTGACATCGAAGCTGACCGGCTCAAAGCTTGCGGGCTGGGAAGCTGCTCGCGGAAAACTCAAGGTCGCTCTCTTCGAAGGAAGCGGACGCATTGGCGGGCGGCTGCTTTCAGCTCGTTCGCCGCATATGCCAGAGACGACCGCAGAGGTCGGCGGCATGCGCTATGTCGCCCCGGCGCAGACGCTCGTCACCAGCCTCGTCGAGTGCGTGTTGAAACTGCCATGGCATGAGCAGGTCGTCGATCTTCCCGGCAATATTGCTTTCCTGCGCGGGAAGCTGCTGCGCACCAGCGACCTCGGCAATGCGGCCGCCCTGCCCTACTGGCTCGATCCGGCGGAAGCGGCATGGTTGGTCGCGGGAAAGGGGGGAAGTCCCGCAGGACTGATAGGACGCGTTCTAACACGCTTGATGCCTGACCTTATGGCCCATCTTAACGCCGGTACACTGCGCCAATATCTTGAGACCGTTATGGTCGATGGATTGCCGTTGTGGCAGCACGGCTTGTGGAACCTGCTGGCCAAGGGCATGAGTGCAGACGGATATGCGGCCGCCCGGGCAACTGTCGGCTACGACTGCCTCGGCGGAAACACCAACGCCCTCGACCTCACCGCCGAGTATTTCGATTTCACCCCGAATGTCAGCTACCGCATAGTCGACGCCGGTTACGAGAGGGTGCCATTTGAGCTTCAGAGCCGCTTCCAGGCCGCCGGCGGCGAAATCCAATTTCAGCAGTGGCTCGCCGGCTTTTCCGGCACCACGCTCGACGACGGCTCCAACGGCCTCACGCTTAGATTCCAGGACGGTACGACAAAGACGGCGCGCGCCATCGTGCTCGCTATGCCGCGCCGCTCTATCGAACTTCTGGATCCGTATGGCGAGGTCCTGGGCCCGGCGAATACGCAATTCCGGCAGGACCTCGCCTCCGTTGCTCCGATCCCGTTGTTCAAGTGCTTCCTGCTCTATCCGAACTGCTGGTGGCAGGATTCAGGGGTTAGTTCCGGCCGCTCTCTCACCGACATGCCCATCCGGCAATGCTACTACTGGCCTTCCGGACCGCAGGGGACGACCATTCCGAAGCGGGACGGACCAGGCCTTGTCATGGTGTACGACGATCTCTTGAACGTTAGTTTCTGGGAAGGGCTGGACAAGCGGGCGGAAGTCCACAAGGTCGGCCTGCCGCTCAGCTTGAGAAGCCCAGGCCACCATTGGGCGATGTTCGAACGAAAGGCGGCTGAAATGACGGCGGAGCCGGCCGATTCCTTCGGCAAGCGGCTTGCGGAGAATTGGACCGAGCATCCGGCCACCAGGCAGATGGTGAACGAGCTCCATCGCCAGCTCATGCAGATGCACGGCAAGGACAGCGCGCCAGAGCCCATCGATGCCGCCTATATGGACTGGTCGCGCGATCCCTTCGGCGGTGGGGTCCATCTCTGGAACGTCAACGTCCGTTCGGATGTCATGCTGACGCGCATGACTCAGCCGGTCGACAATTTCCCCTGCTATATTTGCGGGGAGGCGTATTCGACCAATCAAACATGGGCAGAGGGAGCTCTGCAGACGGCCGAGATCGTCTTGCAGCAGCGGCTCGGTGTTGCGAAAGGCGAGTGGCAGGATGGTTGAGAAGAATATCGGCGTCATCGGTCTGGGCTACCAGGTACCGGTCCTGGTCCGGCTCAACGACGATCCCATCTTCGATGCGCTGAAAAAGAACGCCTCGCAAAAGGAGATTTTGGCGCTGTTCCAAGGATTCGAGCGGCGGCACGTATTGGGACCCGACGAATCGCTGGTCTCGATCATGGCGGCTGCGGCCGAGAAGGCGATGATCGATGCGGGCGTTTCGGCTGCCGATATCGATCTGTTGATGGGCTGCGCGTCGCTCAGCCGTTACATCGTACCGAGTGATCTCGGAGAGCTGCATGCGCGGCTCGGTCTCCCGGAGCGAGCCATGCCGCTGCCGCTTGGAAATGACTTTTCCAACTTCACGGAAGCGCTCGTCATTGCCGATGCGCTGCTCAAGGCTGGGCGGGCCAGACGGATTCTCGTGGTCGCAGGCGGCGACTGGACACGCGCCGTCGACTATAACCAGGGCGCCTCGGTAAGCGCCGGAGACGGCGCAGGCGCGGCAGTGCTCGGCTGTGCATCAGCTGGCGTGCGCTGGATTGTTCAGGATCAGCAGGCTCTTGTCAGATCTGATCTTTATGGTGCGATGTTCGTCAGCGGTGATCCCATCAAGACGCAAGGGCAGCCCGAGGACCAGGAATATAGCGGTCCCTATTTCCACATGACCGAGAAGGGTTACAACGCCTTCAAATCTTTCGGCGGTGGAATTGCTGCGATTTCGGCACAGGAGCTGTTGCAGCGCCAGGGGCTCTCCGGCAGCGACATTACCCTCATCGGTCATCAGGCGTCCACACTCCTACTGGACGCTTGGGCTGACGAGCTAAAGACCAAGCCGGCGCTCAGCACCATCAGGGATTTCGGGAATATGACCGTTGCCAGCATTGCCGTGACGCTGGCTGCCCGCGAAGAGGACATAGACACGCCCTATGTCATGCTCCTGGCGCTCGGCCTCGACTTGCATGCGCACGCTTTATTGCTGCGGCGGGTGGCGTGAACCACATACGAGTTCATCTTGCCAACATGCGGGTTTAAATCACTTCGGCGCAACCGGTCGACGTCGGTGCGGGTCGCTATCTAGGCTGCGCTGAACTCGTCGGCGAGGCGTGTGCGCTTGCCCTCGGCGCCCCATGCCCGATATGCCGCCAGCGCCTCTTTGAGCGCGCTGGGGATTTCGCCAGCCGTTCGTTGCGCCCTGGCCAGGCATTCCAGAGCGAAGGCGCGGTCTTCCAAGTGGCCCGTTTCCGCTGCGCGCTCCGCCGCCCTGCGCAGCAGCCTTTGCGCCGCCGCGATTTGGCCGGAGCCCACCTCGAGCAGTCCCTCGAGAATATCCGCCTTGGGGCCGAGCCAGGCCTCATTCAAGGATTCCCAATTGCGCATCTGGTCCGCGCAGTCCCATCCCTCGGCGCGCAGGGCCTGAGCATCCTTCGGGGAGCCGAAGGCGGCAAGCGCCAGCGCCGCAGCACCGTGATAGTGCACCAGCACGGCTTCGGAGGGTTGCCCGGCGAAAAACGGCAACAGGACACGCGCCTGCTCTGCCCATGAGAGAGCACCTCGCCAGTCTCCGCCAAGCACAGCCAAGCGCAGTTTCGCCGTGTAATAGCCGGCAATCTGATTGCTGAACCGCGATTGGAGCATGGTTGCGAACTCAGTCTCCTCGTCCACGGTCGCGTCGGAGAGCTGGTCGAACGCGCGGGTCTTGCCGGCAAGCGCACGGGCCGATTGCAGTTCCAGCAGGAGTGTGAAGGCGGAATTGCGTACCCGACCGCCGTTTTGCGCTAGATAGGTGGTGCCGGTCGATATGACCTCATCGATCGGCCGGCCGGCCGCCGCGAGCAGCACGATAACCGTCGTGAGATTGAAACAGCCGTAGACAATTTCGCCGCTCGCAAGGCCGGCTTCGGCACCCGCCTTTGCTCGTGCAATTCCGTCCTCCAGTTTTCCGACCCAATGATTGTGGAACCACACGTTGATAAAGGCGCAGCGTGCAAAGCTCGCGCCTTTGATGCGGGGTTGCAGTTGTAGGCTCAGATCGCTCCATGCGGCACCCCTCCGCCGGTCGCCCGTCATCGCCGCATGGACAACCGAATACATCGCGTAGACATCCGGCGTGAAAACGGCCTGGCCGTGAGCGAGCGTCAGACGCAGGCATCTCGCGCCGAGAAGCGCGAACAATTCGGGTTGCTGACTTTGGTAGGCGTAGGGTGCGATGCTCAGCAACAGCGGCACGAGGCTTGCGACATGTTCGTCCTGTAGTTGCGGAAGGTCGACGAGATCCGCCGGCTGCCTGTCGCCGAGCAAGGCAGCGATCTGCTCCATCTCCTGGCCGATCGCCTTTTGGAGTCCCGCGCCGTCGGCTGGCACTTCGGAGCCGAGAAGCGCCGCACCGTGCAGACCGATCGAAAGGGATTGCCGCACGAATCCCAGACCGAAAACACGCTCGGCTTCGAGCCTCAGATAGTGAACCGCCCGTACCGGCTCGCCTGCCGCCTCCAGGTGATGCGCGAGCAAAGCGTAAAAGCGCGACATATCGAGGGCGCTATTTTGCTCGTACCAGTCGGCGATTGCGCGGTGCAATTGCTTGCGCTGCCCGTAGAGCATCAGCTCATAGGCGACATCGCGCATAATGCCATGGCAAAAGCTGTAGCCGTCCAATTCGTCGATGTTTTCTGGCTGCAGCATGCCCGCGCGGTGGTGCATCGCCAGATGGCGGCCGACGACGTTCTGTTCGGCGCTCGCGGTGGGGTGGACAGCGGCCACAAGGGCGGTCGGGAAACGCAGGCCCGCGGCGCTTGCGACCTTGAGCGTCACCTGGCTTTCAAGATCGAGACGGTCGATACGGCGCGCCACCGCGGCGTGAATCGAGTCCGGCAGAGGCAAGCGATCGTTCACCAGATGTTGCGCGATACGACACGTGCCGTCCACCACTTCGATCAAACCTTCGTCATGGAGCGCGCGGGCCAGTTCGAGACAGAAAAAGGGATGCCCTCGGGCGCGAGCGCGCAGCAGGTTCGCCAGAGCCGGCGCAATGCGTTCGGCGCCGAGTCGGGTCAGCGCCAGTCTGTCCTGATCTTCGTCCGAAAGGCCTTCCAGCTTCAATCGCAGCGCGCCGCCGTCGGATAGCGCCTCTATCCGTGCGTCTTCCTCCATCGGCTGCATGGCCATTACCAGACATAGACCGCGAACCGCACGAACCGCCTTCGCCGCCAGCCTCCAACTCTCGTCGTCCAGCCATTGGGCGTCGTCGATCGTCACAAGCAACGAACCGCCGGAGGCGGCGCGCTGGAGAAGCGAAACCAGCAAATCGAGCCGGGCCTCCGTGCGCTGGGGGGCGCTCATCGCTTCCAATTCGACCGATTCGGGAAAATCGAGTTGCAAGATCGGGTTCAGGAGTGCTGCGCGCGGCTCAAGCTCCGGGCCCAGCGCGCTCAAGGCAACCGCGCGCCGCTGTGTTTCCGGCTGTTTGGCATCGAGACCGAGCAGTTCGGTAAGCACGCCTCGCCAGCCTCGATACGGAACGCGATGCTCGATCCGATCCGCGATGCCGCTCAAGGTGGTGGATTGGCTGGTCGACAGACGATGATGCAACTCCGCCAGCAGGCGTGATTTACCCATCCCGGATTCCGCCTCGACGATGACAAATCGAGAAATGCCGGATTGGGCCGCATCGTCGAGGGCGCTCAGAATGCGCGTGAGTTCGCGCTCGCGCCCGCGCATCAGTTCGTCGAGCTCGGAGCGATCCTGCCGCCTGGGTGTCCAGACGGGGACATTGAGATCCAATCCGCGCACCTGGCTGTGACCGATCGGAACGAAGGATATGGCATCCTGCGCCCCGCGGACGGTGGCTTCGTCGCACTGGATCGTGCCTTGCTGCACCCCCTGGAGCCGGGCGGCAAGATTGACCGCTTCGCTGTAAGTGGTCCAGGCGCGGAAGACATCGTTCCCGATCAATCCGCAGAAGGCCGTCCCGGTTGCGACGCCGATACTGCTGGGCTGGCCTATACCGCGCAGCACATCACGCGTGTCGACGGCACACCGGACCGCCCGCACGGGATCATCCGCATGCGCAACAGGCGGGATCCCGAAAACGATGACCAGGTTTGCGCCACGCTCATCTACCCGAAGCTGCTGTATAAACCCGTCCCGCTCATGGACCTTTGGCGCGATTGCGGCGACGATCGACTCGAGCCGGGACAAAATGTCGGGCGAAGCGTGATCCAGCCGCGGAAGGGCAACGAACACCACAGATATGCGCCTGAGTTCAGCCGTCCAATCGAGAAGCCTTCCATCGAGGCGGAGCGCAACAGGGAGCGGTACAAGACTGGCCAGTCGTTCGCGCGCTTCCGAAGTCAGCGGCGGTATGGCCAATGGCGTCGGGTCGGGTGCGCCACGCAACGACGTCAGGACGGTCGCGTCGCGGCCAATCGATTGCACGGTTGCGGCATCGCCGAGGATCGAACGTGCGGCCACGGAAACCAGCAGCTGTCCCTTGGCCCGCGTGGTGCTCGCCTCTTGCAAATCGGCGAGCCCTTCTCCGACGGTCACGTGGAGCCGAAGGCGCTCGGTTCCGATCTCGGCGGTATGGCACTGCCCGAAGGCAAGCACGGCATGGAGTTCGATCGGCTCTCCTGAAGGCAGGGTACCGCGCGACGAAGCAAGAATGTGTTGGGCGCACGCCGCCGCGCGCAGAAGAGCCTCGTAAGGGGTCGAGCCAGCGCACGGCCAGCCGGCAAGCAGGCCATCACCGGCAAACATCAACGGTTCGCCGCCATGGGCGACGATCCTGTCGATGAGCCCGGCGAAATGCAGTTCCAGCAGGTTTGCCAGATCTTCAATGCCGGCGGGTCCGCGCGCAAGAAAATGCGTTGTAATCCGGGTGAAGCCGACGACGTCGAGCCACAACAGGGCCATGCGGCTATCCGACGGAATGGAGGGCTCTTTGCCGAAGAGCCTCAGCGGCGGCGGCGCGAAACTCTCGATCAGCCGAGCCTCAAGCAAACTCCTATCCAACATAGGGCCCCCCAGCCTTTTTCCGAAGGCTCAGAGTAACGCAAATTTGCAAACCAATCCACGCCCGTGCGCCCGCCGCGGGCAACTGGTCCACCTGGCCGAGCCGACCGCGGGGAGCAAGTCCTGCTTCGTTTCAACCGTTGCTTTAATGAATTCTGGTGCGACAAGAGCCTTGCAGATCAGACGGCGCCGTACCGCGATGGTCTGAGCGGCCCCCTCGTGCCGCCAAGACGCATTCCGCACAGTTTAGAAAGGACCAAATCCCGAGAAGACTAAATCGGTGAGGCGATGGCCCTCTCGAGGGGATGGTATCCGAGCTTCTCGGAAATTTCGTTCGCCGCGGAAAGCAGGCTATCCAGATATGCTCTGCGGTTGCGAAGACCGTCCTCCCGCGGCGCGACGAGGCAGAGGGTCGCAATGCAGATGCCGTCGGCCTGATGGATCGGTACGGCGAAGCAGTGTGTAAAGTTTTCCACCTCACTATTGAACGTGAAATAACCGTCACGTACTGCACCTCGGACCTGATTGATGAAATCTGCCGGATCCAGACGCCTGCCGTCTGGGAGCACAAAGTCATCCGGCGGGATAAATTCAAGAATTTCCTGATCGGAAAGGTGCGAGACAAGGAGCCGTCCCGAGGCAGTCCATGGAATGGGAACGAGCTCGCCGACGTTCGAAGAAATCCGAAAAGGTCGAATGCCTTCGCGCATCATCGCGACCGTATATTTGTTGCCTTCCAGAAGGCACATCTGGGCCGTTTCACGGGTTTCCTCGGCCAGGTGGCCCAGCATGCGCTCACATTCACGCATCAAGTCGAACTGCTCGGCATAAGCGGTTCCCAAGAAATACAGGCGACGGCCTAGGAAGACCCGGCCATCGCCTTGTTGGTAATCGAGCATACCGTGGCTGAGAAGCAGGTTGACGAGTTCGTACACCGAAGATCGCGGCGCTCCGATTTCCGCAGCGATCTCGTTCGGTCGCATGGGCTGGCGCTTTACCCGAAGGAATTCAAGTATCTCGAACGCGCGATCCAATCCTCGGGTGCGCCGCGATACCGTGTCGACACCAGCCTCAGCCATGCTCTTCTCCAAAATTAGGCGCGATCCGCGCGGTATGCCACACAATCAACTTCGACTTTGCAGTCGACCATCATGCGTGACTGGACGCAAGCGCGGGCCGGTGGGTTCTCGCCGAAATACTCGGCATACACGCCGTTGAAGCTCCAGAAATCGCGGGGATCGTCGAGCCAGACGCCAACGCGCACGACATCTTCAAGGCCGTATCCTGCCTCTTTGAGAATGGCAATGAGGTTCTCAATCGCCTTACGGGTCTGGCCAATGATTCCACCACCGACGATCTCGCCTTTCTCCATCGGCACCTGACCGGAAACATACAGCCAGCCGGCCGCCTCTGTGGCCCGCGCAAAGGGAAGCGGCTGACCGCCTGCGCCTTTTTCTCCGCCGCCATAACGCTTTATCGTCATATTTCTCACTTTCTTTGTTAGTTGAAGCTTGAGGTTTTCAGAAACTCGGCGAGCCGATCGGTCTTCGGCTTCACGAACATTTCCTTGGGGTCGCCTTGCTCGCAGATCACGCCCTGGTTCATGAAGATGACGCGCGAAGACACCTCATAGGCGAAGCGCATTTCATGGGTGACGAGCAGCATCGTCATACCGTCGGCCGCAAGACCCTTGATGACCTGCAGGACTTCGCCCACCAGTTCCGGATCGAGTGCCGACGTGACTTCGTCGAACAGCATCAAACGGGGCGCCATCGCAATCGCGCGTGCGATCGCGACGCGCTGTTGCTGACCGCCGGAGAGCTGGCCCGGATAGTGGTTCGCGCGGGTCGAAAGGCCGACGCGGTCAAGCCACGCCTCTGCGATCTTGCGCGCATCCGCCTTCGCCATCTTCTTGACCTTTATCAGGCCGAGCATGACGTTTTCGGCCGCGGTCATGTGTGGGAAGAGATTGAATTGCTGGAAGGCCATTCCTGTTAGCGCCCGCTGGCGCGCAATCTCCTTTTCGGCCTTGCGGCGGCGTGTTGGTCCGGCGCCATGATAGCCGATCTCTTCGCCGTCGAGGCTGATCGTGCCACCCTGGAACTCTTCCAGCATGTTGATACAACGCAGCATCGTGGTTTTGCCCGAGCCGGATGAGCCGATAATCGAAATGACTTCACCCTCCTCCACGGAGCAGTCTACGCCTTTCAGCACCTCGTGGCTGCCGTAAGTCTTGCGAAGTCCTTTGATTTCAAGAATTGTCTTGGCCATCGATCGGCCTCCTCAGGATGGAAGGGCAGTCTTGCGCTCGACGAACTTGCCGAAGCGCTCGATCCCGAAATTGACGACGAAATAGAGAGCACCTGCCAGGAAATAGAATTGCAGGCTCATGAAGTTGCGGGAGATGATTTCCTGGCTACGCAAAAGGAGCTCGGCGACGCCGATAACCGATAGCAGCGTCGAGGCCTTTACCATCTCAGCCGCCGTGTTGACCCAGGTCGGCAGGCACTGGCGTAGGGCCTGAGGCCACAAGACAGAGGTGAACGTCTGCGAGAAGGTCAGTCCAATCGCCTTGGCCGCCTCGGTCTGTCCCCGCGGGATAGCCTGAAGGGCGCCTCGCACGATCTCCCCGACGTGAGAGGAGCAGAAGATGGCGAGGGCAAGCACGCCGGCGGAGAATGGTCCGAGGTCTACGCCGACTGCACTCGACATGTAGTAGCTCGCAAGAACCAACACGAGTACCGGCGTGCCGCGGATGATATCGGTGTAGGCCCTGACGACGAGGCGAAGCGCGGCATGGCCGTAGGCGAGCGCGAGGCCGACGAGCACTCCGAGGAGAGAACCGAAGAAGATGGCGAGCAGCGAGATCGATACCGTCATTGCGAGACCGTTGACGATCACGTAACGGGCGGTCCAAAGTTGATCGAGAAATGTCTGTGACATGCACTTATCTCGGCAGGGCCAGCCGGCGCTCGAAGAAGCGCATCAAGGCGGCGATGAGAAAACAGGTTGCGATATAGAGGGCAGATGTCACCATCCATGTCTCGATGACGCGGAAGCTCTCGACATTGATCTTGCGCGCCGCAAACGTCAGTTCGGGCACGGCGATCGTCGCAGCGAGCGACGTGTCCTTGAAGAGCGAGATGATCGTCGAAGACAAAGACGGAAGGACGTTCCGGATCATCAGCGGCGCGATGATTGAGGAACGGATCTGCGCAGATGTCAGGCCGATCGCAAGACCCGCTTCGCTCAGGCCCTTCGGGATGGAGAGCAGCCCGGCACGGAACACTTCCGCAAGGTACGCGCCCGAATAGATCGAAAGGACAAGGACGAAGCTCCTTATCTTATCGAGCCTGAATCCCAATTGCGGCAATGCGAAATAGGCAAAGAGCACCAGCACGAGGATAGGCAGATTGCGGATCACCGTGACGTAGCAGCGGGCTGGCAACTCCACCAAGCGGTTCTTCGAAAGCAGCGCGAAGGCCACGAAAAGACCGAGAATGGCTCCGATCAGGATCGAGATCACCGCCAGGCCGAGGCTTACCGCCAGGCCGGTCAGGAGGAAATCAAAATTGCGCCAGACCGCGGCAAAATTCAGCGTATAACCCATGGTAGGCCGCCTCTCAAAAAAGAGGGGAGCGGGATTTTGTCCCACTCCCGCAATTCAATTACTTGAATTCGACCGGGAAGCCGATCTGCGGCGGTGTCAGGTCCTTGCCGAACCAGGTCTTGTATGACTTGGCATAGGCATCGAACTCGACGCCGGTCATAGCCTCGTGAAGGGCGGTGTTCACGAAATTCAGCCAATCCTGGTCGCCGCGCTTTACGCCGCAGGCGTAGGTCTGCGGGTTCCAGCCGTAGCCAGCGTCCTTATATTTCCCAGGGTTCTGGGTCATATACCAAGCCAGCGACGACTGGTCGGTGGCAACCGCATCCGCGCGACCGGATTCCATTGCCTGGTAGATGAGATCGACGGAATCATATTGGTCCACGGTCGCCTCGGGCAGCGCCGCATGGACCATGGCCTCCGCGTAGACGTTCTGTAGAACCGAAACCGTTACCGATGAACCAGCAGCCTTAAGCGCGGCGTAGTCGGGATACTTGCCGTCAGCCTTCAGCATCAGGCCGACACCTTCGCGGTAGTAGGGGATCGTGAATGCGATCTGCTGGGCGCGCTCGCCGGTCACGGTCATGAATTGGCAGGTGATATCGACCTTGTCGGTGGTGATGTTCGGGATACGCGCATCGGACGACTGGTTCACGTACTCGATTTTGTCCGGGTCGCCAAACAGGGCCTTCGCAATGATGTGGCCCATATCGACATCGAAGCCCTGAAGCTTGTCGTCGGCGCTCTTGAAGTGCCAAGGCGCATTTGTGCTGCCAGTTCCCATGATGAGATGGCCTCGTTGAAGCACGTCGTCAAGCTTGCTACCGGCCGCAAGGACCGGGCTGGAAAGAACAGTTGCTGCGGCCAGCGTGATCAGGCCGACACGGAAAGAAAAGGTCATAGCGCTCCCCTGGTTGAAGAATCTTATGTCCAATATACCGGACACGTGTCTGTTTTATTGGATTGACATAGGAAGGGGCATCGGCGATGAATTGTCAAGCCGCATCGCCGAAAAAAGTCGCGCCCTTCTGGAATGGCTTTTTATTGTGCAGCGCAACATCCCGCCGCTTTAGAGGTACCCATGGCCTTCAACGAGAACTCCCTAACCGCAATCGACACACCCGCGGTCCTTGTCGATCTCGATATCGCTCAGCGAAATATCGAACGTTTCCAGCGATATGCCGATGAGCACCACCTGCGACTGCGTCCTCACATCAAAACGCACAAGCTGCCAGCCCTGGCAGAGATGCAGCTCAATGCCGGGGCGGTCGGGATCACCTGCCAGAAACTGTCGGAGACGGAGGCGATGGCGGACGGCAGCAGCGCGATCCGCGATGTGCTGATCACCTACAACATCGTCGGCCAGACGAAGCTCAAGCGGCTGCGGATGCTTGCAGAGCGTATTAAGGTCTCGGTCGTCGCCGATAGCATCACCGTGATCCAGGGATTGTCCGCGACCTTCGCAGACGCCGGAGAGCGCCTATCCGTCTTCGTCGAGTGCAACACTGGCGCCAATCGCTGTGGTGTCGGGTCTCCCTCGGCCGCCGTTGAACTCGCAACCGCAATCGCTAAGGCGCCCGGACTGCGCTTTGGCGGCCTGATGACTTATCCGCCCGTCAATGCAGAGGCCGCAGTCGAGCGCTTTATGAGCGACGCCAAGGCGATGATCGAGGCCCGGGGAATTCCGGTGCCAGTCGTTTCTTCCGGTGGCACTCCTTCGATGATGCACGCCGCCGAAGCCCCTATCACGTCGGAATACCGTCCCGGTACCTACGTCTACAACGACCGCTCTCTGGTATCTCGTGGAGTCTGCGATTGGGACGATTGCGCGCTGACCGTTCTCGCGACGGTGGTGTCCGTACCAGCGCCGGATCGCGCCGTCATCGATGCCGGCTCGAAGACGCTAACCTCGGATTTGCTGGGGCTTGCCGGCTATGGCCACGTTCTCGGTCGCGATGATATTTCCATCGATCAACTTTCGGAGGAACATGGTCGGCTAGTCAGCACAGGGCCGATCGGCCTGAAGGTCGGCGATCGCGTTCGCATTGTGCCCAACCACGCCTGCGTCGTTACGAATATGGTCGACGAGGTGATGGTTGCAGGGGCCGGACTTACGAACCCGGAGCTCTGGCCTGTGGCAGCACGTGGTCGAACCGTCTGACACATAGAAAGCCGATGCCATAAGCTGGACACCGTTCCGTAGCGTCGCCTTCAACTGCGCCCGTGGTGATGCCGGTCGAGCCGACGAGACGGCTGACCGGACGACCGCGGCTGCCGCAACCACCAGAACAAAGGTCGGCGGCGTCCTGGTCGCCATACCTGTCAACTTTCTCCCCGCCGGCCGCTCCCGGCGAAGCTTGACCCAATCCGGCGGCAGGTTGGGAGAAGGGTCAGCTCGAGAAGAACGTCCAGATGCGCGTCCACGGCTTGCGCAGCAGATGCCAGACTTTCCAAATCTGGCGGCATTGAATGCCTGGCTGGAACGGATTGCCAAAAACCTGTGACGGGAGACATCCCCGCAGCCGCTGGCTGTTCGGCTTTATTCGAATTTAATGCGCGTGCGCACGGCAGCTTTGCTGCCGTGCGGTAAAAGGCGGTCGGCAGTAGAGGGTCACATACCCTTATCGTCAAACCGCCCAATTGCGGGTAACATCCGTGCCAAAACTTCATCTCTCAAAACGAAATGATGAAACAGCGCGGCGAGGGCATGTATTCCGGCGATGCCGATGATTACCCAAGCGACCGTCCCGTGCAAGTCGCGCAAGGTTGAGCGCCAGGCAGGATTGATATCAAACAGCCGCGGTATCGGGAACAGTCCGAAGAGCGTAAAGGCGGTGTCCCTGGCCCAAATAACGGCAAAGCCCAGCCCGACCTGCGCAATGAGGAGCCCGTAGAGTCCGAGGTGAATAACCCTGGCGGCGATATTCAAAAGTCCGTTGGTCGCATGGGAGAGGTTCTCACGCGAAAGTCGCCAGAAGATGCGCACAAGGATGGTCGGCAGCAGCAGGATACCGAGTGAAACGTGCAAAGGCTGCATCTCGCTTCGGATCCAAGTGCCTTGTACAAGAAATCCGCGTAGTTCGATGCTCAAAAGAAGGGAAACGACGAGGACAGCTGTCAGCCAATGAAGGATTATTGTGAGGCTGTCATAGCTATTACGAGAGGGGGTGGACGGTGCGGCAATTGCTTGATCTGTCATGTTACAGCTACTTTCATGTAATAGACATTGTATTCGGGCCGAATATATTTCCGCCCGAGGTTGATGCTCCTCCCTTGTCGATGCGATTAGCTCCTTACAAAGGCAAACTGGCACCCAGCTGAACGAGCCGTTTTCCTGGGATGCTCGCGTTTTTGAGCCTGACGACCATCGCCCTCACGCACCACACGAAAAAAGACCGCCCGGCTGCGAAGCGAGGCGGTCAATGTTGTTGCGTCGGTGACAGGGGGGAACACACCGAGGTCAACTTGTCGCCGGAACCGGGAGGAGGATGTTTCGGCGATAATCAAAAGCTACCACGGCACGGTGTCCTCAGAAATTATACTGAGATCTGCGGCGACTAGACTTATGGATACAGCGTGCGAACGGGTTGCATCTTTGTAGGGTGTAGGTTTGTAACCCTTTGAAACCTGCCGTCGATAAAGGGCGGCGCATTATCGTTTGCAGAAAGGACGAACGCACAGAGTGCGGCGAATATACGTTGCAGGAAACGGCTGATAAGCTCGGGCTGCGGCCGATGACCGTGCTGCGCATGATCCGCGCCGGCGATTTGAAGGCAGAGCAGTGTTGCAATCGCTTGCAATCTTAGTGAATCTATGTATATCCCTCGAAAATGGAGAGATTTGTGAGCATAGGCGAAGCGGCGGAAGTTTTGGGCGTGTCGATCACGACATTGCGCCGATGGGAAGCTGAAGGCCGTCTGGTGGCT
>NZ_JARFYN010000055.1 GCF_030272695.1 Martinezella calliandrae
GTTCGTCAAAACTCAAATGCGAAAAGGTACGGCTCAAACCATGGCTCCCGAAAAGCAGGCAGCTTAGCGCCTTTGTTGCAGTTCGAGATAGAATGTACCCCGGCTACACACAAAAAGTTCATAAGGTGTATTATGGAACGACCAGGCGGTTTCGCAGGTGTTGCTTTCTGTACCCAAACCGCCGCTTACGTTGTTGTGGATTTCCTCGATAAACGGCGGTTTGCCATGTTGCTTTTCTGGGGCTGCACTGTGACATTTGCCCGCGTCCTGGAGCGCGGGTCAATATGCCAGTCAGCTTCAATTCGTCATCGTTGCCACCTACGCTACGCGGCATGGCTAGCGTCGATCAGTACGGAATTCCTCGGTTCTGGGCGACCATCTGGATCGACGTGCTGAAATCGATGATGGAGCCGTCAACCAAGCGCAAGCACCTAATAGCCTGGATCGGCTTTATGAAGCGTGCGATCGTCAGCGTGGCCTCGACTGCCTTGACCGCTTGATCGCCGAGGCTGACGCGGATGTCCTTGAGAACGTCCTGCTGAGATTCCTCGCCCGACTGCGCAACGAGGCGGTCATAAATCGCCCGGTCCTAGCCTGGGCTTCCACCCAATCCTTCATTGAGTCTGGAAGAGATACGTTCATCGTGGCCATTGGTAACCTCCATTTGAAGGTACCATAATGGATTTTGGCAAATTTGGTCAAAGGCGCGAACGCCTGGAAGGGTTAATAACCAACACCTTTTGATACAAAGTACTATCCGTTAGAAATTGCCCAGTCGCGGATATTAGTGAGCTGATGAAAACACACCAATCATCCTATCGGCTCCACAAAGGCCCGGACAGTCGCTCTCGCTGGTGCGAACTTAATCTGCCCCATTCCGCGGTATTGGCTTATCGTGCAATCCCCCCGTCCACCGGTCCGAAACGTCATATGGAGCAATCCTTTGGATTGCGGCATCGGTACCTATGCATAACTCGGCCCTCGCTCAACTTCGCTGAGGTGGCTTGTGTTGCTGTAGTGTCGCACCTAGAGGTGGTACCGCTACCGCGAACCAAGACGAGAGATGGCAGACCCTTGAAAATATCTCAATTGAGATACGTAATCGCGCGAGCCGTGACATCAGGAGAAGCGATAATGGCCGCGCAGACATCTATGCTGCACATTCGAGTAGACGACAAACTTAAGGCTGACGCAACGGAAACCCTCGCCAATATCGGCTTGTCCGTGTCGGACGCCGTGCGGATCTTCTTAACCCGCGTCGCTAAGGAGGGGGGGCTACCTGCCGGATTGACGACCGATGCCGAAGCCCATGACGAATGGTTCCGTGCCAAGGTCCGTGAGGCTCTGGCCGACCCACGACCGGGCGTGCCGCATCGTAAGGTCATGGATGAGGCACAGGCGCTGATCGACAGGAAACGTCGTGCCTGAGCTTGAATGGCTGGAAACCGCTCGAGCCGACCTACTGGCAATCGTCGACTACATCTCTGATGACAATCCCGAAGCCGCACAAACGCTGAAGGACGATATTGAGGCAAAAACAGCAAAGCTTCGAGAACATCCCCGACTTTACCGGCCCGGCCTATCGAAGGTACGCGAGAGGTGATCGTGCGCGCAAACTACATTGTTATTTATATGGAAGATCCGTTTGCAGTACGCATCCTACGTGTCCTGCATGCCGCCCAACAATGGCCTCCACAGAAGTGAGGATCACCAACATCCCCCTGCCGACCATCGGCCGCAGCACCTGGGGAAGATTCAAACGGCACTATTGGGGAGTTGCTCCGGTACTGACACCGTATTGGGGTAGTCTCGCCGCGCTCGACGTGAGAACATCCGTCGCCTCATACTGCCGAGCATACCTGATGTGTTGGAGACAACAAGGATTCAACGTCAAACGGAGGAGCACTGCCTGCCAAGCTGAAGCCAGCTTTAGTATCGCGTTTTACAGCATACATGAGCTGATCAGCGTGGCGCATCAACTCGTGCAGCGAAGCGCTGTCACCAGGAACGGCGACCACCGCGCCCATGCTGCATGTGACGCTGTGGCCAGTGCTCTCCAACGCTGCCGTGAATCCCACATGCAGCCGCTCGGCCACTTCCGGGGCGCACTCAGTCTTGGACAGCTTTATCAACATGGCGAACTCGTCACCGCCCATCCGTCCGAAACAGTCCTCCAAGCCGATCAGTGACTTCCCCTCTTCTGCAAAGCATTGCAGGAGCCGATCCCCTGCTTGATGTCCGAACCGATCATTAACAGCCTTGAAGCCATCAAGATCGAAATAGGCAAGTAGCAAAGGCTGATTGCGCGTTTTTGCCGGCGCAAGCATCGCCTCAGCTTGGCGCTGGAACTCCTGCCGATTCAAAATTCCTGTCATCCAATCCCGCCGCGCGAGGAGGCGCTCTCGGTCGAAGCTTTGCCGGAAGCGCGACACGATACCAGCCGCACATCCAAATTTGATAAGTTGCACTACCAGCCCGATCATCGCACTTCCGTCCAGATGACCGGAAACCCCAAGCAAGATTACAGCCGACAATGTAATTTCCGCGACCGCGACGCTCATCCCAGTTTTGAAATCGAAACGCCAGCACGCGATACAAATTGGCAGCATATAGAGCGGGCCGCCATTGTGGATGCTGCTGGCTTGGAAAAGCCAATCCAAGCCTGCAATACAGATTGAGCTAAAGACCACCAGTCGCCAAGCAGCGACTGGCGTCAGGGAATCGAGCCACTGTTCCGGGGAAAACGATGTGGGTTTGAAAACGCCACTTCGCTGGCTTCGATAGTCTTCCCGCAATGTTGTCATCCCTCCGTACACCGTTGCTCCGCCTGTGCGCCGATGAAAAACCGGACTAGCTGCATCAGAGGATCTAAAGATGCGCGAGGCCAATACCGAGCGTCGGAAACCGGAGGTTAGTCTGACACAGACGCCTTTGGCTCAACTTGAGCGCCCGTCACACAATGCTTATTCCTAACCTCGTGGGATTTCCATGCCCGCTCTGCGCCTCCACAAGCTACCGAAGGAAATAACTGAAAATCCTTAATATTTAGGGAGCGCAACCTCTCTGCGAGCGGGGCGGTCGCGTAATCGGCGAGAGCGGCCGCCCGTACGTCGAGCTGCAGGGCGATGAAGGAAACCAGTTCTTTGGGAAGCCCGGCGGAGCGCTGAAGAATCTGAGCGAGGGTCATGCCAGGGTGGCGAAACAGCGCAAGCTGAAGGGCAACGCCGAGCCGATTGCGGTCTTCTCGCCGCAGCCGGAGTTGGTCGATGTCGCGCGGCTCAAGAGTGTAGAGCCGGGCCAGGTCATCACGCTCGATCGGGATCCCCAGCAACTGTTCCCGCTCGGCTTCGCTTAGCAGTTCGCGCTTGCGCATTGGCGGCCCTCCGGGCGTCCATAAAAGGCTTCACAAGTTCATGGACGGACTGGAGACATATTCCGTGGACGGAATCGAAGCCGTTCAATGTACTCAAGCGTGGTTGTCCATAGAACGGCCGTTTCGGAGACAGACAAGATGGGGGCAGTTCTCGGTTATGCGCGCGTCTCGACCGGCGATCAGGACGTCGCCGGCCAGACCATGCGGCTGGAGCAGGCCGGCGCCATCAAGATCTTTACCGACGTCAAATCCGGAAAGAGCATAGACCGGCCAGACTTCGGCGAACTGCTAGCCTAGCCCGCGCCGGCGACATCTTCGCCGTCGTCCGGCTCGACCGCCTCGGCCGATCGCTGGTAGAATTGCTTGAAACGGTGAGGATGCTTCGCGAGCAAAAAATCGAGCTTTCTAGCCTCGAGGAAAAAATCGACACCTCCGCCGCCGCCGGCGAACTTGTCTTTCACATATTCGGGGCCATTGCACACTTCGAGCGCCGACCGATCTCGGAGCGGACGAGGGATGGGATTGCGGCCGCCAGGGCGCAAGGCAAACGGCCCGACCGTTAACCTCTAGACGTAAAAATGGTTGAGGCAGCCATGAAGCTCGTTAGTGCTGGAACGTCACCAACCGAAGTCGCAAGGCAGCTCGGCCTCGGCCGCTCCACCATTTACCGTGAAATGCGCCGACTGGGCGTCAGTCGAGCCTATTAGCGCCGACTTCACCGACTTGAAAGAAGTTCAATATTGGAAATTCCCTGCGTGCCAAGTCCCCGCTGTCAGACCTCCTATGTTGTGAAGCGGGCGGAAAATTCCATTCTTCTTCATGTCCGTGTGAGCGCCCGCACCCCGCGCAGCAACTCGGCCCGCGCCCCCGCTTTTGCCAGCGCTTTCGACAATTGCCAAGGTGTTCACCAAGACCGAATTGCTTGCGCGTCGATGAGTTGTTCCAGGCGCTATGCAGGAGCCGCATGCTTCACACCGGGGCGCGCTTCACCATTTCGCGCAAAGCATCTTCATCTCTCACGCCGGCCTGAAAGAGTTCTATGAGAGTTCGCGCAAGCATGTCCGCTTCGTCGCTGTCGTTTGAGATGTGTCTAGCTTCCAATTCTCCATCGAGTAGTCGTTGAAGCACATCGAGGTCATCGGGTGAGAGTGGAAGGGAATGGAAGTCTCTCTTGGGGTACATAATGCTACCTCCCCTTGGTTGGGCGAATATTATGCGCTGCGTGACGGCAATGCGGCTTCGGACTCATGTTGTATGGCGGGGAAACCACGCCATGTCCTCTAGCAACCCGGCGCGGCGTGCCGCCTTTACGAAAGCGCGCCTTGCTTCGTCCGGTTGTCTCCAGCCGTCCAGCGCGTCGCGGCAGACCCGACAAGCTGCGCGATAGGTTCGCCCTCTCGCGCCTTCGGGCCACCGGTCGCGAAGGCACTCCAGCGCTTCCCAGGAATTGGCGACAACGCGCTCTTCGGCGGAGGCAAGGCGCAACCTCACCGGGACGGGAAATCGAATATCGCTCATCAGCTATTCCTCCTAGGGACCGGTCCGATTTACTGCCTCCGGCTTGCCAAACGGAGTCAAGCGCACGACTCTGCCAGCGGCGACGACTGCCTCGCTGTCCGGTGCGAGGAGGTTGGCGCGTCGCGCGAAGGCGACAAACGTCCCGCGAGCGGTCTCGACATCAATCTCGCCCGCAAGTGCTGCCCTGCAGGCATTGAGCGCGATTGCGTGCGTGGGGTTGCGCTTCGATGGCGGCCACTCATTCAGCCAGGCATAGGCCTCTCTGACGCCCTGGATTTCAGCTGGAAATCCGAGACCCATAAGGATTGTGACTGGATGTCGAAAGCAATCGCGTTCCATCGTTTTCCTCCATTCATGCGACAGCAAAGTTGCACCTACCGGATCACCAGCAAGAGTTTCGACCCACCGCGAAACAGATCGACCGCGATCGTTCCGCTGGCGTCCTTTAAGGCGGCCATAAAGTCCGCCACGGTCGTGACACGCCGGCGATTGACGGCAACGATCACGTCGCCCATGCGCAAACGCGATCGAGCCGCGGCCGCTTCCATCTGCAATAGTGGAGAGAGTTACCGCAATCTCGCCCGCGTCCGCGACGACGTGGTGATTGGTGAGGATGTAGCCCTTGCCGGCGTCAACGATGACACCAGAACCGGCGCTCAGCCGCTGCTGCTGCTCAGGCAGGTTG
Source organism: Martinezella calliandrae (assembly GCF_030272695.1). Lineage (GTDB taxonomy): Bacteria > Pseudomonadota > Alphaproteobacteria > Rhizobiales > Rhizobiaceae > Rhizobium > Rhizobium calliandrae. The sequence continues at coordinate 5,577 of NZ_JARFYN010000055.1, forward strand.
AAATAGCGGCGGAAAAAGGGATCATTGTAGAGAGGGTTGGTTTCGGCAGGAGCGCGAGACCGCACTGCGATGTTGACGACCGCCGGCGTGATCTCCTCCAGGACGTCGGGGAGCGATCGTTGCGCGCTTACCGAAATGGCGGGCTGCGGCTGCGCCGCCAGTAGCGGCGCAGGAACCAGGATGAGGACGAGTGCGGCGAATACGCCTACATATTTCGACGAACGCGTGGTCATTTCTGGCCCCGAACTTTTAGATCCTCCTTCGGAGCGGGCTGGCGCGCCTCGGAACCCAGCCCCATCACTTTTTTTGGCTCCTGCCAACCTGCTCCAGTTCGACGTCCGAACGCTGCACGTATTGAAGCGCAACGCATCGGTTCACAGATCGAACGACCCTCCGCGCCCCGTCGGGGCGCGGACTTGTCGCTTCCGTCAGAAGTCCATGCCTCCAGGCGGCATCGGCGGGACCGGTACATCCTTCTTCGGCTTCTCGGCAACCATTGCCTCGGTGGTAATCAGCAGGCCGGCGACCGAGGCAGCGTCCTGCAGCGCAGTTCGAACGACCTTGACCGGGTCGATCACACCCTGAGCGTAAAGGTCACCGAACTCGTTGGTCTGGGCGTTCCAGCCATAGCCAAATTCTGATTTCTCACGCAGCTTACCGACGATGATCGAGCCTTCGGCACCCGCGTTCTCGGCGATCTGGCGCACCGGCGCTTCGATTGCACGGCGGACAAGCTCGATGCCGTGCCTCTGATCGGGATTCTCGGTCTGAATGCTGTCGAGTGCTTTGACGGCCCTAAGCAACGCAACGCCCCCGCCGGGCAGTACGCCCTCCTCGACCGCCGCCCGCGTGGCATGCATCGCGTCGTCGACGCGGTCCTTGCGTTCCTTCACCTCAACCTCGGTCGAGCCGCCAACGCGGATCACGGCAACGCCGCCAGCAAGCTTGGCCAGCCGTTCCTGCAGCTTCTCGCGATCGTAGTCCGAGGTGGTTTCCTCGATCTGCGCCTTGATCTGGGCGACGCGGCCCTGAATCTCCGTCTTCGAGCCTGCGCCGTCGACGATCGTCGTGTTTTCCTTCTCGACGACGACCTTCTTGGCACGCCCAAGCATTGTGAGTGTGACGTTTTCGAGCTTGATGCCGAGATCCTCGGAGATCGCCGTCCCGCCAGTCAGGATGGCGATGTCCTCGAGCATGGCCTTGCGGCGATCGCCGAAGCCCGGCGCCTTGACAGCAGCGATCTTCAGACCGCCGCGCAGCTTGTTGACGACGAGGGTCGCCAGCGCCTCGCCCTCTACATCCTCGGCGATAATCAGCAACGGCTTTCCGGATTGAACGACCGCTTCGAGCACCGGAAGCAGCGCCTGTAGGTTCGAGAGCTTCTTTTCGTGGATGAGCACGTAGGGCTCCTCCAGTTCGACGCGCATCTTATCGGGATTTGTGATGAAATACGGCGAGAGATAACCGCGGTCGAACTGCATGCCTTCAACGACCTCGAGCTCCGTTACGGCGGTCTTGGCTTCCTCGACGGTAATCACACCTTCATTGCCGACCTTTTCCATCGCCTCTGCCAGGAAACGGCCAATCTCCGCGTCGCCATTGGCCGAGATCGTGCCGACCTGGGCGATCTCGTCATTCCTGGTGACTTTGCGGGCGTTCCCGCGCAGTTCCGCGACCACGGCTTCGACTGCCTTGTCGATGCCACGCTTGAGGTCCATCGGGTTCATACCGGAGGTGACGGCTTTCGCTCCCTCCTTGACGATCGCCTGGGCGAGAACCGTTGCAGTGGTGGTGCCGTCGCCGGCGATGTCACTGGTTTTCGAGGCCACTTCGCGCACCATCTGGGCGCCCATGTTCTCGAACTTGTCTTCAAGCTCAATCTCTTTGGCGACGGTTACACCGTCCTTGGTGATGCGGGGCGCACCGTACGACTTGTCGATAACGACGTTGCGTCCCTTGGGGCCCAACGTGACCTTGACGGCATTGGCGAGAATATCGACGCCACGCAGCATTTTCTCGCGGGCTTCAGTGTGGAATCTCACTTCCTTGGCAGCCATTTTTCTACTCCTTCAATCGGTCTGGCTCGCTCAGGCGACCTTCTTCGCCGATGCTTCGCTCTCGATCACGCCCATGATGTCGGATTCCTTCATGATCAGCAGATCCTCACCATTGAGCTTGATCTCTGTGCCGGACCATTTGCCGAACAGGATGCGGTCACCCACTTTGACATCGAGTTCGACCAGCTTGCCGCTATCATCGCGTGCGCCCGGACCAACGGCGATGACCTCACCTTCCTGCGGCTTTTCCTTCGCCGTGTCGGGGATGATGATGCCGCCGGCCGTCTTTTCCTCGGCTTCAATGCGGCGGACCAGGATTCGGTCATGCAAAGGACGGAACGTCATGTCGCTCTCCTCATAGACAATCAGGTTTTTAGAGGTGCCTCCGCGCCGCATCCGAAGAATCCGACGCGGGACGTGCGATCCTTTCGGCATCGCGCACCATTCGATCTGGTTTCTGGTTTTTCGAGTTTCAAGAGGGTGGTTAGAATTTTTTAGCACTCGACCATATCGAGTGCTAACGCTATGAAATCATATAGTTATTGCGCGCCGATCCCGCTCCAATAGTCTTGAACCCCTCTTGACGCCGTAAAATGGAATCCCCATTTCATGGTCATCGACGCCCATATGGGGTCGCCATGGTCAGGGAGCGCCGAGCTTCTTGGCGCTTCCTCGTACCTATGTTGCTCTACGGAGGATGTAGCTATGAGAACAAACCTCGACTTTACCCCCTTCTACAGGTCAAGCATCGGCTTCGACCGCATGTTCGACTTGCTCGAAAACGCCAGCCTCAACGCTGACAAATGGCCGCCTTACAACATTGTCAAACTCGGCGAAGATGCGTACCGCATCGTCATCGCGGTGGCAGGTTTTGCCGAGGACGAGCTGACGATCACCCACGAGGCAAACATGCTCGTGGTCAACGGCGCGAAATCAGAGGATGAGGAGGTACAGTATCTTCATCAAGGCCTCGCCGTGAGGCCGTTTGCGCGCAGATTTGAACTCGCCGATCATGTCATCGTCGAGGGCGCAAAGCTCGAAAACGGGCTACTCGTCGTCAATCTCAAAAAGGAAATCCCCGAGGAGATGAAGCCGCGTCGAATCGCCATCCAGGCCGAGCCGACGAAGCCCGATTCGAAACAGATCGAAGGCGACAAGGCGGCTTGATAGGCAAGCGCTGCTTGATTCCTCTCCTGTTGTCGAACAGTTGAAGGAAAACGGCGGCGCCAAGAAAAAGAAACCGAAGAAAGGATGAAGCTATGAGTGTACGTGATCTGATCCCTTGGAGCCGTGGCAGCAGCCAGGTTCCGAGCGTATATCGCGGTGATGACATGGATCCATTCCTGTCGCTGCACCGCAATGTCAACCGTTTGTTCGACGAAGTCTTCCGCGGTTTCGGCTCGCCATCGTTGTTCGGTGATACGCCCTTCAACGGCACGTGGCCGCACGTGGAGATCGAGGAGAATGACAACGAGATCCGCATCACAGCGGAGGTTCCGGGAATTGATCCAGACGCCGTCGAGGTGCTGCTGGAAGACGGTGTGCTTACGCTTCGGGGCGAAAACAAAAAGGAGGCCGAGGACAAGGATCGCCGCTTCAGCGAGCGCTACTACGGGCGCTTCGAACGGCGGCTGTCTCTTGGTCGTCAGGTCGATGAGGATAAGGTTGCCGCTACGTTCAAGAACGGCCTGCTCACAGTGACGCTTCCGAAGACCGAAAAGGCGCGAGCCAACGTCAAGCGGATCGCGATCGATCGCACCAAATAATATCGCTCATGCCAGCCGGGTGGAGAGGTGCCCGGCTGGCTACTAGCGACGACGTCGATGACGGAACCACAGGCAATTAGGTCCGCGCTGAGCGGAAGTTCGCGGACCACGTCGGCAACCGGCCGCTGGCGGTTGGCATCAACCCGCCATGACCGAATATTGGTCAGACGGGAGTACACATTTTTCGCCCGTCACGCTCGACGACCTACCTGCCGGTTTTCGAACGCAATGCTCTGCACTATCGGGCGCATCCACCCGCGCAGCGAGGGAAGGCCCCGCTGAAGCGGCGGGCCCCACTGGGCCTCAGACATGCGTAAAGGCAGCCGAACGAACTCTGGCGCAAAGGCACCCAAATGCCCACGTATGGCGCCTGGCGGGCGGCCCTAACGGATCCTTAAGCGCGACGGCGAATGGGCGCGGCGCGGCGCGAATGCTCGGAAGGCTGGGGCACGAAGAGTGCCCAGCCATAGCCGTTCTACGCAAGCGAGCGTGGACCGCCAGCACTGCTCTTCGTCCCGAGCGGTCCATCCGCAGCCGTCGACATGCCCGCATCGTGACATGCGTCAATGAACGCATCGCGGGCGATGGCGACTGGCGTCACTCGGTTCAGAGCACGGCGGCACGTTTGAACAGCCCGATTGTATTTTCTGCCTCGATAGATATTCCAATCCCCTTCGAGGAAATCGAGCGCGTCGTTGACAGAAGCGAAGATCTGGGCCACCCCGTCCTTCATGCGGACACTGACGGGCGTCATCCATACCAATTCCGGATTGAGCATGATGTCCTCCTTTCGCGTTCACACCGGATGAAAAAGAAGTGAAAGAAATATCGGCGCCGAAGTCGCGAATTTCAAGACTTCCGAAATGCCGCAGCGCGGTGCATCCTTACGCCTTCGCCATGCACGATCACGAAGTGACCACCCTCTAGCGGGAACGCAAGGCGGCGGGCATTTTCGGGCGTCGCAAAGCCAGTCAGAATGTAGGTCAGCGCCGCGCTGAATAGGGTAAACGACACGCCTGTCGGCAAGTAGCGGGTCCAGACCCGCGAGCCTCGCGGGATACGGCACGGTCGACGTACATGTCGAGCGAGGGAAACCAATGCCGCAGTCGAGACCACTCCAACCAGGACGAGGCGCGTCCAAATTCCCGCAATGTCCCATCGGCCGACGAGCAGGATAAGCAGGAAAAAGACTGCGGTGTCGAGTGCAACCAGCAGCCATCCGGGGAAGCTTGGCTCGTCGAGCCGCCACAGTTTCCATGCGAAGGCGTCGGAACGATGATGCAGACCGCTGTCATAAACCCGATAATTGCCAGCGAGGCGTTCATCGCTCCCGTACTCCAGCTCGCGCTGATCAGCCTCACATGGCGCCGACGCTGCGGCACCAGTCCTCAAGCACCGCTTCAATCTCAGTCGTGGCATCACGGTCCCGCTCACGCTTGAATGCCCACCAGATAAGGGCTCCCTGCCACATGCTGGCCATTTGCCAGCCCATCTGCTCGGCATGCGCGGCGTCATCGGTCAGCCGGCGACCCAAGGCTCCAGCGAGATATGTACCCCAAGCGGCTCCTCGTGCGCGGAGCGTTGGATTTCGGATATCCTCTCGCAACAAAAGCAGCCCGTCCGTCACGCTATACCCTAGTTGATCCTCTGGCATGAGCCGCATCAGGATCTCGACCGCGCCGGCCGGGCTGATCGGAGCGTTCGCGTCGGCTTCGGCGGTAACCGCATTGAGGCGGTCCCAGGCGTGTAAAAGGATGGCCTCGACCATCGCCTCGCGCGTGCCGAAACGCTGTACGAGCGTCGCGCCGGACAATCCGACCGCCTGCGATGCCCGAGCAAAAGTCAGACTGTCGGGCGCAGCGGATTTCAGAAGGGCCAATAGCCGGTCGAGGACCGCTTCATCGGAAATGGTCTTGTTTCTACCCATATCGCTATTTATAAACGAGCATTCATTTATTATCAAGAAGGAGCCGCGCATGGCCAGGATTTTAGGGTATATCGCAACCAGCCTGGATGGGTTTATCGCCACCAAGGCGGACAACCTTGACTGGCTGTTCAAATATGATGGCCTTGAGCTTGGCGAGCACGACTACCGCCACTTCATCAAGCGCATCAGGACCGTCGTCATGGGTCGAGGCACCTATGACTTTCTCGAAAATGACGGCTCTCCCTGGGCCTATGCCGAACAGCGCGTTCTGGTCGTCACTTCCAGGCCGATCGCAACGCCGAAGGGAGATTTGGAAACCCGGAGCGACGTCGATGGACTGATCGCGGAATTGCGAGGCCTAAGCGACGGCGATGTCTGGGTTCTTGGTGGCGGGGAACTCCAGATGACTTTCCTTGAACGCGGCGCGATCGACGAGATCGAGATATACCTCATGCCCGAGATTATCGGTGGTGGCCGGCCGCTCTTTCCCGCGACAGGCTTCGAGGCAAGCCCGACCCTGATCGACGCTCGGCCGATGGACAGGGGCTGTGTCCGGCTGCACTACCGTTTTTGATGGCAGCGGCCACATATCTCGGCACCTCCCATATCTAAAAGCGACCGTGCCTATTCCGCGTCCGCGTTCGATTCCTCGCAAGATAAGGAGAGAATGATGAAGCAATCAGCCTTTGTGGGCAGTTGTCAGGCGGCCCTGAAGCGGTCAAATGCCGTAAGGTGCTTGGTCGGTGGATCAGCTTCATCCCAGCGGTAGATTTCCGAACGCAGATAGCGAAGTTCGTCGTCGACGCCCTCTTCTGCAATCTCGGTCCACCAGCATTTCGGGCGGCCGTCGCTTCCATCAGACCAGCGATAACCGCGCGCCTTCAGGTGGTCTTTCATATCGAACGGACTGCTTTCGGCGTAGATGCGGACACGAGACCGCTGGCTGGCTTGATAGAGTTCGGCAAAGGGTGTTTGCCCGCGACCAGCACCATCGCTCGAAAGAACTTCGAGCAGTGCAAAACAATCATCGACTGCCCGATGCCCCTCGTGAAAATACCCTGCCTGCCCAATCAAATATCCAAGCTTGGTCCCTTCGAAGCCGCGCGAGATCCAATCGATTTCCGAGACCGAGCAGGCCCAGGCTTTGCCTGCGAATATGGGCGAAAACGCCTCGCAGAACGGGCGATCGAAGCCGGCATTGTGGGCGATGATGAGGTCGGCGCCGTTGAGAATTGAGCGCAATTGATTAAGATCGATGATCTGGCCAGCCACCATTTCGTCGGTAATGCCTGTCAGCCGCGTGATCTCGCCCGGAATTGGAATGCTTGGCTGCTGCAGGCCGCCATAGACGCCGGTGACATCGCCAATATTGCCTAGTTCATCAAATGTGAATGCAACTGCGCCGATTTCGATGATCTCATCCTTGCGATGGTTGAGGCCAGTTGTTTCGGTATCGATAACAACGCCCTTCAACGGAAACCCGGGCCGCGCTGCCGTTGCGACGGTACGCGGTTCGAGCCTTTTGAGGATCCGGTATCGGCCGGTCGCCTGGAGGTGCCGGACCATGTCGTCGTCACTCAAGGCAGCCAACGGTTGGCGCTTTGCGGCCAATGAAGCAGGTGCCTTCGCGGTAGGTGTCTCACTTGAAACAAACAAATCGAACTGCGTCACGTGTTTCCCGGGCTCATCTCAGAACGAACTCTCCAGACTGCATCGTCCGGCAAATCGGTATAAGCCATCGTCTCGAACAAATCAGGAGGAAAGATGGAAACTGTGGAAATCAGCAACCGTAGCGACCTCGCCCTTGGGGCGATCGAGCGGGTGCAGGAAATCGTAACGTCCGGCGAAGACTTTCCATCGCTGTGACGACTCGTTTTCGGATCATGCAAGGCGGAGATGGTGCGTTCCCGGATCATTCTCCTTGCATTCACTAGGGCCTGCTCTCGACACTTTTTCTCGCTGCGCCAACCGATCGAGCGCCTTCACCTCCCGATACCGATCAAGTTCGATTGATCCAAACCACTCGTCAGAACTCTCAGGCTCGCTTGATTGCAGCCGACTATGCCGCCCCGACCCGCCCCCGCTGCAGCGTCGCACCAGGACACCAAGGTTGCCGATATCAACTGCGACAAGCCTGCACGGTCAATGACGCAGGCGCGATGGCGGAAGAGAGTGGGAGTCGAACCCACCAAAGACCGTCGCTCGGCCCCTCCCGGATTTGAAGTCCGGACGTCCCACCGGGGACGCATCTCCTCCAGAAGCAAGATCTTCACCGCTATTCGCCAGGTTCCCGAAGAGATCCAGACGGTCGCTATTGACGCGGCGCAGATCGCCACGACGCGACGTCACGCGTTGCCGATCGAAAAAATCGAGGATCTGGATCGCAACCTTGCGGCCGTTTCCGACACGGTCGCGAAACTGCATGGCCGTGAACCAACCCTTGTCAGCTGCTGCGCTGATTTCGGCGATAATTACGACCATTTCCCCGACTGTTTCGCGCCGAAAGAAATGATCCTGTGCAATCTCGTGCACTTTCCCCATGCGGCTGGCGAGCTTCAGCAGCCGGCGTACTTGGTGCTCAGGAATTGCCAATAACACGCCAATATCGCGCACGCGCGGCGGACGAAACCGCTCGGCGCCGCTAAGTAGCGGCGCGATCTCATTCCAAAGGCGCTCGTCAGCCGCGGACATTGTCACCTGATGGCCGGCGAGCCTGACCCAGGCTCCGTCCAGAATAACGTCTCCTTCGCGCGCAAGATCCTTGAGGGCCGCAAGAAAAGCCCGTACCGGCAAACGCAGGTCGAGCTTTGTCCGGAGCAATTCGATTCCAATCCCTGGCAGGTCGGGATTGTCCGCATGAAAGCTCTGGAGTCGGTCCAGAAGGCTGCCGCGATATGTCTTCCAGCGTTCCGACGACATCGCCAGCGTCGTGCCATCCACAGACCATGCCTTCACGCCCGGCAGTCCAGCCAAGGCACTGGCTTGCGCTATCGCGAGCGCCTTGTCCCGAGCGAAGGCGGCTACGTCGACATAGAATGGGTGCACCGCAAGCAACGCCTTGAACGCAGCTTCCGGCTCAGCCAATGAATTTGCGTTAAGCCGCGCAATCCGCTCTGGCGCGCGGCGCTTGCGGGCCGGGGCGCGCAAATCCAGAAATTGGCCGCCGCCGATCGTGCGCCGGGCCGAAGTATCACGAACGACGTAGCGATCGCCAGCGGCTGCCGCAATCGGCCGGTCGAGCACAAGCTGCACCAGACTGCGTGTTCCCGGTAACAGGAACTCCTCCGTCAGCAGGACGATACGGGCACCGACCTGCGTCGATGCGTGATGAAGCCGCACCGGAAACCAATGGCCAATCGGCTTCGGCTCGGAACCAAGTACGCGCAAGGTTGCATCAATCCTGTCCGTCGGTGCGTGCAAGCTTGCATCGCACACGATATCGCCGCGACCAATCGCTGCTTTGGTGATTCCCTGGCCAACGAGGTTGAGAGCGCAGCGATCCCCCGCGCGCCCATTCTCGCTCGGCCTGTTCTGCGTATGGATCGAGCGAATTCGGGCGCTGAGACCAGGGGGACTTATGGTGACATGCTCGTCGAGCGATACGGTGCCTGAAAGTACAGTTCCGGTCACGATCGTGCCGGCGCCGTGGATCGTGAAGGAACGGTCCACGGCCAGACGAAAACGTCCTGTCGCCTGCCGTAGCGTGAATCTTCGAGCAGCCTCGACGATCTGATTGCGTAATGTCGCGATACCCCGGCCGGAAACGGTTGAGACCGCGATCATTTGCGTAGCGCAAAGTGCGGAGCCGGCGAGCGCCTCCCGTACCATGGCTTCTACCTCGACAAGCCTATCTTCCTGAACAAGATCGGTCTTGGTTAGAGCCACGATGCCATGCTCGACACCCAGAAGATCGACGATGGCTAGATGCTCGCGTGTCTGCGGCATGACCCCATCATCGGCAGCTACAACGAGCAGAACGAAATCGATACCACTGGCACCGGCAAGCATTGTGTGCATGAACTTCTCGTGTCCCGGCACATCGACAAAGCCAAGTGTCTCCACACCCTCCACGGGCATGTAGGCAAAGCCAAGATCAATCGAGACTCCGCGATCCTTTTCCTCCTTCAGCCGGTCCGTATCTATGCCGGTCAGCGCCTGAACGAGGGAGGTCTTTCCATGATCGATGTGTCCGGCAGTGCCGATTATCACGTTCTGTCCCCTTTACCGACAGCGCGGGCATGGGCGGCCGGGCTTGGCGGCAAGCGGCTACGAAGATTCATCAGAACCTCCCCCGAGCGCAAGATCAAGACCCGTGAAATTGGCCATGAACCCTTCCTCGTCTTCGAGACAGCGCAAATCCAGCACCAGAGAACCGCGTTCGACACGACCGATGACCGGCATCGGGAGCCGCCTGAGCGCCGCTGCCAAATCGCTCAGCAAACGGCCGCGACCATCAACCGGCGTCAGGGCGAGTCCGATGCTCGGGACTGCGGAGAGTGGCAGGGCGCCGGAACCGATCTGGCTTTCGCAGCTGACGACAGAAACATGGAAGAAAGCGTTTAATGCGTGCTCCACGACCGGTAACAGCCGCCTCGCCTGCGCACCAATGTCAACCTGGGAACGGGTGAGCCACCGCAGCGTGGGAAGGCGCTTGGTCAGACGGTCCGGATCACGGTAGAGCTTTAGCGTGGCCTCAAGTGCAGCTAGTCTCATCTTGTCGACCCTAAGGGCCCGCTTCATCGGATTTTTGTTAATCGTTTCGATGAAGGTTCGGCGCCCGACTATGAACCCGGCTTGCGGTCCACCGAGGAGCTTGTCGCCAGAAAAAGTGACGACGTCTGCTCCCTCGGCGATCGCCTCGCGGACGGTCGGTTCGTGCGCGAGACCGAAGCGGGTCAGATCCACCAGGGTACCGGAGCCGAGGTCGTTGACGAGTGGCACGCCCTTGTCGTGGGCGATCGCCGACAACTCGCGTGCGCCCACCTCTTTCGTAAAGCCTTCGATCCGGTAGTTGGACGTATGGACCTTCAGTATCACGCCACTATCGGGGCCAATCGCGCCGCCGTAGTCCCTTGCATGGGTGCGGTTCGTGGTGCCGACTTCGACGAGACGGACGCCGGAGCGCTCCATGATGTCTGGCATTCGGAACGCCCCGCCGATCTCGATCAATTCGCCCCGCGAGACAATCACTTCGCGGCCAGACGCAAGGCTGTTTAACACCAGCAGGACGGCTGCCGCGTTGTTGTTGACGACTGTCGCGTCCTCCGCCCCCGTCAATTCGCAGATCAGCGCGCGCAGATGGTCGTCCCGTTCGCCGCGTATGCCGCCCTCGAGGTCGAACTCAAGCGCGACGGCCTCGCGCATCGCGACTGTCGCCGCATCGATTGCGGCATCCGCAAGCACCGCCCTGCCGAGATTGGTATGCAACACCGTCCCCGTTAGATTGAACAGCGGCCGCATCGTCGAGCGGTCAACGGCATCCAGTTTGGAAAGCGCCGCCGACGCGACTTCGTCGCGGGAGGGAATGTCCTGGCCCTGCCGCACCTTGTCCCGGATGTCGGAAAGGATGGCGCGGACCGCATTTGCGACCGCGGACCGACCGAAACATTCGATCGCCGCAGCGGCGGGTGCTGTTTTCAGGACCTGGTCAACCGATGGGATATTCCGCAATCTGGCGCTTGCGTCCAACTTTTCCTCCTCAAAAGCCGGCCAGGAGTGGCGCGAATCCGCCTCGATGATACCGGCGTTCGCGCATCAACAGATCAAGGCCCAGGCTTGCAACGTCGTCGGCGACCGGATCGGTCTGCGCGGCCTTGTCCTGATAGAAGATCTTCGACCAGCCACCACATTCGTCGCAGGTTTCCGCTCTGACGGTCCCGCCCTGCCCTTCTATTTCCTGGTAGCCGATCCCCTTGGTGGAGCCGCAGAGCACGCATTTGACCCGGACATAATGCCAAAGCGTGCCGCAAAGCGAGCATGCGCAAAACCGCGCGCCATGCGCGCCAGGCCACCCAACCACCATGGACGATACCGGCTTCGAGCCGCAGGCGGGGCAGAGGCCATCGGCCACGGGGGCCAGCATCTGCGGATCGAGAACCGACGCGAGCCGGGCAAAATGGATCTGGAGTGCCGCCCACACAAACACATGTTCGGCGATCTCGTCTGCCGGCAGGGCACTGGTGAAGACAGTTCTTCCCATGGCGACGCGTTTTGCGAGATCGGTTCGTGTTACCCGCGCAAGCGCTGCGGTTGCCTGGGGCGGCTTTTCAATCGCGGCAGCGGCCGCAAAGAAACGATCGAATATGCCAGCGATCGTTTCATCCTCACCTACCCGGTCTCGATCCAGGGGCGGCATCTCGAACTCGCGTGCGCGCTTCATGGAGGCAAGATCGAAGGCTTCTGGATCCGGCAGATCTATTTGGACGTCGTGTTGCGCTTGAGAAAGTCCAGCGAGGAAATTTAGATAGGGCCCGAGATCGCTGGCCTCGGCCAATTGACGAAAGCGAACGGATCTCGCGGAAAAAAGCGAAACGAGGTCGGGAACACGCGCAAAAGGCGGCGATGACACATCTCCGATGGCGGTTGGATCCGGCGCGACCTCGCTCTTGCGTCCCATAACACTCCCTCACGAACCCAACGGGCCACGTGATGCAAATCCGAACCCGTCATTCGGCGGGCGTCCCCTTCGACTTCCTTGCCGACGATCTCTTGACTAGTTCGCGCAGCCATTTGCGATGATGCCGCCACGCCCAACCGCCCGTCACCGAACCGCGTGTCATTGCCCGTATAGTACCGCGTACCCAGAAGGCTGAATAGACATGAATGATCCAGACACAGATGATCACGACGGCCGCGATCGAGTGCGTCAAGACGGCCCATCGCTTCTGCTCGATCGTGGTATAGGCAAAGAAATACTGATCCCACATCACTAGGCCGGTGGCGATCAGTATGATGATGAGGACGGACATTGACCAGAAGACGCATTTCTGTCCGGCATTGTACTTGCCGACCTCGGGCGCCCGATCCTCTTGACCGGTCAAGACGTCGCGGCCGTGTGCGAGCCAGGCGCTATCGTCCCGTTTCCAGAGATTGAGCCTCCAGAAACGCAGGAACAGGCCGAGGAAGCTGAAGAAGAGAACGACGCCGATCCATGGATGCATGATGCGCGTCCAGAGACCGCCGCCAAAGAGAAGGCTCAGAAAGAAGAGGCTCGGATGGAACAGAGCCAGGCCAGAGAGCGCCAGGAGCACAAGGCTTGTCGCCGTGATCCAGTGATTGATTCTCGCGCCTCCGGAATAGCGGTCGACAATGACGGGCCTGCCGGGATGAACGTTGTCGCCCTTTGCGACATCATGGTTCGTATCCGACGTCATGAGGAATCACCCCCCGTCAGTCTTTCGGCCGCAGCTTCGTCCTCTTCGGAAACCCGATTGGGCCCGTTGACTATATAGTGCAGAAGACCGGCGACGGCCGCCACCCCCATGACCGCCAAGCCGGCATATTTCGTGACGCCCTTCCAGGTCTCGACGATCGGACTGATCCTTGGATTGTTGGGCAGGCCAGCATAGATCTCCGGCTTGTCGGCATGGTGCAGCACATACATGACATGCGTGCCGCCGACGCCCGGCGGATCGTAGAGCCCAGCGTTCTCAAATCCGCGGGATTTCAGATCGGTGATCCTGCCTTCCGCATGCTGTTTCATCTCCTCCTTGGTGCCGAAGACAATTGCCTGCGTCGGACAGGCCTTGGCACAAGCAGGCCCCTGGCCGACGGCGAGGCGGTCGGAACAGAGCGTGCATTTATAAGCCGTGTGGTCGACCCTCGATATGCGCGGGATATTGAACGGGCATCCCCTGATGCAATAGCCGCAGCCGATACAATTCTCGTGGACGAAATCCACAATGCCGTTCGAATATTGCACGATCGCGCCGGGAGCTGGACAGGCCTTGAGACAGCCGGGATCGGCGCAATGCATGCAGCCGTCCTTGCGGATGAGCCACTCCAAATTGCTCGTCTCCGGGTTTTCCCACTCGGTGAAGCGCATCAGCGTGAACATGTCCGGCGTCAGGTCGTGAGGGTTATCATGCACACCTCTATTGATCTCTATCTCCGGATGCGTGTCATTCCACTCGATGCAGGCCGATTGACAGGCCTTACAGCCGATGCATTTCGAGACATCGATCAGCTTCGCCACCTCTGTCTGACGCTCCGCGGGAGGCGTTACATTCGACGCCGACCGCCGTATCAGGTCCTGCTCGCCGAACTTCGGTTTTACAGGAGTAGTCACGGGATTTGGAACAGGAGGAAACATATCGTGGTCTCCTATGCCACCGGCCCTGCGATGGGCTCAATGTTGACCAGAAATGCCTTGAATTCCGGCGTCTGTACGTTCGCGTCACCGACAAAGGGCGTCAGCGAATTCGGACCGAAACCCTTTCTGGCCGCTCCGGTGAAGCCCCAATGCAACGGTATGCCCACGACATGAACAGGCTTGCCGTTGCAGATCAGCGGTTTGATCCGCTTGGTGACGACCGCCTTCGCCCTGATCGATCCGCGCTTGGACCAGACACGCACCCAGCCGCCCCGAGTAATCCCCTTTTCCGCTGCCAGTTCTTCGGAGATCTCGACGAAAAACTCAGGCTGCAGCACGGCGTTCACCCACACATGTTTCGTCCAATAATGGAAATGCTCGGTCAAGCGATAGGATGTCGCTGCATACGGGAATTCCGCCGAGGCGGGCTCGGCGAACTGCGCGAAATCATCATCGAATACCCGTGCAACCGGGTTACCACGAACCGCCGGGGCTATCAGATTGACAAGCGGCGATTCGAACGGCTCGTAATGGGCAGGAAACGGTCCATCACGCATCATTGTTCGGGCGAAAAGGCGAGAGACGCCTTCGGCATTCATGATGAACGGCCCGACCTCGCCTGGCTTCGCCGTCGGCGCTATGTCCGGCACGTCGTAGCCGGACCACTTGGCGCCATCCCATTCGATCAGCTTGCGGCTCGGATCCCACGCCTTTCCGTTCGGATCCGCCGAAGCCCGGTTATAGAGGATGCGGCGGTTGAGTGGCCAAGAGAACGTCCAATTGGGATAGACGCCGGTGTCGTCCGGATCCGACGTGTCACGGCGGGCCATGTTATTTCCGTTCTCATTGAAGCAACCGGAATAGATCCAGCACGCCGAAGAGGTCGAACCATCGTCTCGCAGGGCCGAGAAATTTGGCACCAGCTTGCCGGCTTCGGCCACCACCTTGCTCGGATCGGCGGTGTCGTGGACCGTTGTGATCGCCCGGCCATTGATCTCCTTGGCAAGCTCCTCCGCCGTCGGCTCACCCGGATCGGCATAGTTCCAATCCAGATTAACAATCGGATCCGGGAAGGTTCCGCCTTCCTTGCGATAGAGTTCCCTTAGCCGCGTAAAGATCTGCGCCATGATCCAGTTGTCGGTTTTTGCCTCACCGGGCGGAGTGCCGCCCGGCCAATGCCACTGCAGCCAGCGGCCGGAGTTGGTGAGCGAGCCCTCATCTTCGGCAAAGCAGGTCGAGGGCAACTGTATGACCTCAGTCTGGATCTGCGACGAATCGACATCGTTGAATTCGCCGTGGTTTTCCCAGAACCGCGAGGTCTCCGTGTCCAAGGGATCCATCGTGACAAGGAACTTGAGCTTTGAAAGAGAAACAGTCAGCTTCTGCCTGTTCGGAACGGCCATAAGTGGATTGAAACCCTGACAGATGTACCCGGTCATCTGGCCTTGGTTCATCACGTCGAAAGCGCGCAGAACATCGTAGTCGGGTACGTCCAGCTTGGGCAGCCAGTCATAGGCGAAATCGTTTTCCGGCGTCGCCGCCGGGCCCCACATCGCTTTCTGGAAACTGACGAAGAACTTTCGGTAGTTCTGCCAATAGCTCGTCTGATTGGGCCGCAGCGGCTTGTATCCGCGCGTCGACATATAGGTTTCGAAATCCACCTCCTTTTCCATGGGCAGCGTCATGTAGCCGGGAAGCAGGTTCGACATCAGCCCGATATCGGTGAGACCCTGGATGTTGGAATGACCGCGCAACGCGTTCATGCCGCCGCCGCGCACACCGATATTGCCGAGGATCAACTGCAACATTGCCATGGCGCGGATGTTCTGCGAACCCTTCGAATGCTGGGTCCAGCCGAGCGCATACATGGATGTCATCGTCTTGGTCGGCGACGAACATTCCGAGATCATCTGCGCCACCTTCAGGAACTTATCCTTCGGTGTGCCGCAGATGCGCTCGACCAGTTCCGGCGTAAAGACGGAGACATGCGCCTTCAGCAGGTTCCAAACGCAACGCGGATTGGCGAGCGTGTCGTCGACTTCGGCATAACCGTCTGCACCGATGACATAGTCCCAGGTCGACCTGTCGTAATCGCGCTTTGCCTCGTCATAGCCGGTAAACAGCCCGTCCTTGTATTCGAATCCGTCCTTGACGATGTAGCTGGCATTGGTGAACGCCTTGACATACTCCCACTGCACTTTGTTGTTCTGCATGCAGTAGCTGATCACGCCGAGCAGGAAGGCGATATCCGTGCCTTGGCGGATCGGTGCATAGTAATCCGCAACCGAGGCCGAGCGCGTGAAACGCGGATCGACGACAATCAGCCGTGCGCCGCGATTGGCCTTGGCTTCGGTGACCCATTTGAAGCCGCAGGGATGCGCTTCAGCGGCATTTCCACCCATGATGACAACGAGATCTGTATTCCTGATATCCGTCCAGGAATTGGTCATTGCGCCGCGGCCGAAAGTTGGAGCCAAACTGGCCACCGTTGGGCCGTGTCAGACACGCGCCTGATTATCGAACACCAGCATGCCCGTGCTGCGCACGACCTTGTAGGTTTCCCATGCAGTTTCGTTGGTCGTCGCGGAAGCGGCAAGGACACCGGTCGTAATCCAGCGGTTCACGGTCACGCCGTCACTATTCTTCTGGACGAAATGGGCGTCACGGTCGTCCTTCATCAGACGGGCGATGCGATCGAGCGCATCCTCCCAGGAAATCCGCTCGAATTTTTCCGATCCCGGCTTGCGGAGCATCGGATATTTGAGCCGCGTCTCGGCCTTTACGAAATTCAAGAGGGCGGCGCCCTTCGGACAGAGAGTACCGCGGTTTGTCGGATGGTCGGTGTCACCTTCGATATGGACGATCTCGGCCTTCTCGCCCTTCTTCAGATCACCCTTCGAATACATGATGATGCCGCATGCGACAGAGCAGTAAGGGCAGGTGTTTCGCGTTTCGGCTGTATTCACGAGCTTGAAAGGCCGGATCGCTGCAGCATATGCCGCTTCGGTTTCACCGAAGCCAAAAGCTCCCAGGGCCGTTCCCGCTAAACCCGCACCGGCAGCCCCTAGAAATTGGCGCCGCGAGAGTTCCATGTTCATAGCATGACACCTCCCTACAACCCGGCCATGCCCACCGGGCGTGCCGGGATATTCAGCCCGTAGCCAACAGACAATCGTCAGTTGGTATATAAGTAAATGTGAACCCACTCCATTTCGTTGTCAAACCGAACAGGAGCGCAAAGTCATGAATGCAACGGCAGACTTTAAAGGACGAGAGACGTCCCGCAGGTAGCAAAGCCCGCCAATTGCAAATTGACGTTCGCCTCTCGCCCGATGATAATAGTCACATGGGCTTGCTTGCCGCTCCCGAGTTTCGGGGCTTGGTGCAGAGGGCTACCGTATCATGCTGCCGGAGACGGCGGAGCGTTCTGGATTGTGTCCATTTAAATTCTCGCAAGCTTATAATTTCCTGCGGAACCGATTTCTCGAGCCGCCGCGATCGACGGCGGGAGCGCTGCGCATTTCCGAAGAACCTGCCCCCATGCTCAGCCGGCGATTTCGCCCGGTCGTCTTGCGGCGAATTAGGAGGTCACTATGGATAATCCCACCGCGACATCGCCCGTCCGTCTGACGGCACTTGCCCATGGTGGCGGCTGCGGCTGCAAGCTGGCGCCGTCAGTCCTGCGCCAATTGCTGGTCGACCAGCCTCTGCCCGGGCCATTTTCCCGGCTGCTGGTCGGAACGGAGACTGGCGACGATGCTGCTGTCTTTCAGCTCGATGGGGAAACCTGCGTGATCGCCACCACCGATTTCTTCATGCCTATGGTCGACGATGCCTTCGATCTCGGTCGGATCGCTGCGACAAACGCCATTTCGGACATCTATGCAATGGGTGGTAAGCCGATCATGGCCCTTGCCATTCTCGGCATGCCGATCGACAAGATGCCAATCGAAATGGTGCGGGAGATATTGAAAGGGGGCGGTGATATCTGCGCAAAGGCCGGCATTCCCGTTGCCGGGGGCCACTCGATCGATTCGCCGGAGCCGATCTACGGGCTGGCCGTGATCGGGACCTGCCCGGTTTCCGACCTACGGCGCAACAATGGCGCAAGAGCCGGCGATACGCTGATCCTGACAAAGGCGCTGGGCGTGGGAATCTATTCGGCCGCCGTCAAAAAAGACGCCTTGCCGGCGGGAGCCTACGCAGAACTCATCGCTTCGACCACTCTTCTAAACAGCATTGGTCCCGAACTCGCCAAGGATGCGGCTGTCCATGCCATGACAGACGTCACCGGTTTCGGAATTCTCGGCCATGCGCTCGAAGTGGCCCAGGGATCAGGAATGCGAATATCGCTGAGATGCCGCGATATTGCTCTTTTTGCCCATAGTGTCGAACTCGCGCAGCAGGGTTTTGTGACCGGCGCATCACATCGAAACTGGGCGAGCTACGGCATGAATGTTACTCTGCCCGGCGACCTTCCTCTGTGGTGGCGTCACATCCTTACCGACCCACAGACGTCGGGGGGCCTTCTCGTTTCATGTAGCCCGGCTCGGGCAATGGAATTGCTAGGAAGGATCAGCGCGGCGGGCTATCCGGCCGCCCGAATTGTCGGAGATGTCGAGCAAGGCAGTCCTGGATTGCGCGTCCTGGCCTGATTAAGGGGCCGGGGCGGCTCGTCATTTGGAGCGTCGGCAGTTTGATGCAGAAGAATTTGCTCGCCGACCCTGTCGTAAGCTTGATCTGACCTTCGCCGGGCTCGAAGCGGGATGCGGTCGGACGTTGGCACCATGGGCCTTGGCAATCGACTTCGCCGTTCTGGAAGACGTAGCGTCGTCCCGCTGATGTTCAGGATTCCACCCGATCTCTTGATCGGACCCTCAATCGGCGGCGGATGGGTTTCGCAAAGTTTGAGTTGACCGTTTTCGATGACGAGGCGACACTTGGACCCTGCAGCAAGTCAGGAGGAAAAACGATGGACGAGCCAGACCGCTGGCGCCATATGGCAAGCGCACCGAAAGACGGCAGTCGGATCCTCGTCACGATCCGCCCGTCTGAACAAGGGGCGGCAGAAGTTGACCTCGCCTATTGGTCGAAGGGCGATCAGTCCGGTGCAGAAGGCTGGCGCGCCTCTGATTCCTCGCCCGGCCGTATCGTAGAATATGCCGAGCCGGAATTGAAGTGCTGGATGCCGATGCCCTCGGCCAATCTCAGTCGCACTTCGATGCCCTCACCCTGGGAAGGTGACGACGCTCAGCAGCTCGACGGGTCAGGGATTTAAGAACTCGCGGCGCAATGTTGCGAAAGTTCAGTAAAGAGTTGCGTGAGCAGAAATCAAACACAGAGCCCCACCGCATGGGCAGCGTCCTTGCCTTAAAATCGGTGGCAAGGGCCCGCGACGGGAAGGGTCGAGTGTTTGGCCGTCATACCCTGCAATACAATTCCGATCAGTATCAACCGCTAAGCCGACACTTTCCAGCAATCACTCTGGAAAATCATCTCCATCGGCCTTCGTGAATAGGCGTACAGACCATGATCAACGTTGGTTGGGACAAGCGACAGCCGACAAGTCTCATCAACTGTCAACGCTGGCGAGCGCGATCGCATCCGCAACTTCCTCAAGTCGTTTAGAGAGATTGGCCGTCGCAACGCGTAAATGGCTGCTGGGCAGGATCGAAAATTTCGCACCGGGATGCACCGCAATGCCTCGCGCCGCGAGCGTTACCATTGCGAAGGGTTCTGAAGATACCGGTACCCAGGCACACAACCCCTCCCCGTGCCACGCTTCCACGCCGCGCTCACCCAGAGCTTCGATCAGAGCAGCCCTTCGTTCACGATAGGTCTGCCTGGCATGATCGAGGCACGCCGCCGTTGCCGGATCGCGCAGCAACCAGGCAGCCGCCGCTTGAAGAATTCGGCTCGTCCAACCGGCACTGAAGCTACGATAGGACTGGATCTGCTCGACGATCGCCCGCGAACTCGACAGCACCGCCAACCGGAGATCCGGCCCATGTGTCTTCGAGTAAGACAGAATATGGATGACGCGGTCGGGAAAGAGATGCCCCATCGAGTGGCGTGGCGCCGTCGAGATATCGCCAATGCCATCGTCTTCCACGATCAAGGTGTCCTTGTCCCGAAGGGTGTCGGCTATGCTCGACATGCGCGCCGGGCTTAGCCTCTGGCCGGTGACGGAATGTATGCGCGGCTGGAAGATAAATGCGACCGGACGATATCGCAGCGCCTCTTCCAGCGAGGACGGCAGTGGTCCCTCCTCATCGCATTTCACCGGAATGATGCGCGCACCGCGATCTTCCAGAATATCCAGAAGGCGCATGCCGGTCGGATCCTCGATCGCAACCGCCGCACCCGGCATGACCAGGGCATTGATCAGGGTGTAGACGGCATTGTAGCCGCCGTTGGTCGCAAGGAACGCCTCCGGCTCGTAAGGCCAAGTCTTCCTGACCTGCTCCTCTAGCTCCGGCAGGATGCGGCTGCGTTCGTAACTGTTGAGATTGTCTGCCGATGCTCCATAGGCCATCGCCGCTTCCAGCTTCGGCAGCAGTTTCACATCGGGAACCGCCGCCGTCAGGTTCAAAGCGTCGCTGCCATAATCACCGACGCTTGCAAGCCGCGCCGGCCTGGCGACAAAACGATCGCCGCTGACCCATGTGCCGTTCCTGCCGCGCCCACTGATGATCTTTTGTCGTCTGAGCTCGCTCCATGCTTCCGATAAGGTCGCCGGGCTCACTTTGAGCGCAAAGGCAAGGTCGCGGATCGGCGGCAGCTTGGTGCCGACCGGCAGCGCGCCGGCGCGGATCAGCGCGCTCGTTTCAAGCGCGATACCGCGGATCGTCCTATCGCTCAGTTTTTCGGCAAACCATTGCGCGTCCCGATCTTCGCTCATTCTTCGCACCATTTTTAATGTTCAATAACGTAATAACATTTGATCGAGAAATTTTGAACATTTACTCAATGGAAAAATAAGTCTTTCCGCGAGTGAATTTCATGCCCATTACTCTTCGCCTTGCCCTCCGTGACTGGGACTACATGACACCATTGGTCCTGGGAGACGTCTCTTCCCCGAAGCTCGAGATCAAGGTGGACCGGGTCGGCACACTGATCTCCCATGTTGGCAAGAGCGACGCTTACGATGCAGCGGAAACCTCCTTCAGCCGTTATACGCAGCTACGCATTGACGGCGATGACAGCGTGGTCGGCATACCGAACTTCATCATGCGCGGTTTCCGCCATCGCTGCGTCATCACCACAAAAGAGAGCCCCATCACGACCTTTGCTCAGCTCGCCGGCAAGCGTATCGGCGTCACAGGTTGGCGTGACTCCGGCAACACCTGGACGCGTGCGGCGCTCCGTCGGGAGGGCGTGGGTGTCGAGGATGCCATGTGGTATGCCGGTCGCCTGACCGAAGCGCATCCGATCGTTGACCGTCTCGACGGATTCGGCCGTCCCGGCCTTATCGAGGCGGCACCAGGCGAACGGCCGATGGTGGATCTGCTCAAAGAGGGTCAGCTCGACGCGATCTTTACGCCTTTCATGCCGGACGGTTATTTTGCCGGCGGTTCTGGCTTGCGCCAGGTCCTGTCAGATTTCCGCGCTGCCGAACATCGCTACTTTGCGGACGTGGGTTATGTACCGGGCATGCACCTGATCGGATTTAAAAAAGAATTCGTCGCCGAGCATCCGTGGGTCATCGCCGAACTGAGCAGCCTGATCGATCAATCGCAGCGCATCTGGCTCAGCAAGCGGCGAAAATATGCCGACACCACGCCCTTCATGCTCGACGAGCTACTGAAATCGGCATCCGAGCTGCCCGAAGGCTTTGATGCGAGCGGCTTTGTCGCCAATCGCAAGATGATTGCCGATTTCGCCAGCGAACTGCATGTGCAGGGCATCCTCCCGCGGCTTGTCAAACCGGAGGAACTCTTTCCGTTTGATACCGACGGCAGCCGGACGAGCCCGGCCTGATCAGCTACTAAAATTCAAAGGCGCAAATCAAAAAGGGGAATGAATATGTCGCTGAAGAAAATGACTTACGTTGTTGTGGCAGCCCTGATGATGTCGGGCACCGCCTTCGCGCAGGATGCGAGCCTGCCGAAACTCTCGGTCAACGCCGGTCTGCAGGCCAAGCTACCGGAAGCCATCCGCACCGCCGGCAAGATGATTTCCGTCAACAACGGCTCGTTTCCTCCCTATGAAATTGTCACCGGCACCAAGTTGACCGGAGCCAGCGCCGACCTGACCGACGCAATCGGCCAGGTGCTGGGTGTAAAGATCGAGCACGAAAGCGTCAGTGGCCTGCCGGCTATCCTCGCAGGCATTAATTCCGGCCGCTATCAGTTTGCCTTCGGTCCGATCGGAGATTTCAAGAGTCGCGAGGAGGCCAATGACTTCGTAGACTGGGTGCAGGAATATGTCGTCTTCGCCGTTCAGAAGGGTAATCCGAAGAGCATCACCTCGCTCGACACAGCTTGCGGCCAGCGCATTGCCGTGATGGCCGGCGGCTCGGCTGAAAAGGTGATTCAAGTTCAGGCCGAGAAATGCAAGACAGACGGCAAGGCCGCGATCGAGGTTCAGTCCTTCACCGACCAGCCGAGCTCGATCCTCGCCGTTCGCTCGAAGCGGTCCGACGCCTTCTTCTCTTCGCAAGCACCGCTCACCTATTTCGTGTCGCAGGCAAACGGCCAGCTCGAGCTCACCGGCGTCGGCCAGAAGAACGGCTTCGAAGATCTCTATCAGGGCGCCGTGGTGCCGAAAGGCTCACCGCTCGGTCCCATTCTGAAGGATGTCGTCAAGGTTCTGATGGACAATGGCACCTATGCCGCCATCATGAAAAAATGGGGCCTTGAGAGCAACATGATCAAGGAACCGGGTATCAATCTTGGCGGGACGTTGCCAAAATGAACAGGAATGCCGGAAACATCGCATCGCCAGATGGCGAGGCGCCAGAACGGGATGTGGCGAATGCCCACACTCCATTCCCGAAGGGCCGCATGGCGGCCTGGGTCATAACACTATTGATCGCGGCCTATTGCGCCTGGTCGGTCGCGCGCAACGAAAACTTTGGCTGGCATGTCGTCGCTCAATATTTCTTCGATCCAGTTGTCATCAGCGGCCTCTATGTCTCCCTCGGTTTGACCGTTGTTGCCATGGCCTTCGGCATCGCGCTCGGCCTGTTGCTGGCGATCGCCCGGCTGTCAAAGGATACGCTCGCAAGCTCTCTTGCCTCGCTCTACATTTGGTTCTTCCGCGGCACGCCGCTGCTGGTGCAACTGATCTTCTGGTACAATCTCTCGACGCTTTTCCCGACGCTTTCGATCGGCATCCCCTTCGGCCCGACATTCCTCAGCTGGGACACGAACTCGGTCATCAGCCCGATGACGGCGGCCATCGCTGGCCTGGCGCTCAATGAGGCGGCCTACATGGCGGAAATCATTCGCGGCGGCTTGCTCTCGGTAGACAGGGGCCAGTTCGAGACAGCAGAAGCCTTCGGCATGACGCGGATCCGTGCGCTGCGCCGCATCATCATTCCTCAAGCCATGCGCTCGATTGTTCCACCGACAGGCAACCAGCTCATCAGCATGATCAAGGCTACCTCGCTCGTCAGCGTCATCGCCATGGCCGATCTGCTCTACTCCGTGCAGTCGATCTACAACCGCACCTTCGAAGTCATCCCGATGCTGCTTGTCGCGGTCGTCTGGTACCTGCTGATCACCTCGGTGCTGAATATCGGCCAGAGTTACATCGAGCGCCACTATAGTCGGGCCGACCGCCGATCCGGCGCAACGAAGGCTGCAAAGGATAGCATGCCCGCGCTCGTGCCGGCACAGGAGGCGGGCCAGTGAACATAATCGTCAACATGCCGCCGCTGGTACAGGCGCGTAACGTCCACAAATCCTTCGAAAATCTCGAAGTATTGAAAGGCATCGACCTCGATGTGGCACCGGGCGAAGTGGTTGTCATCCTCGGCCCTTCCGGCTCCGGAAAATCGACCTTCCTGCGCTGCATCAATCATCTGGAATCGATCAACCGCGGATCGATCGAGGTGGATGGGGAGCAGATCGGCTACCGGTTAAACAAGGGGCGACTTGTCAAACTGTCCAACCATGCGATCGCACTGCAGCGCCGCAAGATCGGAATGGTATTCCAGCAGTTCAACCTCTACCCACATATGACTGCGCTGCAGAACGTCATCGAAGCACCGATCGGCATTCATGGCGAAAGCCGGAAGCAGGCGACGGAGAATGCGCTGGCGTTGCTCGACCGCGTCGGGCTTTCAGCCAAGGCTCACAACTACCCCCGGCAGCTCTCCGGCGGCCAACAGCAGCGCGTGGCGATTGCCAGAGCGCTGGCGATCAAGCCGAAACTCATGCTCTTCGACGAACCGACCTCTGCGCTCGATCCGGAGCTCGTCGGCGAGGTGCTTGCCACTATGCGCGACCTTGCCAAGCAGGGCCTGACGATGATCGTTGTCACCCACGAGATCGGCTTTGCCCGCGAGGCGGCCGACCGCGTTGTCTTCATGGACGGTGGCAAGATCGTTGAGCAAGGAAAGCCCGAGGATGTGATCGGCAATCCGCAGCATCCCCGCACCAGAAGCTTCCTGTCGCGCTTCATCTAGCGCGTCAGCATCATCATCTGCGGCCCCGTACACTCTATAGAACCTTTGGAATTGCCATGACCCTCGATAACGATTTCGCCCACCTATCGGACTTCGAACCGATGAGGGCCGAACTGTCAAGCATCCGCCAGCATCTCCATGCCAATCCCGAGCTTTCTTTTGAAGAGGCGGAAACTGCGCTATTCGTGGCCGAGAAGCTGGAGGCCTGGGGCTATGATGTGACGCGCAATGTCGGCGGCCATGGCGTTGTCGCCCGTCTGACGGTTGGAGCCGGCAAGAAGAGCATCGCGATCCGCGCCGACATGGACGCCCTGCCGATAAGCGAACAGACCGGCCGCCCCTACGCGAGCAGAGTTCCCGGCAAGATGCATGCCTGCGGTCATGACGGGCATACCACCATGTTGTTGGGTGCGGCCGAGTATCTGGCACGCACGCGCCGCTTCAATGGGACTGTCAATCTCATTTTCCAGCCTGCCGAGGAGGCAGGCGCGATGAGCGGCGCGCAGGCGATGGTCAAGGACGGCCTGTTCGAGCGTTTCCCCTTTGATGTCATTTTCGGCCTGCACAATCATCCCGGCGCGCCGGAAGGCACGTGGCTATTGCGCTCCGGCCCACTGATGGCGGCAGCCGATACGGTAGAGATCACGATCACCGGCAAAGGGGGCCACGCGTCGCGCCCGCATCTGACCATCGATCCCGTCGTCGTCGCCTGCAATCTTGTTGTCATGCTGCAATCCGTCGTCTCCCGCAGCATCGATCCGACCCAGACGGCGGTCGTGACCGTCGGCTCCATCCATTCCGGTGAGGCGGCCAACGTCATTCCCGAAAGCGCGAGGATGCTGCTGAGCGTCCGATCCTTCGATGCGAGGGTGCGCGAGCAGCTCGAGGCTCGCATCCGCAAGCTGGCCGTCTCGGTGGCCGAAGGCTATGGCGCAAGCGTCGAAATCGACTATGCCCATGGCCATCCGGTCGTCGTCAACTCGGAGAAAGAAACGGAATTCGCGCGCATGGTTGCCGAAGAACTCGTCGGCGCTGACAAGGTCACCACCTGCGGCCTGATCCCTGGCAGCGAGGACTTTTCCCATTACCTGGAGCACAGGCCCGGCAGTTTCCTGCGGCTCGGCAACGGCATCGATTCCGCGATCCTGCACAGCGCCAAATATGACTTCGCCGACGAAAGCCTCACTGTCGGCGCCGCCATGTGGGCGCGATTAACCGAGCGCTATCTCGACGCAGATTAGCACGTTTCGCGCGCCTTGATGGCGCTTGCAGCAACAGTTTCTTTGTCCCTCCAAGGAGGAGGCAAGGAAGCTGAGTGACTGAAAGGTGTTCCTCCGCGAATTCTGAAATTCCGCATATGTCATAGGCAGCATCGACTTGTTGACGCTTGCAAGCCAATCACCGCGAGATGATGTTGCAGATCAGAATCTTGACGCAAATCAATTCGCGTCCTCATAGGTCGGATATACTTTTTATTGTTTTGGCGCTTAGTGCGCAGAGCTCGAATGGGGGTATATTATGATCAGATCATCTCAAATTGCGCCCATTGTTATTACGTTCTTCCTTAACCTAGCGATTCCGGTCTACGCCAGCGGCCTGACCGTCGTTAAGGCGGAGCTGTGGAACAAACCAGATGGTTCGCAGGGCGTCACATTAAGCACCGATCACGTCAAACCGGGCAAAGTTCAGTTCCAAGTAAAGAATGTGTCGACCGACGAAGATCACGAACTTCTGCTCGTCAAGACAGACCTTGCCCCAGCGGATTTTCCGACTGACGCAAGCGGTGCTCGTGTCGATGAAGACAAGTTCAAGGGTCTTAAAGAACTCGGTGATGTGCATCCGGGCAAGTCGCGCAATACCACCTTGACCCTCAGTCCCGGCAAATACGTGCTGTTCTGTAACGAACAGGGGCACTTTAATGCGGGAATGTACATTGCGTTGACGGTCGAACCTTAGGCTCAATGCGACAATCTCAAAGCGGAATTCGCCGCTCTGGGGTCATGTCCTGCCGCTGCTTCTGCCGTCTGCCGTCATCCGGCTGGCTCTCGACCTTTCAGCCATCATCCTGGCGGCCGCCGGGCTCGGTTTCCTCAGTCTCGGCGTTCGACCACCAACCGCCGAATGAGATTCTATGGTCTCAGAAGGCACGCAGGTGATCTCCGATCAATGGTGGGCGCCTGCCGCGCCGGGTTTTGCCATCCTGATTGCGTCCTTTGGCTTCAACGTCCTCTCGGACGGATTGCGCGATATTCTAGATGCGCGCCATGGCTGAACCGTTGCTTTGCAGTCGAGGATTTGTCGATCTCCTTCCCGTCAGAGGATGGCATGGCTCGCGTCGTCGACAGCCGCCTTACCTAGCTGTTCGTTCGGATTGCGTTCATGTGTAGTTGATATAGTGACGCGAAATGAATGAACGATACTTGCAGAAAGGCCGAGGCTCCCACTCAAATGGCCTTTCATTCGTCAGGCGGGTTCTGACGAAGGAGATTATGATGGACTATGATGAGAATTCGAAAGTTGAGCGGCGGCGGTATGTGCGAAAGGCCGTTCTGATGATCTTTGCTTGCGCCGCTCTCGCAGCCGTTGGAGCATGGCTTGTCCAGCCGGGCGCAGCCTCGGCCAAGCAGCGTCTAGCTTCTCCAGATTCAAACGCATCGACCGTCTCTCCCTAGGGGTCTCCCAAGGCTAGCGGCTATTCAAGGTAACCGCTGCTTCCTCAATACCAACCCATCAATTTGCGTTGTTGTTCGAAGAAGCTAGAGAGGCACTCGGTTCGATTGCCCATGTGTCAGGCAGATTTGCGCATATGATCCAAATCAACGCTACTACGGTGGCAAGACCTATCCAGGTCTCCCATGATTGCTGACGAAACGGCAATGGCCAACGCGATCGAGAGATTTTTGAATCGTATGGCATCCGTCACCCCCTATTCAACGCAAAGGCCATCCGCATCGAGGCAGTTGCCTTTGTCGACGCCACGATAGTGTCCTCCGCCCTTGCCCACGCGACTCCATCAGAGTACGTCCGCCGAATTTGAATTGTCTAGTACCCATATCGACAATATCTAGTAACAACATTAGAGGCGACCGGCGGGCATTTCAATTTAAGCGGACTGGGTAGTAAATATTTCTGCGAACGCGCGTCATGGCGAAGGCTGGGCTGCGCGGCCGCCCTAAAGCCATGCTCTCGAAGGCGCTCGGCCGTATTTTCTCATCATTTGAGTAATTCTAGGAAAAGCGCGAAGCGGTTTTGCGTCCGGAAATGCGTAAAAGCAAAGAGAATAGCGGCAAGGCTGTTCTGTGAAAGGCTGAACCGCTCTATTGTCGGCGACGTGGCGCTCCCTGATCTGATCGGCGATGCGAACGGAGGGCCTGCCTTAGGCGCGACACCCGATACCCTCCCTTTTAAAACACTAGCTCAGCCTGGCACCATCCGACTTTCGGAAAATATGGACCTTGTCCGGACTTGCAGTCAAGGTCAATCGCTCTGTGCCGCCTGCCTGCAAGCGCTCACGCAATGCCACGGCAACCGGTCGATCGTTCACTTTTCCATAGACATGCGTCTCGGCGCCTGTTGGCTCGATCGCGTCGACGTCAAAGGGAAGACCGGTGTCGCTCCCTGCCTCGGCAAGCTGCCAATGCTCCGGGCGAATGCCGACCACAACCGGCTGGCCTTCTGTAACATTGATCGCCTCGGAAACGCGAACCTGCGATGCGCCAATTCGGGCAACGGACCGTCCACCTTCCCGTTCTATTGTCCCATCCAGCAAGTTCATCGACGGGGAACCGATGAAGGTCGCCACGAAGAGATTGGCGGGTCGATCGTATAGGTCAAGCGGAGAACCGACCTGTTCGATCCGGCCCTTGTTGAGGATGACTATGCGGTCCGACATCGTCATGGCTTCCATCTGATCATGCGTCACGTAAATTGAGGTCGTGGCAAGCCTGCGCTGCAATGCCCGGATCTCGACGCGCATCTGCACACGCAGCTTGGCATCAAGGTTCGACAGCGGCTCGTCGAACAGGAAGACCTTCGGCCGGCGCACAATGGCCCGGCCCATGGCGACGCGCTGACGCTGGCCGCCCGAGAGCGCCTTCGGCAGGCGGTCGAGATAAGGCGTGAGGTTTAGCATCTCGGCGACGTCACTCACCGCTTTGCGTATCTCAGCCTTGTCGACTTTGCGCAGACGCAAGCTAAAGCCCATGTTCTCGGCCACGGACAGATGAGGGTAAAGCGCGTAGTTCTGAAAGACCATGGCCATGTCGCGGTCTTTCGGCTCGACGTCATTGATGACCGAGCCGTTGAGCGCGATGGTACCGTCCGTAATGTCCTCCAGACCAGCTATCATCCGCAAGAGGGTTGACTTACCGCAACCGGACTCGCCGATCAGCGAAACAAATTCACCGTCTTCGATCCTCAAGTCGAGGCCGTGAATGACTTCGACGTTGCCGTATTTCTTCTTCAGGCCGGATATCGCCAGGTTTGCCATTGCATATTCCAGTTTTGCGAAAAGGGAGGACCGCCGTTGGCGGTCCTGAGGTGCTAGGACAGCACGACCACCTTGGTCAGGTGGCGGGGTGTCGTCGTATCGATCTTCTTGGATTGAGCAATCCTCTCCCCGAAAATCTGCAGGGACGGCAGGATTTCCGGGATACGCGCCAACTGCTTGCCAACCAGCGGTATCGAAATGTCGCCGGGGCCGCCGAGGCCGATCACCTTGCCGCCCTTGACCTGGATTTCGCGGGCAAGCTTCGCCTCTTCTTCGAGCCAATCTTCGCTATAGAGCAGAACCACCAGCGAGCCTTCGTCGACCAAGCTGATCGGACCGTGCCGATATTCCATCGGATGAAAGGTCTGCGCATAGCTGATGCTCATCTCCTGCAACTTCAAAGCACCCTCTGAGGCAATGCCGTATAGAGCGCCCGCACCGAGATAGACAAAGTGTCGGCGGCCGGCGATGACTGAGGCGTCGACATCGTCGAGGACCGATAGAGGGGTCTCAGCCGCCTTGGCGATGGCGTTGTCCAGCGCGACGCCTGCCAGTCGCAGACCGGCAATCAGCATCAGACTGGCTGAGCATGTCATCACGACACCCTCCTGCGGATGCGTTGGCAGATAGACGGTCTCGTTAGCGGCGCGGGCGATAGAACTATCCTTCTCACAGGTGATCGCGATCGTCGTGAGCCCGGCAGCCCGGCTAGCCTCGACAGCCTGAACCGTTTCCGTGGATTCGCCGCTGCGCGACAGGGCAACGACAATAATGCCCTTGCGGTCGGCGATATAGCTTGATGGGCGGCGCGCCCACTCGCCACCCGGTACGGCAAGGGCATTGCGACCGTTGACATTGAAGGCCGAGGCGATCGTCTGGGCGAGATAATAGGATGTGCCACAACCGACGACGACAACACGCTGCGCGTCAATCGCCGGTATGCCGGCTTCGAGCGCCCCTTGCCACAAAGGGAATTGTTCCTTGATGACGCGTTCGGTTACATTCATTGCGGTATTCCTTGCTGTGTGAGTGGAGGATTACTTGGTCGCGCCCGCCATGAGGCCGCTGACCAGAAAGCGGTTGAGAAACAGGACCACGAGGACCGGTGGTATGATCGCGACGATGCCTGCCGCGTTGATGAGGCCGTAGTCTACGTAATTGCGGCTCACGAATTCTGGGATCAGCACCGTCAGCGGCTTGGTTGCCAGCGTCGGCGAAAACACCAGAGGCACCAGGAACTGGCCCCATGCATTGAGGAAGGTAATGATGGCCGCGGCGATCAGGCCGGGAGCGGCGAGCGGCATGACGATACGAACGAGCGTGTAGACCTTGCCGGCACCGTCGAGCCAGGCCGCCTCCTCGAGCGATAAAGGCATGGCCTGATACACGCTGCGCATCAGCCACAATGCCAAGGGCAGAAAGGCGGAAACATAGATCAGGGTGACACCGAGATAGGTGTCGACCAGCTTGATCGCGATCATGATCCGATAGAGCGGGATCATCACCGTGTAGGCAGGGATCGCGAGAGTGGCAACGACCACGACGAAGATCGCATCGCGGCCCGGAAATCGAAGGCGCACAAATGCATATGCGCTGAAGGCCGCAATCACGACCGTGAGGATCGTCGCTCCCACCGATGTAATCACGCTGTTGATCAGGGCTTGCGAAAATTGCGGCCAGACGGATTGCACCTCATTGCCCTGCGAAACGCTGGAGCTGCCCACAAGCTTTGCATAATGCTCGAAGGTCAGGTGGGCAGGCCAGACTTGCGGCTTGGCCGAAACGAGATCGGTCGGCGGCGTCAAGCTGGTGACGATGGACCAGTAGATCGGACCCAGCGACCAGATGAGAAGAAGGACGACAGCGAGCGTCAGACCGATTTTTCCGCCAATGCGCTTCGTGTTGCGGGACAGCATCAGTCGAACCTCGTTTCGCGGTAGACTTTCAGGACATAGACAAGCGAGATCAGGAGCGAGGCGAGCATGGCAAGCAGCGACAACGCCATGCCCAGCGAGAACTTCATGTTCTGGAACGCGAACATGTAGGTCTGGATGATCACGGTACGCGTATCGAGGCTTGCGCCACTCAATATCCACGCTTCGTCGAATAGGTTGAAGGCGAAAACGGTCGACTGGCTGAGCGCGATTGCGAGGCCGCTGGCGATCAGCGGCATCGTGATGAGCCGAAAACATTTGAAGGCGCCGGCGCCGTCGAGCTTGGCGGCCTGGTAGAGGTCCTCCGGGATGCTCTGGAGGGCGGCAAGCAGGATCACCGCCGTCAGCGGCATCATGCGCCAGACATGGACGATCGTCACGAGGAAGAGCGCCACGTATCGATTGTTGAAGAACACCACCGGAGCGGAGATCAGTCCAACCGATTGCAAGATGCCGTTCAGCAGGCCATAGCTCGGATTGTAGATCCATAGCCAGACGACGGCATTGACGACGGGCGGTAGACACCATGGCAAAACGACTGCAGCCAGAAGCCATCGGCGCCCATAGCTGATCCTGTTCAGCAAAAGTGCAGTGCCAAGCCCTCCAAGCGTTTCCAGAATAACGGCCATTACCACGTAGTAGAATGTGTTGATCCAGGACTGACGCACCGCCGGATCCCGAAACAGGTCGACATAATTGCCAAGACCGACAAAAGGGGTGCCCGGATGCATCGGGTTGATCCGATAGACGCTGTCGATCATCGTCGACAACAGCGGCACGACCACCAAACCTCCCATGATGACGATCACGGGAATGACGAAGGCCAGCCCCAGTTCGACCTCGCCGCGACGGCGGCGAGATCCTTGTTGTGACGACGACGCGATCATAACCTTAGCTCCGCCGGCTCAGTCCTGGGACGCCGACTGGGCTGCCGCGGCGATCTGCTGGATTGCCTGGTCGACGGTCAACTGGCCCTTGGCAGCCTGATTGATGGCGGCCGCGACAGCGGAGGAGAATTCCGGATACCAGCCAGGCGTGCCCTGCGCAAAGACAGGCTCGACGGTTGCAGCCTGCTTGAGCAGGACGTCGCCGTCCTTGAGCGCGCCCTGCTCGTTCAGCGCCTTCAGGACACTGAGACGCGGCGGCATGTTGCCGAGCGCCTTGTAGCCGGCAATTTCCGTTTCGGGCTCCAACATGAAGTTGATGAAGGCGGCGGCAGCCTTGGCGTTTCCGGCGGCTGCCGGGATGCCGATCGCTTCGGGCAGACCGATCGTGCGCGTGGAGCCCGTCGTCGACGGCATCAGCGCTGCGGCGACGTCATTGGAGATCTGCGACTTCGACGGGTCCGCATAGACCGACAGGTTGCCAGCCCATCCGGCAACGTCGAAGCTGATTTTTCCGCTCTTGAAGAGCTCCTGAACTTCGACGTCCTTGAGGCCCGTCATCGACGGATCGATCAGGCCGTCTTTCACTGCCTGGATCTCAAAGCTGAGCGCCTTGTAGCCGGCCGAGTTGGGATCCACGAAAAGCGGTTTGAAATCCTTGTCGAAGAGATCGCCTCCGAATGCCTTAGTAAGAAGATACCATGCCGTCGACGTGCCTTCGGTCGCCGATAGCGGCAGACCGATCGGATAATCGGCGATCTTGGCGTCCTTGATGGCCTTGGCGTCTTTCAGCAGTTCATCCGGCGTCGTCGGCGCGGTATTGATGCCGGCCTTGGAAAGCTGCGCCTTGTTGTAGATCAGGACGCGAAAGTCGTTGCTGTAAGGGACCGCCAGCAATTTGCCGTCATAGGTAAAAATCTTCGCGGTCGGCGCATCTGCCACCGCGCTGGCGTCGACTGCTCCGTCGAGCGGCTGGTACCACTTGGAAGCGCCGAACTGACCGACCCAGGACCAGTCGACCTCCGTCGCGTCGCCCGGTGCCGCGTTGGCGACAGTCGAGGTCACGATCTTGGTATGGATGTCATCCCAGCCGAGCGTCTGCGCGTTGAGGACGATGCCGGTCTTGGCCGTGAAGCCGTCCGTCATCTCCTTCGGGAGCGTGCCCCACGGCGGAAGAAGGACCGTAAGGTGCTGGCCGGCAAGAGGCTTGGCGTCTTCGGCCATCGCGCCCACGGGAACGGCGAACTGCAAAAGCGCGGCACTCGCCATCAGTACGGTTAGATATCTCTTCATTTGTATTCCCCTTTCATTGCATTGTTGATTGAAGAACCTGTTGCAGTGATCTCTTGAGCTGGCTGATGAAGGCCGCATCGGTCCTCCAGCCGGCAAGCTGCGCCGCGCGCAAAACCGCGCCGCCGACGGGCGGCAAAACCGGCTCGCACGCGTCACTTCCGACCCGACGTCTGACGCCATCTAGAATGACCGGATTGGCAAAAACGCCACCGGCGTAGCTCCATGGCTGTCGCCCGCCGTCGGGTGTCGAGACCAGGCGCTCCGCCGCAAGCACATGAGCAGCAAGATGATCGCAAGCGCGCTCCAGCAGACCTTGTGCAGTCAAGCACCCGGACGCGGCGAGCGCGGCTGTGATTTTTGCGACACCGGCGATCGCCGCGCGCTGATTGTTGAGGCAATAGACCCAATCGATCAGGCGGTCGGAGGTGATCGAAAGTCCATCCAGGATCCCCTGTGCAAACTCGCCGGCGTTGGTTAGCCGACCGTCCAGTGCCTGGCTTGCGATCGACAGGCTCTCGCGGCCGATCCAGCAGGCACTGCCTTCGTCTCCGAAAGCATCGCCATAGCCGCCGATCCGGTAATGACGGTCGCCCAGCCCGTTGCGGCTTGCCCAGGCCATGGAGCCGGTGCCGGCAAGGACCAGGACGCCGCCCCCTGTCGCGAAGGCGCCGTCGAACGCAATGCGCACGTCGTTTTCGACGATGACCTTCGTCGTTGGAAGCAGCGCTGCCGCTGCTTGCTTCTGTCGGCGCGTGAAATCTTCAATCTCGTCATGGAAGGACAGGCCGAAGGCGGCTGCGACCGGCGCCTCACGCCCCTGCGTCGCCTCCCCACTTGACGGGCCAGCCGAGCCGGCCATTCGTCACTTGCTGTCGGGTCGAGACTGGCGCCGGAACTGACGGCGAGCACCGCACCCGTCTCTTGCGCAAGCGCGATCAGCGTCTTGGTGCCACCGCTATCCAGGCCAAGGACGTAGCTCATCGGCGTTCGCTTTCGCGATAGGACGCTTCGATGACTGTGGACCCGAGATTGTTCATGCGCGCTCGCCATTCGACCGGCAGCTTGTGATCGGTAAACAGCTTCAACTCACTATTGATCGGGGCGACGCGATAGGTCAGCCGGTGTCCGAACTTGGAGGAGTCGACAAGCAATGCCTTCTTCGCCGATCGCGCCAGCATCAGTTCGTTGATCCGCGCTTCGTGTTCGTCGAGGCTATAGAGGCATGCATCGTCGGCAATTGCGCCGGCGCCGAGAAAAAGCTGATCGAACCAGAGCCTTCCCAACGCGCTTTCAGCGATTGGCCCCACCATGGACGCGTTTTCAGGACGCAGCTGACCGCCGATCAGCGTGATGCGGAGATCGCTGACATCCATCAACACCTGTGCGACGGTGACGCAATTGGTGAAGATTGACAGCGGAATTGGATCGAGCCTAAGGCGCCGAGCAAGTTGCAGCACAGTCGTGCCGGCATCGAGAAAGACGGTGCTCTTCGGCACCAACTCCTCGAACGCGGCGTCCGCGATCGCGCGCTTGGCGGCTAAATTCTTCTGCTCGCGCAATTCGAAGGCGACTTCGGTTCCTGCCGTGTCGGCAATGCGTGCGCCGCCGTGGGTACGCACGATCACCCCTTCTGCCTCAAGCGCAAGAAGATCGCGCCTGACCGTCGGCAAAGACGCCCCGACAGCATCGGCAATCGCCTGGATATGGCTAAATCCGTGACTGTAAAGATGCTGCCTGATCGCAGACAGCCGATCATCCTTCATGAGCGCCCTCCTTCCCGGTTGATCGCTACCTTCTTTCCGATAACGATCAATGTCAATCTAAAAAGTGATTGAATGTGATCGTAATATCGCATATGGGTGATTTATATCGATCTTATCTACTGTGATCCGCTCGGAGGACAATGAATGGCTCAACAGAACCCGCTCCAGGACATCGCGCATTGGAATGCGCGCGAAGCCGGCTTCAGGGGCATTCCCTCGATCTGCTCCGCCCACCCGCTCGTCATCCAGGCGGCGATGCTGCGCGCATTGAAGACGGACGCACCGCTGCTGATCGAGGCGACATGCAATCAGGTCAATCAGGATGGCGGCTACACCGGTATGCGGCCATGCGACTTTCGCCGCTTCGTTGAGGAGATGGCCGCTCGCACAGGCTTCCCGACGGATCGTATCATCCTCGGCGGCGACCATCTTGGTCCCAACCCCTGGCGGTCACTTGACGCTGACGAAGCCATGGAAAAGGCCGAGCAGATGGTCAGGGCCTACGCCGCGGCTGGAT
This sequence comes from Martinezella calliandrae, assembly GCF_030272695.1. GTDB lineage: Bacteria > Pseudomonadota > Alphaproteobacteria > Rhizobiales > Rhizobiaceae > Rhizobium > Rhizobium calliandrae. The sequence goes on from NZ_JARFYN010000055.1 coordinate 41,151, forward strand.
TTACCAAACTGCACCTGGATACAAGCATGGGGTGTCAGGGCGAGCCGATTGCCCTGTCAGACCAGCTCACTGCTACCCGCGCCGCTCGGCTCGCCGCCGCCGCCGAAGACGCCGTCAGGGGCACGGACGCTTGTCGGCCCGTTTACGTGATCGGAACCGAGGTGCCGATCCCAGGCGGTGCGATGGAAGAACTCTCAATTCTCGAGGTGACAAAACCGGACGCTGCAATCCGCACCGTCGAAATCCATGCCGGCGCTTTCGAGGCGGCCAGCGCCGGCGAAGCCTTCAACCGGGTCATAGGTCTTGTCGTTCAGCCGGGCGTCGAGTTCGGCAATCACAATGTCATCGATTATGTCCCAGAAAACGCGGAGGGGCTCAGCGCAAGCCGTGGCCGGATACCCGGGATCGTCTTCGAAGCACACTCGACGGATTACCAGTCGCGCCAAGCCTTGCGCCGCCTGGTCGCCGATGGCTACGCGATCCTCAAGGTCGGGCCGGGTCTTACCTTTGCTTTGCGCGAAGCGCTCTATGGGCTCGACCAGATCGCGACGTTCCTTTATCCGCAGGCACGCAAGCAGGCGTTGCAAACTGTCGCTGAAGACCTGATGCTGAAGCAGCCGAAGGATTGGGAAAAATATTATGAAGGGAGTGCCGCTGACCAGCATCTTCAGCGCCACTTTTCCTACAGTGATCGGATCCGCTACTACTGGCCACACGACCAGCTGACAGCGGCGGTCGATGAGCTCTTAGATTTGCTTGGCGATGCCGTCATTCCGGAGACCTTGATCAGCCAGCATCTTGCCAGGATTTATCCTCGCATCCGCTCAGGCTCAGTGGCGCCGAAGGCGCAGGCGATCGTGATCGCAGCGATTGATCTCGTTCTCGAGGATTATTTCGAAGCGTGCCGCAGTTAACCGAAGCGGAACGGCCGCCCGGCAAGCAGAGCGAGCGAACGGGTGACCTTCGTAGTTATCAATCGGCGCAACCGGCAGACATCCAGGACGCATGATCAGTGAGGCTAGGACGAGGTGCAACTGGTCGCTCTGGCTTGCTCGGATCCGCCCGAGGGCTGCACCCGGTGCACGTTGACGCTTCTGGCCAACGCGCTGCTGGAAGTGGTCGAACATGAAAGTATCTCATGCGAAACCATCCGCCGCAGACTGGACGACAACGACCTGAAGCCGTGGCAGAGGAAAATGTGGTGCATCGCCAAGATAGATGGCGAATATATCGCCAGGATGGAGGATCTTCTCGACCTCTACGCTGAGCCACACGATCCTAAGCGCCCTGTTGTCTGCTTCGACGAAAGTCCGATCCGGCTTATCGGCGAAATGCGCGTGCCTATCGTCCAGAAACCGGGGAAGCGATACCGTTACGATTCTGAATACAAGCGCAATGGCACGGCCAAGCTCTTCGTTATGGTCGATGCCAATAGGTCGTAACGAGGACTTTGCGGTCTGCATGTGCGACCTCGTCGATATTCATTATCCCGGTGCCGACCGGGTCCGTGTACCTATCGACCCACACGGCCTCTGCTATTTATCAGACGTTCCCAGCCGTCGAGGCACGTCGGATTTTGCGACGTCTTGAATTCCACTACACGCCCCGCCACGCGCGTTGGCTCAATATGGCCGAAATCGAGATCGGCGTTATGCGCCGACAATGTCTTGACCGCCGCAACCGCAACCTGCTCGAAAGTGAGGTTCAGGCATGGGAGCGTCGTCGAACCGATAGCGGTGCCCAAATCCGATGGATGTTCTCAATCGATCAAGCGTGCAAAAAATGGCCAAGTCTTATCCGACACCGGCGAGTCAGAATCTCGGTGACGGGACACTAGAAGGATGAGACGCTTTGGCACGTCCATCTCTCAGGGCTTTCGTTATCGATGAACGGCGCCCACTCGGTAAAGTATTCAAGTTCGCTCATGATTGCGTCGTTGCCTTCGGGAACGAACTGAAGATCGACACCGGTATCGCAAATTGCCTGTCTCCAAATGCTAGGACTTGATCCCCGGTGTAGATCACCAAGCCTAAGAAGTCCCATTTGGCAGCAGGGCCGCTCTTGAAGACATCGAAGTTATCGAAGTCGGCACGGGTGACGGTCGAGGAGGCTTTCATTTCGAATCCCACGACGAGGTTACCGCTTTCCGCCACGACATCGACTTCCCGTCCTCTCCGGTCTCGCCAGTGGTAGAGACGCCATTCATCGCGCTGCAAGGAGATACATTTCAGCAACTCAGTAAATACGTAGGTTTTGAAAAGTGCACCTAAAGGGGTCTGATCTTTCCCGAGCGCGAAATCGCCTGCCGCCAATCCACGCAAGGCAGCAGTGATTCCCGTATCGATCAGGTGGCACTTTGCTTGCTTGATATCACGGCCCGCCTCGCCGGACGTCCAGGCCGGTAATCTGATGACAAGCGACAGACGTTCCAGGATATCTACATATTCTCCTACGACCTGCCTTGTCAGGCCGACCTTGTCGCCGAGATCGGTCATGTTCGGTTCGTTTCCGGTTCTGACGGCAAGTTGATTTATCAACCGGCGCATCGAATCCGGGAGTCTTATTTTCATGACGTCCGCGACATCCCGGTCTACGATGGTGTCGATGTACTCTCTGTATCTGCGTTGACGAGAGCGTTCCGATAAATGCCGGATTTCGGGATATCCGCCGCGAATGATGCGGTCGATGACCTCGATCTTCGATATGCTCCTGCAGGGAGGCAACGCATTCAGTTCACCACTCTCCTTTGCCCAGTCCAGTATCAAGCATGGACCGGCATCGTCGATCTCCGCCGAGCTTAGGGGCAGCATCTTGAGCGTCTGAACTCTGCCTGCAAGAGAATTGAGCACATCTGCGGAAACGAAAACATTCGAGGAGCCAGTCAGGAGGAATTGGCCCATTCTGCGATCCGCGTCGACAACGCGCTTTATTGTGAGTGCAATCTTCTTTGAGCGCTGGACTTCATCAATGATGATAGGCTCGCCGTTCGCGGACATGATTAAGATTTGCATCTGGCCTTGCGGGTCGGCTTCAATCGCAGCAAGAACATTTTCATCGTCGAACGACACGAAATGGCCGTTTCCCAGCATACCACGCACAAGGGTCGTCTTGCCGATTTGCCGTGGGCCGATCAGGTTGACAATCCGCGCGCTTTCAAGTGCAAGATCCAACTCCGACTTTATGTGTCGCTCATATAATATGTCGACCATGGCAATTTCCTGAACAGGACAAAAATGCAATATTAATCAGAATGATAGCCTCTTTGTTGTTTGGACGGAGTGTTAATCGCAGGTTTAACAGAATGTCAATTTAAATTTGGCAAAACGTTAATTAGGTGTTTGGCGAAATGTTAAATAGTACTATGATAAAACGTTAATTTATAAGTCGACAGAATGCAAACTTCCGTTCCAGGACTGCTATGTGTCACCAGCATCGTGGCGCGGGCATCATCGCCCGATTTAAAAGCCTGCAAGTTCACGCTGAACTGCGATTTTCGGGTACCTCTTCAGAGCGATGTTGTTGGCGTCATTGAACCGCGCCGGGTTTGCCGGAGGCTCCAACTCGTGAGAAAGTGGAGCCGATATGAGCAAGACGACCAACAAATTTTCACCTGAAGTTCGTGACCG
>NZ_JARFYN010000056.1 GCF_030272695.1 Martinezella calliandrae
GGCCGGAGCGGCGCTTGAAACCAACGAAACCGCAAACCAATGAAGGGGGTCAGTTCCTCAATTCGACGAGGGGGTCAATTCTTCGATTCGCTTGACAGATGGAGACTGTTCGTCAGCGTCGCGAGCCCCTACACTCGAAAATACAAATCCTGCACACGCACCACCGGCCTACTTACGTTGGTTGTGAAATCCCTAAAGTCTCGGTCCAATCCATCATGGGCCAATTTCAGCTACAACGTCCACAAACACCTTGGGCAATCAAAGTTGAGCCGCTTTGCGCCAAAACCTATCGTTGTCGAAGCTAAGCTGTGGCCAAGGCCCTTCTGTACGATCCAATGCGCTACGACATTCCATTGGTGAAGACGCAATAGATTTTGGATTGCTACCCGCATAGGCCGAGCTCACTACCTCTGTCAGAACTTCAACGAAGGAAGCGATAACAACTCGACCCGACCACGCTAAACTACGCGAAGCCAGCAGGTCGCACTACTCCCACTGCATGATGAACTGCTCGGTCGTTACATGGCCTGCGGCCCGCACTGGGCGGTCGGCAACGACGATCGAATTCGCAGAAACGCCTTTCAGAGTGAGTTTGCCGTTTTCCAGCGTCGCGCCGGCGGCATTGATGACCGCCAGCGACGGAACCGGCCCGGTCGGCCTCACGGTGCCGATCGTTTTCTGAAGCGGAGCATGAGGCTTGACGTCCGCCTCCTAGGCGAACGCCGCTCCAAAGCAGAGCACGCCCCCGGTAATGATGAGGCAGGAGAGAATTCCGAACGGCGTTGCTGATCTCCTTTCTTGGAACGGCCAAGCCACGTCGGCAGTAACCGTCCGCCGCCTCCCGGACGCCGCCTTATCAGCAGGACGGCGCTGTCGATCGCTGCTACTCGCAAGGTGGATAAGGATAGTATCCGCACCGATACCCGTTGTACCAGTAGGGATGTGCGACCGCGGCCCCTACGGCGACGGCGGCCACGCCAGCCGCCACCGGCGCGCCCGCGTACCATACACCATGGTAGACGGGAGCATGCCAGTAGTTGCCGTTATGCCAAGCGTAGGTATTCCCAGTCCAGTTGTTGTGGTACACGCCGGTGTTTCCCACACGCGCATAGTCTCCACCGTAGCGGAGCGTTGGTGCACGGATCCGAAGCATCGCGGATCTCGATCTTAGATGACGTGGGCTACGCTACCTTTGACGAGCGGGGAACGGATTTTGGACGTGCACAACCAAGCATGCGGTTGAGGATGGCGCAGCCGATGGCGGCTTCCGTCTGCTGAGCGTGAGACGATCGAGCCCACAGACGCCGCCCGATGATGGACTTGTATCGGCTGATGGCGGTCTCGACCAACGCGCGCCGGCCGTAACCGGTGGAGGCTTGCCATTTCATCCGGCCGTCTCGGCTGATTGCCGCGATATGCTGATCCCTTTGGCCGGGCGGTTGATCTTCGTTCGGTTCGACCGCGTTGACGCGTGGCGGAATGACGATGGCAGCATCGGCGCTGTGGCCGATGATCGCGTCGTAGGTGGGCTTTCCATCATAGGCGCCATCGGCGGTGAACCGTCCGATTGGACCGTCGATCTGATCGAGAAGTGGGCCCACCTGCGAGGCATCCCCGTATCCTGGTCGGTCATCGTGTGGGCGATGATCTCGCCACTGTCGGCATCCAGCGCCAGATGCAACTTGCGCCAACCGCGACGGGTTTTGGCGCCATGTTTCTCCTCCAGCCACTGACCCGCGCCATAAATCTTAAGACCGCTGCTGTCGACAAGAACATGCACCGGCCCGCTCGGTGGTCCCTGCCGATCAGACCGGCTGTTGGGCGATCGCCACGTCTGCGCCCGTCGGCTGAGCGTGGTATGATCCGGGACGGCGAGCGCCAGCCCCATCAATTGCAGCAGCGATCCCAGCAGGCCTTCGGCCTGGCGCAGTCGTAGACCGAGCACCAGGCCCAGCGTCAAGGCGGTCTCAATCGCGAGATCGGAATAGCGCGGCTGACCGCCGCGGGTCTTGCGTCGTGGCGCAGCCCAACCAACAAGCGCTTCCGGCGTCAGCCATAGGGTCAGGCTGCCGCGTTCGCGTAGCCCCGCCTCATATTCAGGCCAGTTCGTCACCTTGAATTTCATCTTGCCTATACGATGGCGGCGGGAAGAATTGTGTTTGAAAGGCATGGCGGCGGCAACCGGCTATTGAGATTGCAGCCCGCCTAAACCGCGATCGCTAAATGATCCGTGCACCAATGCCGTTGCCGACCGTGGCGACAAGTTTCTGCCCTTAACGGCACCGCAACGTTACTCAGTCATCTCGGCTGGTTTCGGGTCGATTGAGCCGCAGGTTGCCAAGATGGATGAGTCATCACAGGTCCCGGGCTGTATGCTCAACCTATCCGCATCTCCGGCTGGAGGGAGCCTTCGCAGGTGGAGTGAGGTTCCGCGACAGTCCTGCGGAACCTCACCGAAGCCGCGGTCCTTGCATGCTAGGCTGGCTGACCGAAGAAACCAGCCATGTAAACGAACCGTCCTGCACCATCCGTCCTGACAAAGTTGTATCCAGTCGCTACCTTCATACCGTCCGGCTTATGCATGGTCCAAATCGTCAACAACTCGCCGTGATGGATGAAAATCCTCTCCGTCTCGAAATAAGTGCCCGGCATCTTTTTCTGGAAGTCTTGGATATGAGCGATGAGGCCAGTGCGGCGCTCGCCCTGACCTCCGGGATTTGTGAAGACGATATCGTCAGCGACACTTTGCTGGAGCAACCGTTCCCGTTCGTCGGGGTCGATAGCCCCATAGGCCGCAAGATATGCCTTCCAGTTATTTTTCAACGTTTCAGGGCTCACTTTAAAATCCTTCCAAAGTAGCAATAGCCGCCATGACAATCAGGCTACTTGGATTTAGGTCCGATCGCATGTACTATCGATAATTGAAGATCTATCGTTGATTATCGAAAGTCTAAATTTGGCAGATGTATTGCTTGACATCATGCAAATTCTTCGTCCGCGAGCTGTGCTCTTCGCCGGTGTGGAAGCGTCGGGAGAATGGGCTCTGGGATTCCGCGAGCGCAACGACCTTCTCTTCAGTTGGGTGGAACAGGGGCAATGCCTCGTTATTCGGCCCGATCATCAACCGCTCCTGCTCAGGCAGGGAGATTTTCTCCTGATCCGGGCGTCGACGCCCTTTAGGCTCGCCTCGAGCACCTCCGCAATTGCTATCGATAGCGAGACTGCCGTCACTTCCTCAAAGAGCAGGCGACTTCGGCTCGGCTTCGGCGACGATCGACAGACGACGCTTCATGCTGGAAAATTCATCGTTTCTACAGCGAACCACGATCTCCTTGAGGAGCTGCTTCCGCAGACTGTAGGAGTCTCGGCTTCCGACCCGTCGGTCGGGCGGATCCGAGCCCTACTTGCTATGAACGAAGCGGAAGCCCGCTCGCCTGGACCGGCAAGCGAATTCGTGATCGTACGGCTGGTCGAGCTGATCCTTGTCGAAATCCTCCGGAGCGGCTTTGCCAGCATAACTGCGGAAAAGAAAGGGCTCCTGGCCGGACTTGCCGATCGATATACGGAAAGAGCCATCGTCGCGATGCACCGAGATGTCGCACGCAATTGGACTGTCGCCGAACTGGCAAAACTCTGCGGCGTATCACGAGCGGGTTTCGCCACAAGATTCAGGCGCGTTTTCGGAGTGGGGCCGATCGAGTACTTGCTGCGATGGCGCATCGCATTGGCGAAGGACGAACTCCAGAATGGTACGAAGACGGTTGCGCAGATCGCATTTTCCGTAGGATTCGGCTCGTCGAGCGCCTTCAGCTCGGCTTTCACAAGGACAGTCGGCTGCTCTCCCACTCAGTTCGCACGCGCATGCGGGACCGGGCCAACCCAGGGCATCGTCAAGTTAACGGAAGTTGGACTTTGATGTGAGACTACGGGCCATGTCAGACCATGACCCGCTTTACCGCCGCCATCGCTTTCCTGCCGAGATCATCGCTCATGCGGTCTGGCTTTATTTCCGCTTTCCTCTGAGCCTACGGACGGTCGAGGACCTTCTGGCTGCACGTGGGATTATCGTCTCCCATCAGACGGTTCGGTCATGGGCCGAGAAATTTGGGCGGGCCTTTGCAAACGACATCCGCCGCCGCGCATCCGGCCGGCTTGGCGACAAATGGCATCTCGATGAGGCTGTTGTTTCAATCCGCGGCAAGAAGCACTGGCTCTGGCGCGCCGTCGATCAGGACGGTTTCGTTCTCGATGTTCTGGTGCAAAGCCGCCGCAACGCCAAGGCGGCCAAACGCCTGATCCGTAAGCTCTTGAAGGGTCAAGGCCGTGCGCCGCGTGTGATAATCACCGACAAGCTGCGCTCCTACGACGCAGCAAAGCGAGAGAACATGCCGGGTGTCGAGCATCGATCGCACAAGGGACTGAACAATCGGGCGGAGAATTCCCATCAGCCAATCCGGCGACGAGAACGGATCATGAAGCGCTTCAAGTCGAGACGACATCTGCAACGCTTCGTCTCTATTCATGATCCGATTGCCAACCTGTTCCACATCCCACGCCACGCCATCTCTTCCAACCATCATCGCGAACTGCGCGCCGAGGCGATGAACATCTGGGCGACAATCGCCCGGGCATGACCAACAAAAGTAGCGCGCGGCGCAATCTGCCGTCCCGCCAATTAACTTTACGGTGCCAAAAGCTGACAGTAGTCGCCGACCTCGCGGGCATGGAAATCATAGGGACGCGATTGAGCAACAACGAGTCTGTGGCAATTCGTCGGGAAAGACGCTGGTGAGCGGTTATTACGGCTTGGTTTGTCCTGCTCTCCACAGCCGATGCGGCGAATTGTCTTCATAGCCAAGCTTGTCGAAACTGGCGACTTCCAAAATCAGACCCCAGGGCGCGCGGAAGTAGATCCAGTTAAAGCCAGCCAGCGGACCGGCCTCCACGCGATTGGGTCCGTCAAGCATCTCGACGCCCGCTGCGCTCAAACGCTCCGCGCAGGCATGAACATCATCGACTTCGAAGCATAGATGCATGCCGCCGACCTCGGAAGATCGCCTCGGCCGGCTGTCTTCCTCGCCGCTATACTCGAACAGCTCGACACTCGTCCCCTCGCCGCAACGCAGGAAAACCAGATCACGAATGGTCGAGTGCGCCGACGCACCCAGCTTGTTTGCCATGAAATCCTGATCAACATCGAAAGGTCCTGTCCGAAAGACCTCGATCGCACCAAAAACCGCCTGGAAGAAAGCAATACCCTCTTCAATATCCGGCACCGTGATGCCGATGTGATGCATGCCGTAGATCTTGCCCGTCATGTGATGACCTCATCCAAATTGTTGACTCGCCCGAAATGCCGGGTGTGCGTGAGTAGATTGAAACCGCGGCTTGCCATTGGCGTCGCGGAAAGGATTGTCGCAGCTAGTGTGCTGCCCGCCTGCGGGAAGCTGAATAGATCAGCGCCGCGACGACGATCAGGATGCCTTGGAACAGATATTGATAGGTCTGCGTGAGGCTAAGGAAGGTCACCGCGCTCAGCACTTCCGTCAGCAGGACGGCACCGAGGACCGTTCCGATAAATGTGCCGCGACCACCCGTTAGGCTCGTGCCACCGAGTACGACCGCCGTGATGCTGGACAATGTATAGTTGACGCCCTGGCGCGGATCACCGACGCCGATCTGTGTCATCAGCATGACCGCGCCGAAGGCTGTCATCAGGGAGCAAGCAATATAGCCGCTGATATAGGTCAGATCGATACGAATACCCATTCTGCGCGCCGATTCCTCGTTTGAACCGACCGCCCGCAAGCGCCAGCCAAGTCTCGATCGACGCAGGGCGTATTCACCGATCAGCGTCACGACGACGAGGATGAGGAAGGCGACGGGAAGCGGCCCCCATTGCCGGTTGACCCAATCTGTGACGGCCGAGCTGATATAGCCGTCCGGATTTTCGCGCAGCAGAAAGCTGAAACCCTGTATCGCAATATACATGGCAAGTGTTGCCGCAATCGGCGTGAAGTTCGCGTATCGGATCAAAACGCCATTGACGGCGCCCGTGACGAACGCACCGGTCAGCATGAGCAGAAATCCGATCAACATCATACCGTTCGACATGTCCTCGGTGACGAAGAACGAGGCGACGACGACGAGAAAACCGGCAAGCGGGCCGACGGACAGGTCGATGCCGCCCATGAGCAGCGCGATCGTCTGTCCAAGGGCGATGAAGCCCAGCGCGGTCGACAGCAGGAGGATGTTGTAGATGTTGTAGATCGACAGAAAGTTGTCGTTCTGGCCGTTGACGAAAAGCCCAAGAAGAATGGTCACAAGCGCCAACGGCGCGACGGGCGCAATATCCGACTGCAGGAAATGCCGCAGCCCCCTTGCCGCGGTCCCTCTCCAACCGCTTTCGACATCGTGAGTGACGGCCTTGACTACCGCTGCGACAATACGTTCTTCGGTGACATCATCACCGGTCAACGTTTCGACGACGTGACCGCGCGACATAACGATGACTTTGTCGCACAGCCCCTCGAGCTCGACCGCATCGGATGAGTTGACGACAACAGGTGTTCCCGCCTCCGAGACGTCACGCAGGATTCGATAGATCTCGAAGCGCGCTCCGACGTCCACGCCCTGCGTGGGCTCGTCCGCAATGACGATGCCAGGCTCTGACAGGAGGGCGCGCGACATTACTACCTTTTGCTGATTGCCGCCGGACAAGGACATGATCGGCGCTTCGAGACCGGGAGCTTTGACCGCCAGCTCGCCGAAGATCGCGGTGACTTTTTCGTGCTCTCTCCTGCTGTTCATGACGCCACCTGCGGCGAACTTCTCCAGCGCAGAGAACGTGGCGTTCTCGCGTACCGTCAAGCCACTCGCCACGCCTTCGAGATGTCTGTCAGACGGCATGAAGGCAGATTGACGCAACAGCGTCGGTTGATTGAGAACCTGCCCGTGAAGCGTGACCGCCCCCTCTGCCGTGTGCAGACCAGCAAGCGTGCGCATCAACTCTGTCTGGCCGTTGCCGGAGACACCGGCGACGCCAATGATCTCGCCGCGCGCTACATCAAAGCTTACATTGGCAAACCCCTGGCCGCTCAAACCCGCAACGGACAGACTGGCCTCCCCGCCGACCCGCTTCGATTTTGGCGGAAAGGCAGCCTCCAGCGTGCGGCCGACGATGAGATTGACGAGCTCGGCATCGCTGGTGTCATCGACAAGGGCCGAACCGCGCACGCGTCCGTCTCGCATGACAGTGACGCGCTGGGCGATCTGGCGCAACTCTGCCAGACGGTGGGTGATGTAGATCACCGAGGTGCCAGCCTTCATCGCCTTGCGGATCAGTCCGAAGAGAATGTCAGTCGCCTCCTGGTCGAGAGAGGCCGTCGGCTCGTCAAGGATGAGGAGCTTCGGTTTCATTACGAACGCCTTGCCGATTTCGAGCAAATGCTTCTGCGCCACCGTCATCTGGCCGGCGCGCATGTGCAACGGCAGGGCTAGCCCGACAGTGTCGAGCATCTCCCTTGCGACTTCCCTCATGGGCCGACCGGAAAACACCGATGGCGGCAGGGCAACGCTCAGATTTTCGAGGATCGACAGGTCGTTGAGGATGGCGGGATGCTGGAAACAGATGGCAATGCCGATGGAACTCGCGAACTCGGGCGTCATCTGCCTGATACGTTCGCCCTCGAAGCTGATCTCGCCCTCACTTGGTTGGAGTGTGCCGGCGATGATGTTCATCAAGGTCGACTTGCCTGCACCATTCTCACCGAGAATGGCATGGACCTCGCCGGGCCGGAATTCGACGCTCACGTCGCGAAGCGCAGCAATACCCCCAAAGTATTTGTGGATTCCGGTCAGGCAAATCGTCTGGTCGGAACGGGTCGAAAAAGGTGTCGCGTTCGCATTGATTTCTGCTGCAGCCATAGCTTGTCATCCGCTGGAAGGGAAAACCTGCCCGGAAGCGATGCTCGGGCAGGTCTTGGGTGTTTTGCGATTACTTTCCGACCGCCTTGGCCTGATCATCGGCAGAAAGTTCGGAGGACAGGTAGATCGCGCCCGGCAAATCCTTGCGGCACTGCACCGCGTTCGGCTTACCGGATACCGAATCCTCGAAGGCCGGTGCCTTGAAAACCTGCTCGCTCGGCGGTGTGCCGCCGGTCGCAAGCGCGACGGCCCATTCGACGGCGAGCCTGACATTGTCGTTGCCGGTTGCGACCGTGAAGAGCTTGAAGTCCGGATTGCTGTCCTTGTTGTCCTGCCAGAAGCACCCGAGCGAATTGCCGTCAGAGGTGGCTAGCGCCGGGATCGACTTTCCCTGCTTGGCAAAGAGCGGCAGCGCACCGACGAGAGAGGGACCGAAGTCGGAGATGATCGCATCGATCTTCTGGTTCTTGGCGATTTCCGCCGTCAGTACCTTCTGCGTCAGCGCCGGATCCCAGTTGGTGACGGCGAAGGGCTCCTGATTGACGAAGACATAGTCGGGGCCAAGAACCTTCTTGAGGCCCTTGAGTTCATCGAGGCCCTGGCTGTTGCCGGCAGGCCCGGAGAGGAAGAGGAGGTTTCCGCCTTTCGGCAGGACGCTCTTGATCCAGTTGCCCCAGCTTTCGCCATCGTTTTCGAAGGATGCGCCGACGAATTTCGAATAGTTCTGGCCATCCTTGCCACCAACAGCGACGCGATAGGGAACGACGACCTTGCCGGATTTGAAGACGCTGGTGATGGCCGGAAGCACGGCCGGGCCTGCATCGCCGAAGACGACAAGCGCATCAAGACCCTTGGCCGCCATGCTCTTGATGTCGGAGATCGATTTCAACGTATCGCCCTGACCGTCTGCATATTCGTACTTGGTGATGCTGGGGCAAAGATCCACGGTCTGCTTGCCGGAGGCCGTCGTGACCTGGCGCCAGCTGTTGCCGCCATAGCCGTCCAGTAGTCCGAGCGTTGCCTTCTTCGGGCCACACCAGGATGGAGCGTCGGCCTTGGCGACACCGGTAGTGGCGAGTGCTGTGATCGCGGCCACAACGGAAAGCGCCAAGTATTTCGAGAGAGATGCATGTTTCATGTTTTGTCCTCCACTTTTCTTGTCCCAGTCGTTGTCTTGCGGTTTACCGTCCAGCGGATCGAGTAAACACCGATGCCAAAACCCAGAGCCAAGGCCTGGATGATGGTTTGAGCTGAAAACGGCACCCCTACCGTCAGTGCGAATTGGCTCAATTGGTTGAGGAAAAATGCCGCGATGACCGTCGAGACCGGATAGCCTCGTCCACCGAGAAGCGACGTACCGCCAAGAACCACGACAGCGACGGAGGGCAGCAGCAGGCTGTCCCCCTGAAAGGCGGTGGGCTCGCGGGTGATGCCGGCAATCAGTGTGCCGGCCACGCAATAGAGAAGCTGCGCATAGACATAGGCCATCATCTGGTGAACACGCACGTTCAGTCCGGCAGCTCGTGCGGCAAGAGGATTGGCACCGATCGCCTCGAACCGTCGACCCGCTACCGTCTTCTTGAGTGCGAAGCTCACGAGCGTCATGCCCGCCAGCGCGAAGATGACCGAGTTTGGCAGGCCGAGACTTTCGCCGCTTGAGATCTCGGCCAGAAGGTTGGTGGTGATCGAGGGGACGCCACCCGACGTAGCAAAGACAACTGAGTAAAGCAGTGCGTTGGTGCCGATCGTGGCGATGATCGCGTTCAGCCTGAAGATGCTGACGAGAAGCCCATTCAGGGAGCCAGCGACGAGCGAAATGCCAATCGACAGAAGGACTGCCTGATAGAGCAACGCATCGTTCTGCTGCGGAAAGTGGGTTGCGATGACGACGGCAAGCGACACCGCACCGGGAAGGGAAAGGTCGAAGCCGCCCTGCTGCACCACGAGCAACTGACCGAGACCGGCGATGGCGATGATTGCCGCAAAGGGCAGGCTTCCCGAAAGGGCGCCCCAGGACAGGCTCGAAGGCGCAAAGACCGCGCATACGAGAAGGAGAACGAGCGTCGAAAAGACGACAGTTACGAAGCTTCGTGCCAGCGGCATCGACAAGATTGTCTTCCTTGAACGCTGATTCGAGGCGATTGAGGTGACGTTCGTCATCGAAATCTGTCTTTCACATTAGAGGTCCCGGCACCCACCATCGGACCAACACCGGCACGCGCAAGGTATCACGCCGATGTGCCCCGGCCCTCGAGAAGGCCCGCGCAACCAGTTTTTAGAACGTGAGGAAAAGGGTTCGAGACGGGTTTAGAGTTCCCGATCGCCGATGACCCATCTTATCGCCGGGTCGGCTTCTGGGGGCAGCTTGGGCTGATGAACCCGCTCGCGAAATGACGCATCGTGCCGCGCATTTTGCGATTCCAAGTATTCGATGTGGAGCCCGCCACAAATACTTCCGGCTTCTGCCAGCCAGTCACGGATCTCATTCCAGGTGATTGTGCCTACCGCTCTCATTTTCCCTCCTCCTCAGAAAATCAGTCGTAAATATGCCTATGCAGCCATTTCGGGCGCGTTATCCGCGACCTCCGATCGTCGGCCGCCATTCGTAGATGGCGACGCTTGAATAGACTCCATGGAGAACAAAGGGGTCCTCCGCGCTGAAGCGATGCATCTCCTCCAACGAACCGACATCGGCAACAACAATTCCGCCTCCGCCCTTGCCGGCTTCGTCCACGATGGGTCCGGACTGGACAATGTTGAGCCGGTCGGATCGCAGGTAACGTTTGTGATCCTCAAGGTAGATCTGACGAAGCGCTGCCCTCTCGGGGTCGGACAATGCCACGCGAACTGCAAGCATGACGTCTACCTTCTCACCGCCGTATCGCCCTTCCGTCCTCGGTTTCACCACGGATATCCAGATCTCACATTATCGATGGTACCCGTATGAGAGACAAAGAAAATAACGGATTTATCCATTTTGGACTTACGGATGATCGTGTGGTCTCCCATCAAAACCCGCCGGGGCGCCGCTCGATCAGCAGCGCCCCACATCCCTCATACAGCCTTGGGAGGCTCTCCACGGAAGGCACGTTCAAGCAGGTCGGTCAGCCCGCGTTTTTCCAACGCACGGGGGTTCCAGTAGGCGTTCGACATCGCCTGTTCAACGGCGACCTCGACGCTGTCGTCAGGCATGCCGAGATCCTTCAACGACATTGCTGCGCCAAGCCCGTTGGCGAGGTCGAAAAGCCCGGCGGCCGCGTCTGCGACTCCAAGCGCCTTGCTCAGCCGCGCCATCGCCTGCGGCGTCGCATCGGCGTTATAGGCGACCGCGTGTGGCAGCACCGCCGTGTGCATCTGAGCATGCGGCAGGTTGAACATGCCGCCGAGCGTGTGGCAAAGCTTGTGGTGCAGCGCCATGCCGACCGAGCCCAGGCAGACGCCACAGAGCCAGGCGCCGTAAAGCGCGTCCGCCCGAGCAACCTCATCTTTGGGGTTCGAATAGATAAGCGGCAAGGCGCGGGCGATGGCGCCGACCCCCTCTTCCGCCATCAACGAGATGATCGGATTGGCTTCCTTGGCGTAGAGCGCCTCCACCGCGTGGGCGACGGCATTGATGCCGCTGGTCACCGATAGAGACACGGGCAGCGTCATCGTCAAATCGACGTCGTAGACGATGACCTCAGGAAGAATGCGCGGATCGGATTTCGTGACCTTGCGCCCTCCCTCGGTCTCGCCGAGGATCGGCGTGGCTTCGGAACCTGCATAGGTGGTCGGTACGACGATCTGCGGCAGATCGGTGCGAAAGGCGAGCGCCTTGCCGAGCCCCGTCGTCGATCCGCCACCGATGGTGAGCAGAGCATCGACGGCATGCTCTTCGACAACACGCATGGCATCCGCCGTCACTTCCACTGGCGTATGCATCTGCGCCTTCGAATAGGTCGCGACGACGCTTGATCCCATATGCCGTGCGATATCGGCGGCCTGCCCGGCTTGCTCGGGCGTGGAAAGCACGAGAATGCGCCGTGCCCTCAGCCGTTCGGCCTCTTCTGGAAGGCGCGCGACGGTGCCGTGTCCGAAGATGACGCGGCCGGGATTCCCGTTGTAGACGAAGTTTTCCAATTCTGCGCTCCTATCTCGTCTGATCTGGACGGGCGAGCACGAAGTCATAATCGGAGCGCCAGAGAGTCTCGCCGCCCTCGACCCTCGTAAACGGTGCGACAAGCGTCTTCTTGACGCCGAAGACGGTGTCCGATTCCAGATAGGGATCGCCGCCGACGAAGGTATGCGTCACCAGCTTCTGAAAGCCGTCGGCGCGAACCATGTAGTGCATATGGGCCGGGCGGTAGGGATGACGGCCGAGGCTTGCGAGCATCTTTCCGACCGGCCCGTCATCGGGGATCGGATAGGAGACGGGCTTGATGCCGACGAAGCTGTAGCGCCCGTCCGCGCCGGTCACGAAGACGCCTCGATTGTTCCATTTCGGCTGGATATCGGGCTGCTGGACGTCGTAATAGCCTTCCGCATTGTCGGACCAGACGTCGATCTTGGCGTCCGCCACGGGGTTGCCATCGAGATCGAGTACACGTCCGATGAAGAGACAGCTTTCGCCCTTGCCGTCCAGGCAGATCTGGTCGCCCATCTCGCGAACGGCGCAACCCTCCACATGAAACGGCCCGAAGACCGTATTCTCCGTCGCGCCCGCCGGCCGCCTGTTGTTGATCGCATCGACAAGCATCGACAAGCCAAGCGTATCGGACAGAAGAATGAACTCCTGCCGTTCCTGCGTGCAGATCTGCCCGGTCCGCGTCAGGAAATCGATACCGAAGTCCCATTCGTCCTGGGTGAGACTGATCTCGCGTGCGAAGTTGTGGAGATGCTTGACGAGACAAGCCATCACTTCGGCGAGGCGCGGATCGACATCCTTTCCCATTCGGGCGTTGACGGTCGCAACCGAATGCTCCTCGGTGAAAAAGCCTGAGGGCGACGTGCTCCCGCTCGCTTGATCGGACATAAGCTGCACTCCTGACATTAAGGTATGATCCGATCGGCCCGCAGCCGTTCGAATGCGTCGATGAACGAGCCTGTCGTATCCTGGTAGTCGAGAAAACTCAGCTTGCGGCTGCGGCCCATGTCGTTGAACGTCTCGATCTGGCGACCGAGATCGGCATCCGAATGCCAGAAGGACGCGACACGCGAGAGCGCGTTCGGCTGCAGATCGAACTTCTTGACCATTTCGTTCCAGATCGGCTCCGCGCCCGCCATCTGCTCTTCGAGCGGCGTCGGCGCGCCGGAATAGGGCGCGGCTTCGATGCCGAAGTAATTGGCGATGCGCGGCCAGAGCCACTTCCAGCGGAACACCTCACCGTTGACGACATTGAACGCGAGGTTGGCGGCTGCCTTCGTCGTCGCCGCCCATTTGAGGTGCTTGGCCAACAGCCGGGCGTCGGTGACGTCGGTCGCGGCTTGCCACTGCTCCGGCGAACCGGGGAAGACGAAGGGCCTGCCGGTTTCCCGGCAGATCGAGGCATAGACTGCAAGCGTCGCCGCCATGTTCATGGCGTTTCCGACGGCATAGCCGATCAGCGTATGCGGGCGGTGGATGGACCAGGTGAAGCCGTCCCTCGCCGCAGCTGCAAAGACTTCGTCTTCCTGAACATAGTAGAAATTCTCGCCGGGAAGACGCTCCTGCTCTTCGCGGAAAGGGGTCTCGGGCTGCGTCTTCGCGTAGGATTCGAACGGTCCGAGGTAATGTTTCGCTCCCGTCGTCAGAGCCACGTGCTCGACGCCACGCCCCTTCAGGGCATCGAGTACATTGCGAACGATCGCGCCGTTGACCTCGCAATTCTTCGCCTCGGTCTCCTGGCGCGACCAGGCCGTGATGAAGACATGGCTCGGTCGCGCATCAGACAATGCGGCCCGAACCGAAGTGCCATCGACGAGATCACAGCTCAGCGTCTTGACGCCAGCAATGGGGCTTTGCGAGCGCGACAGGCCCGATACCGTCCAGCCACCTTCGGCCAGGAGATTTTCGGCAAGATTGCTTCCGGTAATCCCGGTCGCGCCGACGATAAGTGCGTGCTTGGTCATGGTCTATCCGTTCAGCAGTGTGATCTTGATGCTCCTCGTCGGATCCTGGCCGAACGAGAAAGCATCGACCGCGTCGGTCAGGGCGTAGTCGTGCGTCTGGATCGGAGAGAGGTCGATGCCTGTCCGCTCCAGGAAGCGAATGGCGGCCGGCCAGACGCCGGGAGATCCGATGCAGCCCCGCACGGTCAGGTTCTTCATCTGAATCTGGCCGATTACGACAGGTACCTTCCGGCCGATATTAATCCCCACCATCGACATGCGGCCCTCTTCGCGGGCGTAGTCGAATGCGGCGGCGAGCGATGCGTCATGGCCCGAAGCCTCGATGGCGAGATCGGCGCCGTGACCTCCGGTCAATTCGCGGATTTTTTCTGCGGCTCCGCCATCAGCTGGATCGATCGCCACGTCGGCGCCAAGACGCTTCGCCACCTCGCGACGCGAGGCCAGGGGATCGACGACGATGACGCGAGCCCCCATCCCGATGGCTGCCGCGGCGGACACCAGACCGATCGTGCCGCCGCCCGAGACCACGACGGTCTCGCTGGCATTCGTGCCGCCCGAACGCAGCACCGCGTAGAAGCCGCAGGTGAAAGGCTCGATCAGCGCGGCCTTCTTGTCGTCGACAGCGTCAGGCAGCTTGTGCAGCCATTCCGGATTGACGGCAAAGAATTCGCGATCCGCTCCGCTCATGGAGAAGCCGAAATGGTGCAGCCGCTCCGGCGTGCGCACGACGCATTCGCCGACGACGCGATCGCCCTTCTTGAAGCCGGTCACATTCCGCCCCACCTCGACGATCTCACCGCTCCATTCGTGACCGGGGGTCACGGGATAGGAGATCGGGATAATGTAACGTCCCGCCAGCAGCTCATAGTCGGAGTGGCAGATGCCCACCGCCTTCGTGTGAACAAGGACCTCGTTCGGCGACATCTCCGGCATGCCCATATCGACGATGGTGGGCTTTTCCGGAGCTTCGAAAACCAGAGCTTTCATGTCTTCCTCCTCAGACCTTCTCCAGCGCGCCGCTCTTTGCGGAGCGCACGATGGCTTCAAGCAATGCAATGTTGTTGATCATATCCTCGCCGGTGATCGGATAATCGGCCTCACCGCGAATAGCGCAGGCAAAGGCCCGCAAATTGTCGCGAACCGGTTCAGTGGGCGGCACTTCACGGACCGCGATCGGCTGGTTCTTCCAGCCCTCGGTCACGACCCAGCCGTCGGGTGCCTCGACATGAGCCTTGTCGCGCACTTCGATCCATCCATCCGTGCCGAAGACGGCGAAACGGGAGACGAAGGGTGTGGCAAGTGTTGCCGAGACATAGGCCGTGCCTCCACCCGCAAAGCGGATATGCGCGCTCATCGTGTCGCCTTGCGGGATGCTGGAGGCCAGGTTCTCGCACACGACGCGGACATCCGTGGCGCGACCCATCAGCTTCACCGCAAGGTCCGTCAGATGGATCCCGGTCGCCGTCATGCCGCCAGCCGGCGCTTGGTCCGCCTTCAGACGCCAGTTCGACGGGTCGAGGCCGAGAAACTTGTCATGGCTGAAATTCGCCTCGATCTGCAGCAGCCGGCCGAGTTTTCCCGACTTGGCTGCCTCCAGAATTTCAGCGACCGGAGGCTCGAAGCGGCGCTCATGGCCCATGCCCAACACAAGCCCGGCCTTCTTGCAGAGCGCGACCGAGACTTCGGCGCCGGCGCGTGTCAGATCGAGCGGCTTTTCGCAAAACACTTGCTTGCCCGCGGCCACGACGCGCGCGATCTGCTCCCGATGAAGCGAATGTGGTGTCGCAAGAACGACCGCTTCGATCGTCGGATCGGCCAGCGCCTCATCCATGTCAGGGGAATATTGCAGGCCCATCTCGGCTGCGAAGGCAGCGGCGTCAGGGCTAGGATCGACCGCGCGCACGAAATGCATCTGCGCGCCGCCGGCATTGACGAGGCTCGCCATCTTGCGGCCCCACCAGCCGAGACCGACCAGGGCCGCGGTGACCGGGTTTTTCTCGACCACGGTCATCGATTGTCCACTCGCTTGTTAAAGGGATGAATGTTGACGGTCTTCCACACGCCGGCCTTGGTGAATGGATCGGCCTTGTTGAAAGCGACGACCTCTTCCTTTGTGTCGGCTTCGAAAACGAAGAGCGAGCCGATCATGGTTTCGTTATCGTCCGCCAGCAACGGGCCGGAAATCACCGTCTTGGTCTTGCCTGTCGAAAGATAGGCCTTGTGCGCATCGTAATTTGCGAGCCGCTTTTCGACTCCGCCCTCGTGGTCAAGGCAATGAACAGCGTAAAACATGGATAATCCCTTTCGAATTCAAGCGATGGAGTAGCCGCCATCGACCATCAACAATTGGCCGGTAATGCCGCTCGCCGCATCGGAGAGCAGGAACGCGACCGTGGAAGCAATCTCTTCGGGTTTGATCAGCCGGTTGATCGGCGTGTCGTCGAGCCATTTCTGCATAACGGCGGGCTGCGCGCGGCCGACTTCCGCCAGCATGACGGTATCGGTGTAGCCCGGGCCGACGGAATTGACGCGCACGCCAGATCTTGCCCATTCGGCCGCCAGAACCCGGCACATATGAGCGACGCCGGCCTTCGACACGTCGTAGCCGACATGGAGCTCCGGCCGAACGGCTTTGACGCTGGCAATCGACGCCGTCATCACAATAGCCCCTCGCCCGGCCGCGACCATAGGCCGGCCGAATGCCTGGACCGTCCAGAAGACGCCATCGAGATTGACGGACATGACGGTGCGCCAGTCCGCCTCGCTATGATCCAACGCCGTGCGCTCGTAGGACATGCCAGCATTGGCGAAAATACCGTCCAGAGGGCCAAAACGTTCGGCAACCCTTGCTGCCGCGGCCTCGACCGAACTCTTGTCGGTGACGTTGAAAGTGACCGCTTCCGCCGTTGCTCCCGCCGCGCGAATGTCGTCGCGGGTCTTCTCCACTGAGGCATCACGATCGGCGGCAACGATCATTGCTCCGAGCGAAGCTAGGTACCGGCAGGTGGCGCTCCCGATACCACCGGCCGCGCCGGTGATCAGAAATTTCCGCCCGCTGAGGTCCATCGGATTCTTCATGATCAGGCCTTCATGTTCACGAGGATCTTCATGTGGGTGGCCTTGGGGTCGAGCAGCGCCTCAAAGCCTTTTTCGACCACATCTTCTGGTGCGATCTGCGCCGTCACGACCTTTTCGACCGGGAAGATGCCGGCGCCGATCATCGAGGCGATGCGGGGCCAGATCTGCACGGGGTAGCACCACGTCGCCTCGACGGTGATATCCTTCAACGCCCAGAGCATCGCGTCGACCGAGGCTGGCCTCACATGCAAGCCCACCTGCACGACGGTACCGCGGCGACGTACGGCCTTGGCGCAAAGGTTGAGCGACGCCTCGGCCCCGACACATTCGAGCGCGACATCGACACCCACACCCTCTTCGGTCTGATCACGGAACAATTGGTCCGTATCCGTTTCGCGCGGATCGAAGACGACCGCTTCCGGGACGAGCTGTTGCGCCAGGGCACGACGGTTCGGATTGAGCTCGGAGACGAAGATCTTCGTCGCACCGGCCGCCTTGGCCGCCAGCAGGACAAGCGCGCCAATCGGGCCGACGCCCGAGACGAGGACGCTGCTGCCGCTGGTCACGCCACCGCGGTCGACGCCATAGAGTGCGACGGCGGCCGGCTCGATCATGGCTGCCTGAACGTCCGAGACCGTGTCCGGCACGGGAATGGCGTTGTAGCCATTGATAACGGCGCGCTCGCCCATACCGCCCCAATCCCAGGAGAGCCCCACGACCGCCATGTTTTCGCTGAGATGGAAGAGGCCGCGGCGACCATAATAATCATCGCGCGGCGAGATCAGCGGCTGGATGGAAACGCGCGAACCTGGGGACACGTGCGTGACGTTCTTGCCCACTTCCAGGACCCTGGCGGAAAATTCATGGCCGAGGATCTGCGGCAGGGTGGCGCCAGAATAGGAATTGGGGGTGGCCGGCGTCACGATCGGACCTGCGATATACTCGTGCAAGTCGGTGCCGCAGATGCCGCAGACCAAGGGCTCGATCAGCACCATGTCATCGCTGAGTGGGCCGCTTGGCGCAGGCACGTCTTCGACGCGGATGTCTTTCTTGGAGTAGTATCGTACAGCCTTCATTGCCATGCCTTTCATGATTACTGTGCTGTCTGGCCGCCGTCGCAGGCCAAACGTGTTCTTCTCAGGTCAGCACCATGCCACCGTCCACCATGACGGTCTGGCCGGTGATGTAGTCGGATGCATCGGATGCGAGGAATGTGGTAACGCCCGCAATGTCCTTCGGAAACGAGACACGGCCCAGCAGGATCGATTGCGAGAACTCGTTGAGCGCCTGTTCCGGCTTTTCGGTCAGTCCGTGTTCCATGAATTCTCGGTCGAGCTGTTCCCACAGCTCTGTCTTGACGACGCCGGGCGCGAAGCAGTTCACGGTGATCTTGTGCTCGGCGAGCGCGCGGGCCGCGGCCTGCGTAATTGCGACGACCGCGAATTTCGAGGCGCAATAATGCGCAAACAGCGGATAGCCCTGCTTGCCGGCGATCGAAGCGGTACTGACGATCTTGCCGCCGTGACCCTGCGCGATCATCTGCTTTGCAGCTTCCTGGGTTCCGATCAGGACGCTGAGCCCGTTGATCTTCATGATCCGGTCGAAATCTTCTTCCGTTACTTCTAGAAACGGGCAAGTCTGGCTGATGCCGGCATTATTGAACATGACGTCCAGATGGCCGAAGCGCGAGACGGTTTCCTCGATCAGCGCCTTGACGCTCTTGCGATCGGAGACGTCTACGGCAACTGCAATGGCGCTGCCGCCAGCTGACGAAATCTTCGAGGCGGTCTGCCGTGCTGCGTCCGCATTCAGGTCGGCGATGACGACATGGGCGCCCTTTTCGGCGAGATCAGAGGCAATGCCGGCGCCGATGCCGCGCGCTGCTCCAGTGACTATGACAACCTTATTATTGACCAACCCACTCATGGCATTCTCTCGTATTGAACTAGACTTTTGTGCCGGCGCACAGCTTCAGGCCGCGCAGCGATTCACTGCAATTCATTCGGCAGATTGTGAGGGGCCGCGCCGTTTCGCCGGCGCTTTAAGCGCAGCGATCGAGCGATCTACGATACGGGATGATGGGTGCGTCAAAGATGCGATGACGCTTTCCGCCTTACATCTCATCTCAAATTCTCCTCCGAAATACAGATTAGACCGCTGGCAACAAAATATCGCTTGCGGAAACACACCGCCTCCGCAGCATCTATAGTTTGTTGACGGCTTATATTCCTCCCACAGGAACCGCCGTGCGATCCGAAAAGAAAGCTAGAGGATGAACCTGTGCTTCGACAAACCTATAATTATCCAAAATGGATATATTCAATGCAGCAATCGATCTGGTTCAGACGATAAGATTTCAAATGGGAGGAAGCGGCGCCTGCGCCGAAAGAAATAAAGTATTCAGCTCAGCTTATGCGCTCCTCCATGAAATGACGGCATTGGATATTTCTGGCCGGCAAACGCCGCGAGGGAAGGAAGGTTGTGCATGAGTGAGACGTTGAGAGTGGGATGGGCCGGCATCGGAAAGATGGGCGCCCCGATGAGCAGACGTGTCCTTGAAAACGGATTTCCTCTGACGGTCTACGAGCCACTTCCCGAAAACCGCGCCTCCGTCGTCGCCCAGGGCGCAAACGTGGCGCATGCACTGGAAGATCTGGTCGAAGCTGCTGACGTGGTGATGCTCACCATCCCGAACGACGCGGTCCTGCGCCAGCTGACATTGGCGCCATCCGGTCTGGTCGAGCTGTTGAAGCCCGGTCAAATTCTCGTGGAAATGAGCACCGTTTCTCCCGAGCTCTCGGCCGAAGTTGCCGAAGCGCTCGGCCGCAAGGGTGTGGCCTATCTGCGTGCGCCCGTTTCCGGAAGCACCGTCACCGCATCGTCCGGCATGCTGTCCGTCATGGTCTCGGGGCCGGATGAGGCCTATCGCAGGATCGAGCCAATTCTTGCAAGTTTCTCGTCCAAGCAATTTTATCTCGGCGCCGGCGAAGAGGCACGTTATCTGAAGCTGGTCCTCAACGCCCTGGTCGGAGCGACAGCCGCTCTACTCGGCGAAGCGCTGACGCTCGGGCTGAAGGGCAATCTCTCGGTCGAGACCATGCTGAACGTCATCTGCGAAAGCGCGGTCGCTTCGCCTTTGATCGCCTACAAGCGGGATCTGCTGGTCAATCGCAATTTCGATCCGGCATTCTCCGTCTCGCAGATGATGAAGGACTTCGATCTCATCCTCGGCGCGGCAAAATCCGACCATGTGCCCATGTACCTCGCCTCCATGATCCGGCAACAATATGAGGCGGCATTTGCCGAAGGACTTGCCGAGAAGGACTTCTTCGTCCTTTTCGAGCAATACGAACGGCTTGCGGGCATGACACGGGAAAAGAGCGCCGGGTCTCAGACCCTGAAAGCCATCTGAGCGGACTGGCGAAAGGAAATATTGCCAGCTAATCTGATCGTCGATAGCGCGACGGTTGGGAGGCCGACGTGAACGAATATGAAATGCTGCGCGTCATCGATTTCATCGAGAAAACGCGCCGCCCATTCAGGGAGGTTGTCGAAGCGGCCGACGAGGATGCGATCTGGCTGATCGTCACCTTCCTGATCAAATCGCATATATTGAGCCAGACCGTCTCGATCTCGACGCTCGGCCAGGAATCCGGCCTACCCTATGCAACGTCGATGCGGTTGATCAACCGTCTCATCGACGGCGGCTATATTCTCAAGGTTGCCAAGGGCTCGACGGGCAAAAGCTTTGCGCTGCAGCCGAGCGAGCGGTTGCTTCGGTCCTTCGAAGTCTATGCGCGCAAGACGAAATCGCTACTCGCCCAGACCTTGGGGCTTCGCGCCGGCGAGGAGGAAGACGAATATTATTTCGGCGGCACGCCTCTCGGTTCGCAGATCATTCCGCCGATGCGGCTTGTCCAGAAGCGCGCCGAGTCGCAGATCGAGCTTCGCTTCCTGCTGAACGACGACAATTACTTCTCGGCGATGCGGAACATGTGGGCAGACTTCCGCAACAATCTCGCCTCCCGCAAGAATTTCGACCTTCTGCCGCTCCCGGATCTCTATTTGCGGGCACGTGAAAACGGCGCCAAGTCGCTCTCCGACTACGACGTCATTGCTATCAACATGCCCTGGCTCGGCGAGTTTGCAGAAAGCGGCGTCATCAGGCCGATCGATCAGTACATCCAGAAGACAGGCATCAATCCGCTCGATTTTCATCCGTCCATCTGGTCCTCTGCGACCTGGGAAGGCCGCGACTACGGCGTTCCGGGCTATTGCACCGTCGAGCTTCTCGCCGCGCGAAAGGATCTGTTTGCCGATGCCGGCCTCTCCTTTCCCAAGACCTTCGACGACGTCATCACTGCGGGCCGCAAGTTCCATTCACCTGACGAAGGCATGTTCGGCGCGGTCTGGGACGGCGCGCGCGGCATGCCGATCGCCTCGAGCTTCCTGTTCTTCATGGGCGCCTGTGGGCAGCCGGCAATCTCGCTACGCAAGACCCGCTCCGGCTTCACGCTCGATGGCGCCAACCTGGAAGAATTGAGCTGCACCATCCTGTCCGACGCCGGATTTGCGGCTCTCGACTACATGCGCCGGCTGATGGAAATCTCGCCGCCGAAGATTCTCGAGCTGGCCTGGGACAAAACCCTAGAAATCTTTCTGAAGGGCAAGTCGAGCCTCGGCTATTTCTGGACCATGCGCGCCGCCCGCTTCGAATATGACGTCCAATCCGTCGTGAAGCGTCGCGTCGAATATCTTCCGCAACCCTACGGCCCCGGCGGCACGCGCGCTTCGCCGATCGGCGGCTTCGTCTTCTGCATTCCGACCAATCTGCCGGAAGAGCGCGTCGAGCTTGCGGCAGATGCGATCGCCTGGATGGCGTCGCGAGAAGCAATGAAAGCGCACGTGAAGAACGGATTCCCGGTCGCGCCGCGCTTTTCCGTTAGCGCCGATCCGGAAGCTGCGGCCAGCTCGCCGATCGTCCGTTTCGTGGATCAGTTGGCAAAGAAGAACCTGCTGCACACCTGGCAGCGGCCGAAGATCCCGCAATACACGACGATCGAGAAGGTTCTCGGCGAAGAGATCCACGATGCGCTGCTCGGCAACAAATCGCCGAGGCGGGCTCTTGAGCATGCTGCCGCGCAGATCGAAGCCAGCCTCAAATCCACTCACAAGACCTGGCCAAGGCAGAGCGTCGTCTGACCGACATACCTAAGCGGCAGCCCCTTCGAGCCGCCGCCAGTGCACGTTTGCAGTTGGCTGCGCCGGCCGCTCAGCCGCCTAGTTTACTTGATGATGCCGAGCTTACTGCGGTCTGTAGTCAGGGCGACCGCAACAAGCGCCGTCAGGCCGAAGACGATATTCTGTGCCGTCGGCTGGACGCCGATGATGACGGTCACGATGCGCAGCCAAGCGGTGATCAAACCGCCGACGACGGCAGGAAAGAGGCCACCCACGCCACCTGAAATGGCGGTACCGCCAAGCACCACACCCACGATCGACAGCAGGAGCAGATTGCCGGCGAGTGTCGGCGAGCTGAAGGTCGTGATCGAGATCAGGAAGAGGCCTGCAACGGCCGCGCAACCGGCCGAGATCGCAAAGATGATGGTTCGCGTTGCGACGACGTTGACGGCAGACATGATGGCCGCTCTTTCACCGGTGCCGAGCGCATAGATATCGCGCCCGAGCCTGAGATAGCGAAGCAGGAAACCCATCACCGCGATGATGACGATGAGCGCTATGATGGTATTCGGAATGTCGCCGGTGCTGTTCGACAGATAGCTCACGAAGATATCGTTATCTGGAATGGGCTCGGCCGTCGCGTTCGACAACAGGAGTGCCAGGCCGGACAGCATGCTAAGCGTGCCGAGCGTCACGATGAACGACGGCAGTTGCAGCCATGAATGCAGGAAGCCCTGTGTCGCCCCGAACGCCATGGCGATCAGGATGACGACAACAGAGGTCCACGGCCCGAAGATGGGATTGAGGACGACGACCAGAACCCCCGTTAGCGACGCGACGCCGGCGACGGAGAGATCGATACTGCCAGCTAGGATCGGCAGCGTTCCCCCGATGACCAGCGCAATGATCGGCGCCGCATCGGACAGGAAGCTGACGAGCGAATCCATCTCGATCACGCCGGGGGCGATAATGGCGCTGATCGCCACAAGCGCGATCAGCACGAGCAAGGGACCAAAGCCTCGCAACATGGTCGATCGGCCTCGAAGGGTGGCGATCAATGTGCTGTCCATTGCATTACTCATGGTCGTTCATCCCTATTCCAAATGCAGTTCGCAAGACGGAAGGCGGCGCGTGTCAAACCATGGCCACGACGACTTCCTCTTCCCTGGGCATCTCGCCGCTTGCCAGATCGAAGTGAGCGGTGATCTCGCCATCGCGCATGACAACGATGCGGTCGGAAAGCTCCAGCAGCTCCGAAATCGTGTCGCCAACGAAGACGATCGAAAGACCTTTCTCGGCCTGCTCCCGGATGACGGCGAAGAGATCGTCGCGCGCGCCGGGATCGAGCCCGCGGCTCGGGTGGTCGAGAAACAGGACCTTCAGCTTCTTGGCCATCAGCCACTTGGCAAGCACAGTCTTCTGCTGGTTGCCGCCGCTGAGGCTGGAAATCGGCGCATAGGGCGTATGCATCTTCACCTTGAGGCGCTTCATCCACTCCAACGCCACCGGTCGCTCCTTGCCGCGCTGCAGGAGGAGGGAGCGCCAGCCATAGTCGAGGCCGAAGGTGAGAACGGCATTCTCGAACAAAGAGCGGCTCGGGAGCATGCCCTCCGCGCGCCGGTCGGCCGGCAGATAGCCGATGCCTTCACGGACAGCTGTTCGCGGACTGCTCGGCGTGACCGCTTTGCCCTCGATCGCGATCTTTCCGGTATCGACGCGTTCGGCGCCGAACACGGCACGGCACACCTCTTCCGCGCCTGAGCCGAGCACGCCGGCAACGCCCAGGATCTCGCCGCGGCGCAGCTCGAAATTAACATTGCGGAAATGCTGCCTGCTGCCCAACCTCTCGATCTTGAGGACAAGCGTCGAGCCTGATGCCGCCGGCTTCCGGTCGGAGCGGATATCCGTCGCCCGCTGCCGACCCACCATCAATTCGTAGAGTTCGTTGCGATCGACGGAACCGCTGTCGCGCTCTGCCACCTTGCGGCCGTCGGTCATGACGACGATGCGATCGCTGATCTCGAGGACTTCCTCCAGCCGGTGCGACACGAAGACGATCGTCGCGTTTCCACGCAGGCGGTTGATCTGCTTGAAAAGAAGCTTGATTTCTTCCGGCGTCAGCACCGAGGTCGGTTCATCGAAGAGGATGATCGGCGGGCGGTCGACGAGTTCCTCGATCGCCAGCACCTTGGCAAGCTCGACCTGCTGGCGCTCGGCAAAGCGCAGATCCTCGACGAGCGCACGGGTCGGCAGCTCGACCGAGATCTTGTGCAGCTGCGCCTGCGCGGCCTTGTTCAGTGCGCCCCACCGATAGAGGCCGTTCTTCTTGGACGGATGCGGCTTGTCGAGGAAGATATTCTCGGCGACCGTGAGATTGGGGATCAGCGACTGCTCCTGATGCACCATGCCGATGCCGTAGCGGCCGGCCGTTGCGGCCGAATCCAGCACGATCGGCTGTCCGTCGAGGATGACCTGGCCCTCATCGGGCGTCGTCAGCCCCGCCAATATCTTCAGCAGCGTGGACTTGCCGGAGCCGTTCTGGCCAATCAGGCCGAGCACTTGGCCCGCCGGGATTTCAAGATCGATGCCTTCGAGCGCAACGACGCTGCCATAGGTCTTGCGAACACCTTTGAGAACGAGCGAGCCTGTCATTTTACGACCCTCAGTTTGCGACGGCGATGCCAGCCGCCGGCAGCGACGGCGACGACGATGACCGCGCCGCTGATGATATGACGCGTATAGGGACCGGCACCGATCTGGATCAGGCCATTGTTCAGCACCTCAAGCAGCAGGGCGCCAAGCGCGGATTGAATTGCGCCGCCCCGTCCACCCGTCAGAACGGTGCCGCCGAGAACCGCGGCGCTGATCGCGGGAAACAGAAGGCCGTTGCCGATATTCACGTTACCGGTGCTGAGCTGAGCGGAAAGCAGCACGCCGCACATGCCCGCGAGCAGACCGCAAATCGAAAAGGCCGCGATCTTCACCCACCGAATGCGAAGGCCGGATGCGACAAGCAGGCCTTCATCTCCGCCGATCGCGTAGATCATACGGCCGAGCCGCGTGAAATTCAGGACCAGCTGGCTCACGATGATGACGGCGAGCGCGATGTAAACGATAAGGCTCAGATCGAAGATGCGGACGCGAGCCAGGTTGAGAATGAGCGGATCGTTGATTTGCGGCACACGCGACGGAAAGAGAACAGCGGCGATGCCGAGCCCGACGAACCAGGTTCCGAGCGTCACGATCAGCGATGGCATCTGCAGCATCGCATTGAGAACGGCGTTGAAGAAACCGAAGCCGAGGCCGACCGCCAGCGCCGCCAGCAAGCCGACCATGCCGTAATCGTTGCCGTTGACGCCGTTTGAGACCAGCAGGGCAACGATCATGCTTGTCGTCGCCATGGTGCCTTCGACCGAAAGGTCGATGGAGCCCATGATGACGACGAAACTGATGGCAGCGGCGAGAATGGCTGGAACCGCCGCTGCCTCGATCACGGATTTGAGGTTGTCGATCGTAAAGAAGCTACCGCTGACCAGCTGGAAGCCCACGGACAACACGATGAGCGCCACGATCGGGCCTGCAAACTGTGTCCATGACGACTTGCTTCTGATTTCGCCGAAAAGCGTCAGCGAGCGAGCGCCGGTTTTGGAGTTCATACTGGTAGCGGCGTCCATCGACCCCTCCTCCGATTACTTGTTCTCGTTTGCGCCTTCCGGAATTTGACCTGCCGAGTCCTTCCAGAAGTCCTTCTTGATTTCGTCGTAGGTGTATTTCGGCGCGTTCTTTTTCAGGTCGAGATACTTGTCGACGTTATCCTTGGTGACGACATCCTGCTTGAGGTAGAAGTCGCGCTGGGCATGGGTCAGCTTCTCAGGATCGATATCGCCGACGGCAGCGGCATAGGCGAGCGACATGGAAACCGCGCCTTGCAGGACCGGATCGTTCCAGACGGTCGCCAGCATGTCGCCGTTCTTGACCATTTCCAGACCGATGTTTGAGCCGTCGGAGCCGGTAACCAGAACCTTACCGTTCAGGCCCTTTTCCTTGAGCGCGGCAATGGCGCCGCGGCCCATCGCATCGTTCGATGCGAAGATGCCCTGCAGCTGATCGCCGTAGCGGGCGAGCCAGGTACGCGTGATATTCTGCGCCTTTGTTTCCTGCCAGTCACCCACCTGCGTGTCGACGAGCTCGAGGCCGGGGCATTCAGCAAGGCCCTTTTTCAGGCCGGCGATACGCTGATAGGCCGGCGGCGTGGACGGCACGCCTTCGATCGCGGCGATCTTGCCCTTGCCGTTCAGCGCCTTGCAAAGCGCCATGACCTGATAGTAGCCCGACATCACGCCGTCGAAGGAGGTGTGGGCAACCCAATACTTGGAGTCCGTATCCCAGGGATGGATATCTTCAGGGCGGTTCCAGATGGTGACGACATGGACCTTCGACTTGGCCGAGCGGTTGACGACAGCCTTCACGAAGGCGTTCGACGACGGGTCGGTGGCAAGGGCGCACTGGTTGCAGCCGGCGGCATAGGTGGCGCCGAGCTGGGCCAGGAGCTGGTCACCCTGGTAGTTGCTGGTGAGAACAGTCGGATCCTTGCCCAGGGAATCGCCGATGTCCTTCACGCCTTGCATATATTCCGACCAGTATTCGGAAGCGGTTTCGTCGATGCCGATGATCAACTTGCCGCCCTTCGCCTCGTCGGCGTTGGCGTCTGTGGCCGGCAGCGCGAAGCTTGCGCAGATGGCGGCCGATGTTACGAGCCATCGCGCGACGGCTCCGAATTTCAGATGCGATTTCATGCCATTCTCCTCCTCAGGTTAAAATTCACGTTCGCTTTCGGCCGGAGCTCTCGGCCTATCGGCCGTCGGCGGCGGCCTTGTACGTCTCGATCAGCAGTGCCGAATTCTCAGGCCGCGCCTCGATCCGGCCGGCCTCGATGTCGTAGGCAACCTCCATCACGCGCTTGTTGACCGGCGCCTGTTGGCCATGGGCGGCAAGGATATCGACGACCCAGCCGTTGACTTCCTGCACCTCGGCGCGGCGCCCCTTTCGCCAGTCCTGCAGCGATGTCGTCAGCGTATCTTCCTGCGAGAAGGTCTTCAGAACCTCCTCGAAGATCTGGTCGACATAGCGCTCCGGATGGTTTGTCGTGACCGGCGGCATGCCGATGATCGGGATGATCTTGGCGCCGTCCGCCAGAGCGGCATGCATGGCCTCATATCCGGCAGCCCGCATGACTTCGAGCATGCCGGGGGCGTGCGCGGCATCGGCCAGCGGCAGGTTGATGATCGCTGATGGAATGAGCTCGGCCGCATTGACGACAAGCTTCATCCACTTGGCGGAGCGGATGTCTTCCATGACTTCGACCGTGCCGGAGTTGCGCAGGAGTTCGGCGACTGCTTCGACTCTCGGCTGCGTCTTCGGATCGAGCGCACCGAGCGCGAACCAGGATGTTTCAGGGTCGTTCTGGCGATTGGTGACGCCGGGCACGAACATGTTGGAGGCGATTTCGATCACCGCGCCGATCGTCCGCTCGCGGCCGACGACATCGGCGATATCCTCATGCGTCATGCCGTTCTGCAGGCCGATGATCAGGCCATCGGGCGCGAGGCAGGGCTCGATCAGCTGGCAGGCCCATTTGGTGTCGTAAGCCTTGACCACGAGAAAGACGAGGTCGAAAGGCTCCTTGATTTCCGCGACCTGGCAGAGATGCAGCGCCGGAACCTTGGCATTGATCGTCCGGCTCGGCAGGTTCACGGTGATGCCGTTTTCGCGGATGGCGTTGACGTGATCCGGCCACTGTTCGATGAAGGTGACGTCGAGGCCGGCCAATGCGAAGTCGGCTCCGATGGACGCGCCTTGTGCCCCCGTTCCCAGAAATGCGATCCGCGGGCCGCGCGCCTTATCCCAACTCATGTGTTTCTCCTTCTTCAGTTGCGTGCGGCTCGTGCACGCGTCGTTTTCTGCAATTCCTGTCGATCGCCCCGACCCTTCCGGCCGGCGCGCTCGAACCGATGTCAGCTTGCCAAAAGCGTGCTGTTCGACGCCTGCGCCGTCAGATGTCCTCGCTCGATCGAGCGGGCGATTTCGACGATCCGCTCGTTGACCGGCGCGGCATGCCCTGCTTTCTTCAGCGTCTCGACAACGTGACCGTTGATATCGAGGACCTCGGCACGGCGTCCCTTGCGCCAGTCCTGAAGGACCGTCGTCAGCGTGTCGGGCATCATGAATGTCTTGAGGACTTCGTCGAAGATCGCATCGACATGGCGCTCCGGGTCGTTGATCGCCGTCGGCGCCATGCCGAGGATCGGAACGATGCCGGCTCCATCCGCCTGGGCGGCGCGCATCGCCTCGTACCCCGCGGTTCGCATCACCTTTTCCATACCGGGCATCTTGACCGCCTCGGCAAAGGGCAGGTTCAGGATCGCGGACGGAACCAGCTGCGCAGCATTGACAATCAGCTTCATCCATTTGGCGGAAGCGATATCGTTCGTGACCTCGACGCGACCGCTTGAGCGCAACAGCTCTGCTATCTTTTCCACGCGCGGCCGATTTGCTGGATCAAGCGCACCCAGCGCAAACCAGGACGTGTCGTGATCGTTTTGCCGATTGATTATGCCGGGCACGAACATGTTGGACGCCATGTCGAAGACCGCGCCGACGGTACGCTCGGCACCCACGACGG
Organism: Martinezella calliandrae; assembly: GCF_030272695.1. Taxonomy (GTDB): domain Bacteria; phylum Pseudomonadota; class Alphaproteobacteria; order Rhizobiales; family Rhizobiaceae; genus Rhizobium; species Rhizobium calliandrae. The sequence goes on from NZ_JARFYN010000056.1 coordinate 28,955, forward strand.
ACGCAATCGCATGCTGCGTCATTCCGTTCTGCACACCGACGACGAGGCCATCGGCGGCCAGCACCGGCTCGATGAGCTGGCAGGTCCAGCGCGTGTCGTATGCCTTGACGACCAGAAAGACGATGTCGAAGCAATCGCGTATTTCGGCCACTTGGCAGAGATGCTTTGCGCGAACGTTTGCACGAAGGGATCGCGTCGGCAGATTGACCGTGACGCCGCTCTCGTTCATTGCGTCAACATGCTCCGGCCACTGCTCGATAAAGGTTACGTCGAGGCCCGCCAGCGCAAAATCCGCACCGATCGACGCACCCTGCGCGCCGGTTCCGGCAAATGCGATCTTCAGATTGCGCTCTAAATCCCGGGACATCGTGCGTTCTCTCCATTCCCCGGCACCCCACCGTGCCGCTCCATTGGGAAGCATGGTTAGAAGCCGCTGCTGATGGAGTCAAGTGCAAACGTTTGCTCATTTGGGCAACATATTTCGAAGCAAAAAGATTATTTTATCAAAATTCTGTAAATTTAATAAGGATTTGACGTGATTGAAATGACGCGCAACCGTTTGTCAAAAACTTCTTGTTCGCGCCGAAATCCGAAACGAGCGGCCTGCTGTAGGGCAGCTTCTGCTCGACAAATCGCGCGCAAAATCAACTATCGGAGGAGGAGCTTGTGGTTTTCATATATTTATAGTCGCACGTCCCAAGCAACGATCGCCCAAACGCGAGATAATCGTCAAACCAGGGAGGTCCGATCAGCCATCTTGTGTGCAAAGGTTTGATCGCATATTTTCCCAATCAGTTGAATCCTGATGTGATGAAGCCGGCCCCGAATGAGCGATACCCCGCAACGCCAGCAAAGCAAGCGCCCGCGCGTGACGATTGTCGACGTCGCGAATAGCGCCGGCGTGCATGTCTCGACGGCGTCGCGCGCGCTGAACCCGGGAACGAGCCACCGCATATCGAGCAAGGTCGTCCGCAAGATCGAGAAGGTCGCCGAGCAGCTCGGCTACAAGCGCAACAGTCTCGCCTCGAGCCTTCGGACGCAGAAGACCGGAACGATCGGCCTTATTGTCCCCAATCTCAGCGACCCCCTGTTTTCTCCGATCATTGCGTCAGTGGAGGAACGTGTCGCGCAGGACGGCTACGTCACCTTCGTCGCGAATTCCGACTATAGTCCAGCAAAACTGCGCTCGATCATCGAACGCATGAGCAGCCAGTTCGTCGCCGGCCTGGTCGTTGCCAGCTTCGAGCTCAACGATCCTTCGGTCGAACTCTGCCTGGAACTTGGCATACCGACCGTCGCCGTTCTTCGCGACCCACGCCATGCCCGGATATCATCCGTCGCGATGGACGATGCATCCGGCGTCCAGGCGATGGTCGAGCACATTCTCGATCTTGGCCATAGGGACATCACTTACGTCACTCCGCCGCTGGCCGCTTCCACCGCCCAAAACAGGTTGGTAGGCTTCAACGCAGCAACACGCCTTGCAAAGGCAGCCGGTTGCCGTTTCGATGTTGTCGAGGCGCGAGCCTATGATGTTGTCGAAGGCGAGCGGATCATGACGGATATGCTCGCAACCGGGCTGACCAGCACCGCGGTCCTCGCCTTCAACGATCTTCTCGCCGTCGGCTGTCTCGCCGCGCTGAAATCGGCAGGCGTTGCGTGCCCGGAACAAATTTCGCTGACCGGCGTCAATGATCTGCCCTTCATGAACATGCTGTCGCCGCCGCTGACCACTTTGCACACGGCCGGCCGCGACCTCGGATTCGAGGGCGCCGACCTGCTCATGAGCCTGATCAAAAATCACGCGCAGCCGGTGAAGCGCGTCTTGCTCACGCCTCATGTCGTGCTGCGGGGCAGTACCGGCCCGGCACGCAAGTCCGAACAGGCCTCCGATCCTTCATCGATTGCAGCCCGATCTGGCGCGATCACCGTTTGAACCGCGTGGACATCATCGCGGGGAAATCATCGTCAGCAGCCGAATGTCCGGATCGACCTTGAAGAACTCTGCCTTTCGCGCCACCAGTTCGCGCAGATACGGCGTCCCCATATGCTCGTCCAGCGCTGCGCGGCTGGTCCAGTTTTCATAGAAGGCGAAATTCGCAGGATCTTCTTCGCTTTGATGCAGATGATAGTCGAGGCAGCCTGCTTCTGCTCGCGTCCGGTCGATCAGCGACATCAGAAATGCCTTCGTGTCCTCGATCTTATCAGGACGCGCCACCAGATGCGCAATGACAGTAAGCTGCTCCGACATTCATTCTCTCCCTTCGATCGTCCAACGCCGTTCGAGTCTCATCAGGTGAAGCGGCAACCGCCATTGACGTCCAGTGTGGCCCCGATGAAATAGCTGGCATCGTCGGTGGATAGGAAATGAATTGCTGATGCGATCTCGGCCGTCTCCGCGGGTCGGCCCATCGGGATCTTCGCCCACTCGATTTTGCGCATCTCGTCCGCGGAAATTCCGCGCTTTTCGGCCTCGACGGTGAGAGCATTGAAATGCATCGAGGTGTTGATGTTGCCCGGCGCAACGCAATTCACCCTGATATCGGGCGCGAGCTCCGCGGCAACGCTCTGCGTCAGAGAAATCAATGCAGCCTTCGACGCGCAATAGGGGCTGAAAAAAGCGTGCCCCTCCCGGCCCCAATAGCTGCCGACGTTCACGATAGAAGCATTGCCGCCCTTGCGCAGCAGCGGCACGCTGGCGCTGATGAACTTGACGTTTGCCCGCAGATTGATGTTCTGAACACGATCCCAGAGGGCCATATCCATATTTTCGATGGTGAGGGCCGGATGATTGATCGCTGCCACGAGCCCCAGGAAACGCAGCGGAATGCCGGTCTCGCGGGCGGTCGCCGCGACACGATCGACTTCCTGATCGTTGGCGATATCCATCTGCACACCCAAGCAGGTGCGTCCGAACTCGTTCGCAAGGTCTTTCGCCAGGCCTGCGATATCTGTGGTTCGGTCACAAAGAATCATCGACCAGCCGTTCTCGGCAAAACGTCGCGCCGTTGCCCGGCCGACCTCGCCGGCTGCCCCCGTCAGAATGCAAAGCTTCGTATCTGTCATTATTGCGCCGCTCCTCCCAAGCCTTCAGGCAAATGCTACGAATAATTACAGAGATGAAAACCGCGCAATTATCCATTTTGGATGCGCGCCCTGAGGGGAGTTCCGATGAGCGCACGCAGCTCACCCTGGGATTTCTGAAAGCTAATAGTTCGCCTGTTAGCCGATCATTTTGATCTTTGTCGGCACTACGCTTTGTAACGTGGCCAACCGGCGCCGTCAGTCCGGAAGCGAGTGAGGCACGCGCCAAGGCCGTACTCGCGGCAGTGGCGGGGCCCCAACTCATGGCAAGAGGCCGCGCGGACATCTCACTCTACAACACTCTTATCGAAAGCTATCGTGCCGCGGGTCTTCTGCCGGCTTGAATTTGCTGAAGGAAACCGTCAGCGCATTTCCCTCCGTCAGGAATGCAATTCTCGCCCTTAATAGCGCCAGCCTCGACGCTTCCGGTGAGATCGGTGGCGGGCCAACAGCGGTTGCCGCCGCCCGAAACGAGAACTCGGAGAAGATACTTGCAGCTCTCAAAGGTGCGTTTGATCGCCTGATCGAGAGCGGGGATTATAAGAAGATCCTCGAAAAAAATGATACCGTTTATGGTGCCGCCAAGAAGGCTGAAATTTACACAGAGACCTCTACACCTCCAAAGTACAGATTCTAAAACGGTGACGGCAGTTTGGGGCGCGGAGGAAGATCCGCGCCTTTCATTCTGGCGACCGCAACGAAAGGTCGATGGTCGCCTTTTCGAACCGCCACGATCTGGGCTCACGACCTCGATCGTCGGACGCTCTTGCAACCACGCTTTTGCGCTCTCGACGCTGCGATCTTCCAAAACATCGACGACCGAATGTCGCTCAAGATCGACTATGATCGTCCCGTACCGCGAGGAATGCCGCCAGCTCCAATCGTCAATGGCCACAACCCGAATATTGTCATTTTGCACGCACGTCCCATTCTTGTGCTTCAATTGCCGCAAGATCGTGTCGTCGCTGACCGGCATGCCGAGTCGATGCATCAAGTGCTCTCCCGGACGACCGCCCATCTTGTGGCCAACTAAGCCCACAATCTCAGCCATCCGTTCAGTCCGCCGCATGTAAGGTGAAGCAATCTCGGGCAATTTGTCGGTGAAGGTTCGTCGCCCACACTTCCGGTGTCTACACTGCCACCGGTTCAGTCCAAGGTTGATTGTCACAACTTGACCTTGAACAGGCAAATCCTGGAGGCGGCGGTTATGCCAGCCGTGCCGATGCCTGCTTCGTGTTCCACAATCGGGGCAGATACCGACAGGTTTCGCAGCGGCAGAAACAACCCAGTTTTCTTCTTGAAGGGTGATACCCAGAATTTTGACCCCTGGGCCGGGTGACCATCTTAGTTGCGCTCGCATCCCCCCAAGATAGCAGTCGTGGCGCTAACACTCTGTTAACCACAGAAATTGAGGAAGAACCCGTTTAGATGCCAAACGACATCAAGTCATAGGCCCAGGCGGCCGGAATGGCGGCAAGCCGAATGTGAGACTCCTTATTCGAGCTTCATCGATTCGAAGGATTGGAAGCTGATCACGCGTCCGCTTCCAGATAGCGAGCGCATATGCTGTCGAAAGAAGAGCTTGAATTCCTTAAATGTCTCAAATCCGAGAGCGTTTGCGGCTCGAACGACGGTGGATGGGGAGACGCCACAGACGCTCGCAAACCCGCTTTATCGCGAAGGTCAGCTTCCAGCGTCGTTCTGTTGGGTGTTCGACCGTGTCAGTAATGGCAAGCCAGGCGAGATCTATATCGAGCAGCTTCAAGCGAGCCGTCAGGCGCAATCCCGTGGCAAAGCAGGCAAAAGCCTGAGACGTCGCCAGGAGCGCGTCCGGACGATCGAGCGTGTCCTCGAGGAGCACCGGGAGCGGCTACGCAGATAGCCTTGAACGCCATTGATGCAAGACCCTCTTGGGAACGCTCATCGCGTGTGCGCTCCCAATTTCATTCGCGCCATAAAGTAAGTAAGCATTTACCTGAGGGAGACGGATGCAGAACAGCGCGACACGAGTTCTCTGGACGTCTGCGCGCAATTACTGCGGCATCGGAAGGGACTGTTCTTTTCCATTGTAGCGTCGGCAAGGATCGCACCGGCATTATCGCTGCCATCCTGCTGGCGATCGCAGATGTCGATGACAAAACCATCACCGAAGACTACGCGCTGACCGGCCGGGTCGCCGGACGGTCGATCGAACGCCTGCGGGAGCAGTCCTTGCGGGGCGGCGCCGACCCGGCATTAATCGAGCTCGTTCTTGCCAGCGAACCGCAGATCATGCGCTCCACACTCGAGCATATCACCCGGATTTATGGTGGCGTGCCCTTTTATGCCGCGCGGATCGGACTGTCCGACGACGAGATTGAAAAGCTGTGCCAACGTATTCTTGGCTGAAATCTTACCGCCTTTGCCCGCCGCCCCCTGCTTTGCGAACCCGCCGTTTCGGAATGCCTTGCTCTCGGATGCCGGACAGTTCTATTTATCCCCTCATGGAGTCGGGGCGAAAGGAGACCTCGATCGTGTCCACAACCGAGGTCAAATGAACGACAACGTCATCCAATTTCGAAGACCGAAGCCGCCCAGGACACCGCGACCCGGGCTGCGCAAGTTGCTTGTCGTCATTGTGGTGATCGCGGTTTTCGCCGCCGCCTGGGGATATTTTCAGATCTTTGGTTCGCCGGCGCCATAATGCCAATGCCTCGCGAACGGAGGTCATCACGTTCGCGGGACAGAACATCGATAAAACAAAACGCCGGCTATATGAGAGCGGGCGTCCAGATATCGCCCCGTCACGGTGCGAGTAAATTCAATATTACCGAGCGATGGATTCGCGAGCGATACGCTGGATATCCGAGCGCTCGATGCCGAGATCGTTCAGCCTGCGGTTCGACATGCGGCCGAGTTCCGATACGGTCCGGCGATACTTGCGCCAGTTGTTGAAGGAATGCGCTACGTTCATGTTCATCCCCTTTCTTCGGGCTTGGGAGAGCGGCCGCCATCCGGGCGCCGCCGTGCTTTTGATGGTTGGAATATAAGGCCTGACCTTCCCGGGTAACAGCACCGATCCCTCAACGCACTATTGCATTATATGCATAACTAAGTGCAGAGCGCACATTTTTTGGACGACAGATGGCTAGAGATTATAATGATCGCCAGGCCTTCACCATCGGAAAATAGGCAACAAAATCCTGACTTAGCGGATATTTCCCGATTTCTTTGGCATGGCTTCATCAATCCACCCTTGCCAATGACGTTAATTGATATGCTATAATCGCATATCTGCCACGATGCATTGTTGGGTATTCCGTTGCAACTTCGCCCGGAGCCTATCGATCTGTCGCACATGATCGGCTAGCATAGTCGCGGAACAAAAGGATTTCCATCCATGAGCGTTCGTCCGCCGCAATCCTTGAGGCAGTTTCATTCGACCGACAGCGGGTTCAATGTTCTCGAATATGAACTAATGTCCGAGCGCGCCAGCTCGCTTGGACGCCACGGGCTGAAGGTGGAGAGCGCGCTTGCGGAACTACGGGCATGGGATGCGGCGCGCCACAGCGACGCGGAGCGCGACAGCCTGGTGGACAAAGCTTCTGACGCCGTCTGGGCCTTCTTCATTCAGCGAGAAACCTGCGGCCTGCGGAATGGTCGCGATGTCATTCAACGCTACGCCATACCCAAAGAGGTGCTTGCAAGAGTTGGCGCCGTGCGTCGTTGAGACCAGGCGGTGCAACGCCCAGCTCTAGCTTGAACGAGACGTTTCCTCAGCTCGCGGTCGCGAGCTTGTCCTGCGTCTTGGTTTCGAAATCGCTTGCATCATGGCGCTCATGCAACTGATCGGACGGCTCGCCGGATACCCGGTTGACCATCCGCCCTCGCTTTACCGCCGGTCGTTCGAAGATCGCATCGGCCCAACGCTGAACGTTCTTGTAGTCCTGCACCTGAAGAAACTCACCCGCTCCATATTGCCAGCCCTTGACCAGGCCGCCGTACCAGGGCCACACGGCGATATCGGCGATCGTGTAATCCTTGCCGCCCAGATATTCGCTTTCGGCAAGGCGACGATCGAGCACATCGAGCTGGCGCTTGACCTCCATGGCAAAGCGGTCGATCGCATATTCGATCTTTTCCGGCGCGTAAGCGTAGAAATGGCCGAACCCGCCGCCGAGGTAAGGCGCGCTTCCCATCTGCCAGAACAACCATGAAAAACACTCGGCACGCGCCGCGGGGTCGTTCGGCAGGAAGGCGCCGAACTTTTCAGCGAGATAGGTCAGGATCGAACCGGACTCGAAGACCCGGATTGGCTTCGGGCCGCTGCGGTCCATAAGCGCAGGTATTTTGGAGTTTGGATTGACCGCCACGAAGCCGCTTCCGAATTGCTCGCCTTCGCCGATCTTGATCAGCCACGCGTCGTATTCCGCGCCGCTATGGCCGAGAGCCAAGAGCTCCTCGAGCATGATAGTGACCTTCACGCCGTTCGGTGTCGCGAGTGAATAGAGTTGGAGTGGATGGCGGCCGACCGGCAGTTCCTTGTCATGCGTCGGTCCTGCGATCGGACGATTGATGCTTGCAAACTGGCCTCCGCTCGGCTTGTTCCAGGTCCAAATTTTCGGCGGCGTGTATTCGGAAGAACCGGTCATGTTCAAGCTCCTGATAATTGATAACGGGCGTACAATCGATTTGCTGCTATGCACCTAGCAGAGGCAACAACGCTTTGTCAGCGCCAAGAGCATCACTTCACGTAACATTGTTTGGGTGCCAACAAGATGAACCACTATCTTCGAAAGAGGGTGTGAGCGAGCATCTAGGCGTGATCCAGGAGTACATCTCGATCACGGTTTTCCATTTGGCAATTGGCTCTCGGTTCGATCAGCCTCGTGCGCCGCGAGCCGGCGCACGAGACCGCGATAGAACGAAATCAGCCTGTTCTCGTCGAGCGGACCGTCGTCATTCCTAGTCGCGGCCACGCAGCAGGTGAGCATTGGTCTCGACCGGGCCGAGGTCGTTGATGGCGGCGACTTCGATATCGGTGCGGCCGGATTCGACGATCGCGCGCAGAATGTTGCGGCCGATGCGACCAAAGCCGTTGATGGCGACTTTTATAGTCAAGGCGTTCACTCCCTTTCAGTCAGAGTTTCTTGCAAAAGGGGGGAGGCAGCTCCGACCTCGTAAATTTTTAGAAAGGCCGCCCTCCAACAGCGCAGTCGTGGCATGCTCGCTGCGCCATTGGCTCTCGAAAATCAGACCTTCGTGACGCTTCCCGCATAGATCTGATCGATGGTGGCGGCGAGGCTGGCGTCGAATTCGCCGTCGCTCATCGTGACGCGCAGATCTTCCGTCAGAGCACGCGAGAAGCTGGCGATCATGCCGTGATTATGGCGGAGCTTCTCGCAAGCATCGGCGCGGCTGTATCCACCCGACAGGGCCACGACGCGGGCAACCGCCTTATGAGCGATGAGGGGAGCGTAGAAATCCGGAATCGTCGGGATGGTGAGCTTCAACATGACCAGCGTGCCCGACGGTAGCGCGTCGAGTTCCTTGGCGATCTCGTCGAGCAGAATGGCCTCAGCCTCTTGCTTCGTCGGGCTCTTGATCGAGACTTCCGGCTCGATGATCGGGATAAGCCCGTGGCCGAGGATCTGTCGACCCACTTCGAATTGTTGCTTCACGATCGCGGCGATGCCGGTCTGGTCAGCGTTGGCGATCACTGAACGCATCTTGGTGCCGAAGATGCCTTTCTTCACGGCACGGTCGAGCAAGGCATCGAGATCGGGCATCGGCTTCATCAACTGCACGCCATTCTCTTCGGCGCCAAGTCCCTTGTCGACCTTGAGGAAAGGCACCACGCCGCGGTCCTCCCACAGATAGGAAGGTACCGGCCTGCCAGCGGCCTCGCCATCCATGGTCCTTTCGAACAGGATGGCGGCGATGACCTTATCTCCGGAAAAACTGGGCGCAGTCATGATGCGCACGCGCATCTCGTGCATCAAGCGGAACATTTCCTCGTCGCCGCTATACTCCGAATCCGCGATCCCGTAGAGACGCAAGGCGCCTGGAGTGGAACCACCGCTCTGATCGAGGGCGGCAATAAAGCCCTTCTTCTCCACCATCTGCGACATCTGCTTAGCGTCGACCATTATTCTCTCCTTTGACAATCGTACCTCCATGAATTCTTCGTCGCGCGGCGCGTCCTCGACAGCCTGCGGTCGACGCGATGATTGAGCGTAACGACCGATCATGTTTGCTTATGTTTGCTGGCTAATCTGGATTTCGCCGACGAGCACCACCATCAGACCAAGCAAACAATGTCCAGTGGCTAACTCATGGGAATCAAAAAATTTCAAAAAATCTAATATTTTTAAATCGATTTTATTTATTTAATCGATTGAGCGTGCGGCTCTCTAAAAGTTTTGACTGCCTGTCTCCGGGAGAACGCCCATTGACAAAAATACGGACGTCCGTATTCTGGAGACATGGCGAAGCATTCTCATCGTGAAGCTATTCTGGAAGCGGGTCGGACTGTGATGTTCCGCAAGGGATACGTCGGTTCAGGCGTCCGCGATATCGTCGCCGAAGCGTCGGCACCGCAAGGTTCCTTCACGAACCACTTTCGCTCAAAAGAGGCATTCGCCAAGGAGGTATTGGACAGGTATTTCACGAGCCTGAAAGTGGCGGCGGACGCGGCGCTTGGGGACAAGCGGCTGACCCCTCGACAACGGATCAACCGTTATCTCGATATTATTATCGGCCGTCTGGCTGAAGACGATTTCCAAAGAGGCTGTTTGATCGGTGACCTCAGCCTTGAGGCCGCGCCCCAGAGCGAGCTCCTGCGTGCGCGGCTGAGTGAAATCTTTCCTGAGTGGTCAGCTCCTTTTGCCGACTGCATCGCTGAAGGCCAGGCGTCAGGGGAAATCTCGGACGCGTTCGAACCAAATGACTTGGCCGAGTTCCTGATCGCAGCGTGGGAAGGAGCAATATTGCGGATGAAGGTATCCCGCAACGCTGAGCCATTAGAGCGCTTCAGGCGCATTGTTTTCGCTACTGTACTTAAAAGGTGATCGTGATGAACGCGGATATCAGCCTGCCCCGCATGCCTATCCTTGACTCTGAAATGGCCTTTCGTGAGGCTGGGCGAACTGACGCGCCCACCGTACTTTTCTTCCACGGCAATCCTACCTCTTCCTTCATCTGGCGGAACATAATTCCACTAGTTGCCGATGTCGGTCATTGCATCGCGCCGGATCTGATCGGTTTTGGACAATCCGGCAAGCCGGATATCGCCTATCGGTTCGAAGACCATGTGAGATATCTCGACGCCTTCATCGAGAAGATGGGGATCGGCTCGGCCTACGTCGTAGCCCAAGATTGGGGTACGGCGCTTGCCTTTCATCTTGCCGCCCGACGCTCAGACTTTATCAAAGGCTTGGCATTCATGGAATTCACAAGACCCATCCCGACCTGGGAGGAGTTTTTGCGCGATCGGGCCGAGCGCGAGGTCTTCCGCAAGTTTCGTACACCCGGAGAAGGCGAAAAGCTGATCCTGGAGGACAATGCGTTCGTAGAGGGTGTACTGCCGGGAGCAACCGTCCGCGCCTACACTGAGAAGGAAATGGCGGTTTATCGCTCGCCATTCCCGACTCCTGCCTCCCGGAAACCAACGTGGCGTTTTCCAAACGAGTTGCCGATCTCGGGCGAGCCCGCTGATGTCTATGCGACCATGGAGCGCGCACATGAGGCCCTATCGGCCTCGACCTATCCCAAGCTCTTGTTCGCCGGAGATCCTGGTGCGCTCGTATCGCCCGAGGTGGCGGAGGAATTTGCTCGCAGATTGCGTGACTGCCGCCTCGTAAAACTCGGATCGGGTCTTCATTACCTCCAGGAGGACCACCCCGAGATCATAGGTGAGACGGTGGCGGAGTTCATAGCCGAGGTTGAAGCGAAAACGGCGGCCCGTTTGGCTCCCGCCACAGCTTAGCTCTAACGATCGGAAAGATCTTGGATCTTTAGACCGGCCGATGGGACGGGACCAAATCAGCGAGAAGGTGTCGCCTTCCTCGTCGTCGGAGAGGTTGGCGTAGATCGGAGCGTGAAGCTGGGGTCGTCCGGCTTTGAGGCCCAGATAGTCACGGCCCTCGTTGGAGCGCTGGGACCAGGCGGCGCCGATCTCGGCGCGGCCGACCAGTACCCGGCGGCTGGGGGCGTTCTCGCCGGTGGCGCCGGTCGGGAATGATGCGCACGTTCTTGGCCCTGGACACTGAGGGTGACGATTTCGCCGGTGAACTCGTTCGAGCCGGTCTTCTTGAAGGTGCCGACAGTCGCCATTGTAAGTCTCCGTTTTCCTTTCCCGAACCCGCACCTTTGCGGCCTCGATGGCGATAGACAGCCGAAGGCGATCGACGGCGCACCCCGAAGGGGTCTAACAGCCAAGGAGGGCTTTCTTGTCTCGCGAGGAATGGCGGCGCAGCCGGCCCTCGGCCATATCAAGCCATTGGAGAGGCCGTTTGGAGCGGTCGAGGCACAGCCGGATGCGGATTCGAGGGCAGTCGCGGCGGTGCTCGAACGTCATGGTCCGTGGCCCCACGACCCTTGCGAGCGCCTCGATGAATATCAAAGTGAGCCAAGCGCTTCACTGCAAATCGTTTGCGGCATTGGCCGCGGCAACGCTGACTTCGTCAAGAAACTTAGCAATCACCTCTAGTTCAGCGTCAGAATACATTGCGCAAATCTGATCCAGACGGGCATTCATCCCGGCATAGAGCGACCCCACTCTCCCGACCTTCTCGCTCTCGGGGGTGACGAGTACGGCCCTTCGGTCGGTCTCGACCCGCCGCCTGGTAGCCCAGCCGGCACGCTCCAGCCGATCGAGAACGCCGGTCATTGTGGCTGGATGGAGCTTGGCCTTTTCAGCCAATGTTTTTGGGCTCAGCGGGCCGTCGCGCACGATCAGGTCCAGGCAATCGTGATCAATCTCTTTCAAATCCACCCGCGCCCCGATCTGGCGATTGAGCACGGAGAGCTGGTTCCGCAGGTCGCGCAGCCGCCGCTTGATGATGCCATGTCTGGATTTCTCGCGCACGTCCGTCCTTTGCTTATAATTTGATTTCCATATTGTACGAGATACATATTGATGATATGAGTTCCATATTATATGAGAGTCGAGCCATTAGCTACCATTGTTGCAAAGCTGAGGAACGATGCAGGCGCGAAAGATAGCTGTTTTCGGTGCCAGTGGCGGAATTGGTGCCCAGGTGGTGCAGCAGGCGCTCGACCGCGGAGACACCGTCACTGCTGTCGTAAGAACGCAAGCGCAATTTGATCTTGTGCATGCGCGACTGAGTGTCGTGAGAGTTCCGGCCCTCACCGACATTGGGGAGCTGACGCTGGCGCTCAAAGATGTAGAGGCCGTTATATCGGGCGTGGGACCGCGCGGGCCGAAAGATGGGCCGGTGGCATCAACAGCGACCTCGGCAATCTTGCTGTCTATGGAATGCGCAGGTGTCAGGCGGCTTGTTGCCGTCAGCGCCGTTCCCGTCGGCGCAGTACCGCATGGCGAGAGTGCTCTCAACCGCTTTGTGATCCTTCCGCTGATCGGCAGGTTGCTGCAGGACTTGTATGCGGACCTTACCGAGATGGAACATGAAATCCGTCAGAGCAATATCGACTGGACAATCGTTCGGCCGCCCAAGCTGAGCAACAAGCCGCTCACAGAGGTCTATCGATGGCAAGTCGGCGGGAACGTGCCGCGCGGCTATAGTATCTCCCGAGCTAACGTGGCGCACGCGATGCTTCGTGCGCTCGATGATCCCCAGACAATCAAACAACCTGTCGGCGTGGCAGAGTAATCTTTCGAGCGGACGATGCTTTGATACTTGTTACTGGCGCAACGTGAGCTGGCTCGTCCAAGATCGGATTCGCGAAGGCAGGCTTGTGCCAGTTCTTACGAACTACCAAGCGATTGCCGACGGTGTCTTTGCGGTTAAGCGTTAAGATCAGCGCCATCGTGTGTTCCGCGACGGCCTCGGCGCATAGGCAGGTAAGCGCGCGACGAGACAAAGCTATGCAGCAATTCACGCGGCAAGGTGGGACGGTATTGCCGCCCCTTGCTCCGCTACGCAATCCATGCCTCTATTTAACCTTAGAGGGGTGAGCTTAACGTCATGGCATCACGCAAGAAGGTAGCCGCTTCGCGGCAGCGCGGAGCTGAGGTCGACCTCCATCCGCAAGGGACAACGGAAGACTTGAGGATGAGTGTTTTGCGCAAGAATTCAACTCGGGTTGGCCCCGGCTATCCACAGGTCGTTGTGCTCGTCGGCGCAACGGGCGATCTCTCAAGGCGCAAGCTACTGACCGGGTTGTTCCACCTCACCAATGCGGGCTTCATCCCAGGGTGCCGTATTATCGGCGTCTCGCTCGATGACATCGATGCCGATGCCTTCCGCACTATCGCTCGTGACTCGCTGGACAAGTTCTTGACTCGCAAGTTCTTGCAGTCCGAATGGGAAGCGTTTGCCGCATCGCTCGACTACGTCCCGCTCGCTGCCGGCGCCAATGCTCTCAAGGAAGCGATCGACAGGGCCGAGGAAGCATTGGGTGCCGAGACGCGGCGCGTGCACTATTTATCCGTTCCACCAAGTGCCGCCCTCCCGGCCGTGCAGCTCCTCGCCGAGGCTGAGCTGACTGAGCGCTCCCGTATCATCATGGAAAAGCCCTTCGGCACGGACCTTGCCAGTGCCGTTGAACTGAACAAGAAGCTGCACGAAGTGTTCGATGAGAAGCAGATATTCCGCATTGACCATTTCCTCGGCAAGGAGCCGGCCCAAAACATCCTGGCCTTCCGATTTGCCAACGGCCTATTCGAGCCAATCTGGAACCGCAACTTCATCGACCATGTGCAGATCGACGTTCCGGAGACGCTCGGCCTTTCCACCCGCGCCGCCTTTTATGAGAGCACCGGCGCCTATCGTGACATGGTGGTGACCCACCTCTTCCAAATCCTGGCCTTCATGGCGATGGAGCCGCCCACTGCCCTTGAGCCTGCGCCTATCTCGGAAGAGAAGAACAAGGTGTTCCGCTCCATGTTGCCGATTGAGCCTCGCGACGTGGTGCGCGGTCAATACATTGGCTACCGTAGTGAGCCTGGCGTCGATCCCGAAAGCGACACGGACACCTTCATCGCTCTAAAATGCGCCATCGACAACTGGCGCTGGGCTGGCGTGCCCTTCTACCTGCGTACCGGCAAGCGCATGGCCGAGGGGCAGCGCGTTATTTCGATCGCATTCCGCGAGCCCCCGAAATCGATGTTCCCTGCCGGCTCTGGCGTGGGGGCACAGGGCCCTGACCACCTCACCTTCGACCTTGCTGATGCCTCCAAGGTCTCGCTTTCCTTCTATGGCAAGCGCCCTGGACCGGGCTTCCGGCTCGACAAGCTCTCGCTGCAATTCGCCATGAGCGAAACCGGCCTGATCGGCGAGGTTCTGGAGGCCTATGAGCGTCTGATCCTCGACGCCATGCGCGGTGACCACACACTGTTCAATACCGCCGAGGGTATTGAGCGGCTCTGGGAGGTTTCCCAACCTCTCCTCGATAACCCGCCGCCCGTACGCCTCTACGACCAGGGCGGCTGGGGGCCGAAGTCGATCCACCAACTCATTGCCCCGAACGCTTGGCGCCTACCGTTCGAGCGCGCCTGGAGGGATGCGGCAAAGCGTGATTGACGGTCAACAGTTGGATTGATGCCGGCGATGGCACGCCGCCTTCGTAAATTGGCTGGGCTGTGGTGATCGCACCAGGACTCAACGATTGGAATACCGGTCAGGAAGAAGACCGTGCAGGCGACCATGCCCGCTATTAAGACGAATGTCCTTGAACAACCGCGATATGAGGCGCGGTCGTAATCCTTGCCTCTCGTCGATGAGGAGGAATGACATCCTCTTTATTTGGATCGTGATCACGCCTGCATTGTCATGGCGACGATAACTCCGCGAATCGATCGCATGGAATCCGTTTTCCACCGCCCAGGCGGCTATCATATCCGCGTTCATCAGGGTCCTGCTCTAGGATATGCGGACGTGGTTTCTCCAGCTGTCCCGGTCGTGCAAATCGCTTTTACAGTCCTAAAGATACCGCAACCGGAACGATCTAGACCAGCCAAATCCGTCCAAGATTCCAGTTCCCAAATAGGTGTTGCTAGAAAGACTCGCAGCAATCGGCACGACTCAGCCGTAAGCCCCGCCGGTTTGGTGCTCGCAACGACCGCTCTCCAGAACCTAAACAAACCAGCGCATAGCTGATTAAAGCTACGCAGCCGCCTTGTTGTCTGGTTCCTGATTCCCGCGCAAGTCCACGACTTGTCGCATCGAGGCTCGTTTCACGCGGGGCT
>NZ_JARFYN010000057.1 GCF_030272695.1 Martinezella calliandrae
CGGGTGCTGCTGCATGAACGCGGGAAGCCGCGGAATGATTTCCCTGAGCGCGAAACTTATGGGCGTGCCGACGCGAAGCACCCCCCGCAGTTCTCCGGTGCCGCGCGCCTCGTGGTCGGCTTCGTCGAGCGCGGCCAGGATTGTTTCCACACGCATTAAATAAGCTTCTCCAGCCTCCGTCAGCGTGACCGCACGGGTTGTCCGGCTGAAGAGTGTCGCCCCGACATCGGCTTCCAACGCGGCGATGAGGCGTGAAGCCGAGGCCTGAGAGAGACCGAGCTCACGACCGGCGCTCGAAAAGTTCCCCACGCGACCTGCGCGGGCAAACAGTTTAAGTGCTGTAAGTCGGTCGTTCATCGCTTTTCCAATGTTACTCCTATTTCCCCGCGGGGACTCAGGACCAAAATGCCACCTCTCTTCTGCGAGGATAATACCCCCAGCATGAGACACCGCTTCTCATTTTTTGAGAGGACAAAGATCGCCGGCGCCCGGGCAACTTATCGATGGTAGAACCTGCAAGTTCTTCGACCCTTTTCAGGAAGTGGAGCAAGGCCGCATCCGCGGTCTCTTTGGCGCTCGCCATTGTCGTCGATCCGGTGAATGCTCCAATAGGCCTCGACGCCGTTAAAGAATCAACACGGTCCATTGGGATGCCATCTCTGGTGCCAACTTTGGCCCGGCGACTTTACGCCTACTCTCGCTAACGGAGCCCGTTGTCCGATACCTGATGTCGCGGGAGCAGTTGAGTTGGCCATAGCTGCGCACCAATGACCGACATTCTCTTCACCATCAGCTCTCTCGTTGGAACGGGTTGGGACAGACATAGGCGACGCGGTCTGAGCGACAGGACGCTCGACCAAGTCATGGCGCGATGATACCAAGGCGTGTCAACGATGTGTGGCCAATCGACGTATATGACACGCCAATCGCAGATACCCCTGCCGTTCAGCATTCTCAGCAGGACATTTGCCCGGGGCGAGGCCGTCGCATGGCACGCGCATGCAGAAGCGCAAGTGATCTTTGCTGCTTCGGGAACGATACAGGTCTACACCGAATCTGGACGGTGGTTTATCCCGCCCCAGCTTGCGCTCTGGATGCCAGCGCGCATATCCCATCGGGTCGATATGATTTCCGATACCGAATTGCGGATGATCTATTGGCACCCATCGGCCTTACGGAAGTGGGCGCCGGATAGGCCGCTCGATTACATATTCGCCCTCGCGGCCACACCGCTGCTACGGGAATTGATCCTTTCGGCCTTCAAGGACGATATATCGCCCGAAAAAGCCGAGCTTGCCGTGCGATTGATTCTTCACGAGCTTATCGAGACACCCGACATTCTGGTGTTCCTTCCGATGCCAACCAGCACGATCGGCAGACGCGTCGCTGATCTCGCTTTAGCGGATTCGCGGATGCATCTCGGCGTAAGTGACCTTGCCTGTCGCGCGGCAACATCGGTTCGCACGATCAGCCGTATGTTCCCGGCAGAAACGGGATTGACCTTCAAGGCCTGGCGGCAAAGAGCAAGAATAGTCCTCGCAATCGATCGGCTTTCGGTGGGGCGTACAATCTCGCAGGTCGCGACAGACGTGGGCTTCGGTAGCACCGCGGCGTTCTCGTACGCGTTCCGGCAAGTAACGAAAATGACCCCGACCGCCTTTCTTCATCATCTCCCGGCTGCAGCTGTCCCGCCGACATGAGAAAGCCCCAGCGCGGCTCTTGGTATTGCTCGTGACCACATCGCGCGCAGGCGGCGACCGGCGATAACGATCGTCTATCGACACTATGGCGAGAGGTGATTTCCCTCGCCGGTGTTGCGAAGTCATTCTCCAAGCATTGTCGTACCAAACACTTTCGGCGCCACGATCAGCACGCGGGCGACCATGTCAGATTGAAAAGCCAGGAGGGTCGATATGCTAAGCAACGAGGACATTGAAGTCGTCACGCCTCGCGGCGGAGGCATCGGCGAGGCTACTCTATTCTGGGATCCGGCTGCCGTTCACTTGGGAGATGCCGGCCTGATGTGTCGCAACTTACCCCTGACCAGAGCCGCGCGTCCTACTCCGCTGACGCAAGATCAAGACAGCGTCATCATGGGCCAGGCCACCAAAGTGATCCTGCACGACATCACAAACCTGCTCGCCACCGTCGATTGCGGGCTGCGGCTCTTGGAGCGCCAGACGGAAGCCGAGGGAAGGAAACTGATCGTCGGCCAAATGCGGCATGCGCTACAGCGCGCCGCAGTCTCAAGTCGCAAGCTCTTGGCTGGAAATTTTATTCGACAAAATCGACGGACGAACATCACGACCCGGCGCGACCTTGTCGCGGCAACGGAGGACTTACGCCACGCCATCGGTCCTGGCCGGTCGTTTCGCACCGAAATCGCCGGTGATCTCTCCGATTTTGCCACCGATTCGGAGGACCTTTACTTCGCGCTTCTGAATTTGTGCCGCAATGCGAGCGCTGCGCTCCAAGACGGTGGCGAGGTCGTAATCTCCGCGAAAAATATGGTGCCGCGCCCGGGAGCATTGACCGGAGCGGGAGAAATCATCGTCGCGGACAACGGAGGCGACATGGCGGACGAAGTGCTTCGGCGAGCATTCGACACCAATTTCACGACGAAGCCCGTTGGGCAAGGTTCGGGTCTCGGCCTCGGCCAGGTACGGCAATTTGTTCAGGGGAGCGGCGGCGCTATCGAGATCGAGTCCGAGATCGGCATCGGAACAGCGGTGCGAATGATGCTGCCGCCCGTTTTGAGGCCGGAATCGACCAGGCCGCATTAACGCGGGGGGCGCACCTCGCAAACCCGCAGACTCAATTTCACAAAACTGCTAGTTCGGAGCCATCCCACGGCGAACAGCAAGGCTGCAAACCCGAAGGAGGGATCAAAATGAGTATAGAAGACGCAAGAAAGCGCCGCGAGGCGCCGCTCGACACGCCGAGCAATCTCGGCTCCAATGCCACCAAGGATATTTCAGCCGCCCTCACCGCACTTCTGGCGGATGTGTTCGCACTCTACATCAAGACCAAAAATTTCCATTGGCACATATCGGGCCCGCATTTCCGGGATTATCACCTCCTTCTCGACGAACAGGCCGCGCAGATCTTCGCGATGACGGACGAAATCGCGGAAAGAGGCCGCAAGATCGGCGGCACAACGATCCGCTCGATCGGCCACATCGCCAGGGTCAAGCATATCGAGGATAATGATGCCGATTTCGTCACACCCGAAGACATGCTGGCCGAACTGAAGGAAAACAATCTGGCGCTTACTCAACGCATGCGGCAGACGCACAATGTCTGCGACGAGCATGGCGATATCGCCACGGCCAGCCTGATCGAAAGCTGGATCGACGAGGCCGAACGTCGCACATGGTTCCTCTTCGAGGCGACCAGGAGAGTTTAACCCCCAGGCGCGTGCCCACCCGCGAGGCGCGGGTGATTGCATGCGCTCCCCGCAGCAATCCTCTCTCGAACTTCGGCATCGGACTCGTTCGGTTGGATGGGCTGGCGGTTACGGCTCGGGGGTTGAAGCGCGGGCTGTTCGGAATACAGGACACCGGAAATGGACACAGACATCATAAATGCCCTGGCGCAGGCTGCGGAATACCTGAAGGCCACCGGCCAAACTGAAAAGGCATTAACCGCGGGGCGACGCGCGCCGGACTTCTGTTTCCCCGACCAGGATGGCGTAAAGACCTCCGCGGTATCGATGCTGCGGCGCGGTCCGCTCCTTCTGATCTTCTATAGCGGTGGTTGGTGTCCCAGTTGCGTCCTCGGTTTAAAGGCGCTGGAAGAGGTCCGTCCATCAATCGAGGCTCGTGGAGCTTCGCTGGTCGCGATTTCGCAGCAGACCGTTGAGGAGAATGCGAGAACCCGAAGGACTACGCAGGTATCGCTGCCGATCTTGTGCGACAAAGGCGGGAAGGTCGCGCGGCAGTTCGGCGTTCGTTGGCGCGTTCCCGAACTGCTTCAGACATTGCATTTGAAGAGCGGAATCGATTTGCCGAGCCTTCATGGCGAGGATAGTTGGACGCTTCCAATTCCGGCACGCTTCGTTGTCGATCAACGCGGTGTCATCGTCTACTCGGAAGTCGATCCGGATCAAACTCACCGCTCAAACCCATCGGACCTCCTGCCAGTGCTCGATCGGGTCTGGAGAGCGCCGGGCGCGTAGTCACCGCGGTCGGCCACGGCACTATTCACGCTCTTCACAAGATACCGCTAGGCGTGCTTGACGGAGGTGGACGCAAGATTGGGAGGCCCGAGGTTCGGCATCCTTGAGGTCGCTCAGTGGGGAGCGTCGTTCGGAAACGTTTCTCATCAGGCCAGTGCAGCTAGCGCATAAAAGGTAAGCGACGCGCTTGGTGCAGATCCACGTAGCGAGCAGAGGCCTGTCCGAGGTCCGGACCGTCATCCCGCGCGCGTCCGTCGCGCGGGATGACGCGCAAGGATTATGACGACGACTTCAGCGAATCCCTATCGATCGGCAGGGTGCGCACGCGCTTGCCAGTGGCGGCGAAGATCGCATTTATTACTGCAGCACTGACAATCGCGGTCGGAGCCTCACCAACGCCACCTGGAGGTTCTGCGTTCTTGATCAGGTGAGTCTCCACCACCGGGACCTCATCGATGCGCATCGGCAGATAGCTGTCGAAATTGCTCTGCTCGACGCGTCCGTCCTTGAAGGTAATTGAGCCATGGAGCGCAGCGGTCAGCCCGAAAACCGTTCCACCTTGAATCTGCGCTTCGATCGTATCGGGATTGACGTACATGCCGCAATCAATGGCACAGATGACCCGCTTGACGTTGACGGAGCCATCGGACGCCACTTCGACCTCGGCGACCTGCGACGTGTAACTGCCGTATGCGAATTGCACCGCAATCCCGCGGCCATGACGCTCGGGAAGTGGTGATCCCCACCCGGCTTTTTCCGCGGCGAGCGACAGAACGGCAAGCGCACGCGGATTTTGCGCAAGCAATCCCTTGCGATAAGCAACGGGATCCTGGTTCGCGGCATGGGCGAGCTCGTCTATGAAGCTTTCGACCACGAAAACATTGTGCGTCGGTCCGACGCCGCGCCACCACGACGTTCGGACGCCCGCGGGCTCGACCTGGACGTAGTCGACGTGGATGTTGGGCAATTCATAGGGCGGTTTGGCCGCCGCCTCTACGGCATCAGGATCCAATCCGTCCTTGACGTAAGCGGGATAATAGCGAGCCATGACGGAGGAGCCGGCGATCCGATGCGTCCAGGCAACCGGCTTGCCGTGCGCATCAAGTCCGGCCGATAGCCGGTCGAGATAGTACGGCCGATACATATCGTGCTGAATGTCTTCTTCGCGGCTCCAGATCACCTTCACCGGACCATCGACGTGCCTGGCGATCTTGACGGCCAACAATGTGCCATCGGGCTCCAGCCTTCGACCGAAGCCACCGCCAATCAGATGATTGTGAATTTTGATCGCATCCTTTGGCAGGCCGGTGAGGTCGGCTACCTGAGACTGCGTGATCGTAGGTGCCTGTGTCCCGACCCAGATGTCGCAACGTTCCTTCTGCAGATGAACAGTGCAGTTCATCGGCTCCATCGCCGCATGAGCCAGGAAAGGCACCTGATAGACCGCGTCAATCCGTTGTGCCGCCTCCGCAAGAGCCTTCGCCGCATCGCCATCGCTACGGGCAACCACGCCCGGATTTTTGGAGTCTTCCTCCAATTGCTTGACGATATTGGCGTTGCTGACCTTGGTGTTCGGCCCATCGTCCCAGGTGATGGCGGTGGCCTCAAGCCCCTTGTTGGCGGCACCCATGTGATCCGCGACCACGGCAACAGCTTCATCGATATTGACCACCTGCCGGACGCCCTTGACCGCGAGCGCGGCCTTCTCGTCCATCGTTTTCGCTTTGCCGCCGACCACCGGCGAAATAGCAACCGCCGCAACCTTCATGCCGGGCAGCCACGTATCGATGCCGTAGAGCGCCCGCCCATCGATCTTTATCGGGGAATCCACGCGCTTGGCGCGCGTGCCGATCAGGGTGAAATCCTTCGGTTCCTTCAATTTGACGGTTGCCGCGGGCGGCACGGGCAATTTCGCGGCGGCCATCGCAAGTTCGCCGTAACTCAGATGCTTCGAGCCTAACGCATCGAACACGACGCCATCCATGGCGCGGCAAGTCGCCGGATCGACATTCCAGCGCTGTGCAGCCGCCGCAATCAACAGATTGCGGCCGACTGCCCCTGCCTGACGCAGCGGCGTCCAGAAGGCGCGGACCGAGGCGGAACCACCGGTATTTTGAATGCCTATGATCGAATTGACGTAAAGCGCATGATTTGGCGGCGCATGCTGAACCTGGATCTGGTCAAGCTTCACCTCCAGTTCTTCAGCGAGTAGCATCGAGAGCGAGGTGTAAACCCCCTGCCCCATTTCGACCATTGGCATGACCAAGGTCACGGCGCCGGTCGGATTGATCCGTATAAATCCGTTCGGCGCGAAAGTACCCGTGACCTCGTTCTCGGCAATCTGCGAAGCAGACGCCGCGAAGACGGGCTCCGCGCTTACACCGGTCAGGGCAAAACCAAGCACCAACCCTGTGCCCTGAAGAAAGCCGCGCCGCGACACCGCTGTTTGGTCGACAATCTGCTCTTTCCGAACAAGCTCATCCATTATGTCAAACTCCCGCAGCTTGCTTGATCGCAGCGCGGATGCGCTGATAGGTGCCACATCGACAGACATTGCCGGACATGGCGGCATTGATGTCGTCATCCGTCGGCTTCGGCGTGTCCTTCAAAAGCCCCGCCGCCGACATGATCTGGCCGGACTGGCAGTAGCCGCACTGCACCACCTCCACCTCCAGCCACGCTTTTTGCAGGGCCGCGCCCTGCGGCGTCTGGCCGATCGCTTCGATCGTGGTGATCGCGCTGTCGCCGACGCTGTCGACTGGCGTCTGGCACGAGCGCACCGGCTGACCGTCGAGATGAACGGTGCAGGCGCCACATAGCCCCCGGCCGCAGCCGAACTTGGTCCCCGTCATGCCAAGTGTGTCGCGCAGCGCCCACAGAAGCGGGATGTCGCCGTCGACGTCGACGTCATGGGGGGTGCCGTTGATCTTTAACGTGAAAGCCATGCGTGCCTCTCGGTGGCTGGTGCTGATAGGACAATGGTCGGCCGGCTGCGTGGATCAATGGGAGAGCCTGCCGCTCACGGACGAACGCGGACGATCGTCTTTCCCCCGCGTCGCTCCTTCGAGTTGAAGGCAGCGACGGCTCTTCCTGGTTCATTCCTCTCGGATGCGGCAACGCCCTTCACTCGATCAGGCACGGAACCTCTCCTATGACCGTCAGGTCGATCGCCGAGAGCGCTTTCTCCCTCGCTAATACGGCCTGGTCCCGGTCTAGAAACGCGGTGGCCTGCACGGCGAAGAATTGCAGGGTTTTCAGCCCGATACTGCCCAGCAGCACCGACAGATACGGCGTGAGAAAATCTGGCTGGTTGGCTCGTTCGCCGCTAAAGACGCCACCGGAAGCGATGCCGATAAACACCGGACGGTCCGGCAGCATTCCCACCTTCCCGGCCGGCGTCGACCTGAAGGTGCGACCGGCGCGCACGATTTGGTCGATCCACGCCTTGAGGACTGAGGGAACGGTCAAGTTGTGCATGGGCGTTCCAATGACGACCACGTCGGCCGCCTCGACTTCATGAATAAGCGCTTCGGCGAGATCCAGAGCGCCCTTCAGCGGCGCCGCCAATGTGGCCGGTGACGACAGCGTGTTCGCGTAATCGGACCCGGCGTGCGGCACTGGAGAAGCGCCAAGGTCGCGCCGGCTGATGTTGGCATCGGGCGCAAGCTCAAGGAGCTTTTTGACAATCGCAGCCGAAAGCTGCCGGCTGTGCGATTCAAGACGCGGGCTGCAATCAATATGGAGGATGTTCATGCGAACGACCTCAACGGCTTTACGGAGCGAATTGCGGACAGTGCCTTAACAGGTCCTTTGTCCCTTTCGCCCTCAGCCGTAACCACGATGACCGTCATGGGAAGTGTCTCCTTGATCATTTGTCTTTTTGGCGGAAACGTCACAGGGATCGAAATCCGTCCGGCACGTCATGCCAGAGGCCGTGGCTAATCTTCGAATGCGAAGGGGAACAACGCATCGACGCCACGCCCCGCTTATTTCTTGAGGACGGGATAGCCCTGAGTGTAGATCCAATCCGACTGTCGCGCCGGCTCGTGACAGGATTGACAGTCCGCCGTGTAGTCGGTGGAAGTCGTCTTCTGGGAATTGGCCGCGTCGAACCAAGACCAGCCCCAGCCGTCGCCCCAAAGCTTGTTTCCTGGGAATCGCCCGGCGCTGTCTTTCACCATGACGAACCAGCCTGCCAGGGTGCCGGCACTGCTTACGGTTCCCGTTGTCATTTCGTTCGTGGTCGTATTGAAGACTTCCTTCACGAGAACAGCGCCATCGGGAAAGTGACCGTCCTTGCGGTATGCGGCGATGGTTCCGGGCGACGCATAGACCACGTGCAATTGTTTTGAGCCCGGGCCGTCGTCTTTCGCTACAGCCCAGGTGCCCAGCACCTGATAAGCGGTCCGATAGTCGGAAGGCACGTGCAGATTCCCTCTGTCATCGACAACGGCTGCAGTCGCTCCTTCATACCGCGAGCGCTTATCCATCTGCGCATCGGCAGTGACGGCGACGGCGCCGATCATGAACAGTCCTGCTAGGGTGACACCCAAGGCACCGATAACTCTCATGGCAATGTTCCTATACTGGCGAACTCGTAGCATTCGTTGACCATTCCAGTTGTCGCAGCGCAGGACGAAGTTTTCCAATAGCTGGATTGTATGGTTTCAATAGCGGTGAGGAATGCGGCCGCATCCGTCCTCGCACATCGTTGTCAGGGCTGTTCCCGTGGCATCGATTTCGCCGGATATCCGTCTTCGCGATGGAAAATCTCGTAACCGTCAACATTGGCAAATGAGGCGACAAAGCCCGCGGCGCGGGCTTTCATCGATCCTTTGCGAGCCGCGAACCAGGTTGCCGACGATCGTGCTGGGGCGGAGACCCCCAATAACGGCAGGCTATCAACTTGATGGCGACATGTGATTTCCATTTCGGGTCGTCGGAATCCACTGTGTCATCGGGTGCCACGCCGTTGTGCAAGCGGATGGCTTCGATTCACGGACCAGGAGATTGATATGCAGGATGCAGATAGACGCCGTGCGACCGCCTCATGCTCGAAAGCCGCTCCCGTTGTCGAGGTTCTTCCGCGGAACATCGTTGTGCTGGCCGAAGGCGCAGGCGTGGCAATCGGGCAGGGGCGCCTCTTCGCCGCCTCGGTCGGCCCCCGTCCGCGTGGCGCGCAGCGTCGACCGGCGCCCGCGCTGCGGTGTGTAGACATCCCGATAGCGGGTCCCAACGGTGAGGTCTCGGGAATTCTGCGCCGTGTCCTGCCCATCGCTGGGTTCGGCACCCTCTCGGCGCACCTCGAGTCGGCTTCACACGGCTCGGGAGACGAGCTTACAGAGTCCATTGTACATGACATGAACAATCTCCTGGCCGTAATCGATGGCGGCCTAGGCCTTCTGGAACGTCAAAGCGACGCCGATGCCCGCAAGGCGATCTTCACCCGCTTGCACGGCGCCGTCGACCGAGGCGCGATTTTGACTCGAATGCTACTGAATCAAGGAACCCTCGCTCGTCACAGCTGTTCCGGCACGACGTCCGCGCAGCTCTCGGTCGTCATTGAGGACTTGCGCCCATCGTTAAGCCCGGACATACTGATGGAAATACAGATCGAATCCGGTCTGTGGCCGGTGAAGGCCGACCCCGATGAGCTCTTTTATGCGTTGCTGAACCTGTGTCGCAACGCCGACGCTGCCATGCCCAAAGGCGGCCTGATCGTCGTCTCCGCCGCGAATGTCGCTGCCGAATTGGATGATAGGTTCGGTGGAATGGTCGCAATTTCCGTCCGTGACAACGGCTCGGGGATGAGCGAGGAGGTCATGAGTCGCGTCTTCGAGCCGTATTTCACGACCAAGGAAACTGGCGTCGGAACTGGCCTTGGGCTTGCCCAGGTTCGAGCGTTTGTCGAGCGCCAAGGCGGGTGGATCGAATTGCAATCCGAGCTGGGCGTCGGAACCGCGATCCGGATGATTTTCCCGCGTGTGCCCGACGCGGAGCATGCTGTTCCGGTTCGGGGGCCGAACAGCGACGAGAGTTGCTCGCAAGCCGCTCACTCGACTATCGCATATAGCCCGTCGCCAAACGGGGGCGTCTTTCACGTCGTACCCTCAAAGGGGCAGCGTCCTTGTTTGGAAGGGCACCGTCGCAGTCCCATTGATGGATGCGGCGAATGCCTTTGGGAGGCTTGATCGGTCCCTTGACCCGCATCGCGCCATTTGCCTGGCTCGCCGGGCGCTGAGCAGAGCTGCTAAAGTACGACGGCTGGGCGCGTCCCCAGTCCGGGTTCGGTGTTATGTAGCCAGTGCCACCAATGCCCCGCTTTCGGACGAGGATGCCAGTCATTCAGGCCAACCTCAGTGCGGCCAAGTCGCCGCTGTTGAGTGCCGTTAAATTGGCCTCGATTTTATCGATCGGCCAATCCCACCAAGGGATATCGAGAATTTCACTTGTGATCTCGTCTGGATACCGCATCCGGATGATCGCTGCCGGATTTCCCTCGACAACAGCGTAAGACGGCACGTCGCGGGTCACCACAGAGGCGGCCGCAATAATCGCACCGGCCCCAATATGGACGCCGGGCATGATCGCCGCGTTCTGGCCAATCCATGCGTCGTGACCCACAACCGTATCCTTTACGGGCAGATCCTTGTAGCCGAAGGTTTCGGGTTCGAAGATCCGAACGGGTAGGTGGTGAAGCCGTCATTGGATGGTTGGCCGAACTGGCGATGAAGTAGCCTCCCCTTGCGATCTGGACAAATCTGCCGATGACCAGCCGCTCGCGGACGCTATGACCGAGATATGGTGCCAGAATCGCGGCGGTGTCCTCGGGCTTTCCAGAATACGTATGATAGCTGTAGTCGCCGACCTTGATGCGCGGATGGTCGATGACGTTTTTCAGGTACACCGTATCCGAATAGACAGTGCCATCGGGCAGCGCGATCGGGTGAACCGCAGTAGCATCGAGAAGAGGCATGGAGGACCCGTTCCATATCGAGCTAGTTGGACCAACCAGTTGAATCCAGCTGCCTGATTTTACTGCGATCAGTCTATTGTCTAGCTGCCCTGGAACCCATCATGCGGCACATATCGGTCTCATGAATAATGTTTATGCCAAGATTCTCGGTCGCGAATTGTTCGCATCGTTCAGTCGCGGTGCAATGTGGAACGCGTCAGCCGTAATTGTGGCCCGCCAGCGTTTGCAGTTGACGGGCCAACATGCGTTTTGGCTACTGGGCTGCCTGCTGCAGGCCCTCGCTGTCTTCTTCCTCATGCTTGCGCGGCTTGTAGCGCGCGCGCAGCAGGACATAGAAGACCGGTGTCAGGAGAAGACCGAAGATTGTGACCCCGAGCATCCCGCTGAACACGGCGGTGCCGAGTGACTGGCGCATCTCGGCGCCCGGCCCCTCTGCCACCGCCAGAGGCAGCACGCCGAAGATGAATGCAAATGCCGTCATCAGGATCGGGCGCAGGCGCAAATGGCTTGCCTTAATCGCGGCCTCTACGGCTGTCTTGCCTTCGTCCTGCGCCTGGCGGGCGAACTCGACGATCAGGATCGCGTTCTTGGCGGCGAGGCCGATCAGGACGACAAAGCCGATCTGTGTCAGGACATTGTTGTCCATGCCCCGCAGATAGACGCCGATCAGCGCGCCAAGAACCGCGAGCGGCACGATCAGGATGATCGCGAGCGGCAGTATCCAGCTTTCGTACTGCGCCGCGAGCGCCAGGAAGACGAAGACGACCGACAGTGCGAAGATCCATACGGCGCTGCCGCCCGTATGCGTTTCCTGGTAGGCGATATCAGTCCATTCGAACGTCGTGCCCGGCGGCAGCATCTTGGTGGCAAGTGCTTCCATCTTCTGGATGGCGTCGCCGGTCGAAACGCCCGCGGCGGCGTTGCCTTGCAGCGGTACCGACACATACATGTTGTAGCGCTGGATGAGGGTCGGGCCGCTGGTGTCGCGGATATCGGCAAGCGTGCCTAGCGGGACAAGCGCGCCGGTAGAGGACCTCACCTTGAGATCCAACATGTCGTCCTTCTCCATCCTGAACTGCTTGTCGGCCTGCGCGCGCACCTGGTAGACACGTCCGAAGGCGTTGAAGTCGTTCACGTAGGAAATGCCGAGGTTCGTCGACAGCGTGTCGAAGATATTCGGGATCGGCACGTTGAGGTACTGGGCCTTTTCACGGTCGATATCGAGATAAAACTCGGGAGTGGACTCCGAGAAGGTCGTGAACACTCCGGTCAGCCCCGGCGTATGGTTGGCCGCGGCCATCATCCGGCGCGCGACGTCGAGCACGCGCGTCATGTTGGAATTATCCTGGTCCATGATCTGCATTTTGAAGCCACCGGCGTTGCCGATACCCCGGACGGGCGGTGGCGGAACCGCGATGATAAAGGCGTCGTCGACGCTCTGAAGGTTTTTGTAGAGCGATGCGATGATCTTGTTGGCATTGTCTCCCGTTTTCACGCGTTCGGCAAAAGGCTTGAACGCCGTGAAGACGACGCCGGCATTGGAGGCATTGGTGAATGTCGCGCCACTGAAGCCCGCGAATTCCACCGCATCCTTGACGCCGGACGTCTGCCGGGCGATGTCGGAGACTTTGCGTACGACCGCGTCCGTCCTTTCCAGCGACGAGCCGTCCGGAAGCTGGATGACTACAATGGCGTAGCCCTGGTCCATCACGGGAATGAAGCCGCTAGGGACCTTGGTGCTTATGAGCCATGTCGCCCCCAGAAGACCGACAAAGACAACCAGTGCGCAGCCGACCCCGATCCAGGATCGGACAATCAACCGTACGACCGACGAGTAGCCACGGCTGAGTGCGTCGAAGCCGCCGTTGAAGCCGTTCGCGGCAGCGTGCCCCAGCCTTGAAAAGATGTTCCGTCTTTCCCTGGCGTGATCGTGCTTCTTCAGGACGACCGCGGCGAGCGCCGGGGATAGCGTCAGCGAGTTCAATGCCGAGATAGCGGTCGCGATCGAGATCGTGACAGCGAACTGCCTGTAGAACTGCCCCGCGATGCCCGGAATGAAGGCCGTCGGTGCGAAGACCGCGATCAGCACAAGGGAGATTGCCACGACGGCGGTGCCGACTTCGTTCATCGTGACGTGCGCGGCCATGCGCGGGCTCATACCCTTTGCAAGGTTGCGTTCGACATTTTCAACGACGACGATCGCATCATCGACCACGATACCGATCGCCAGGACAAGACCGAAGAGCGTCAACATGTTCAGCGACATGCCGAAGGCGGCGAGGAACGCAAAGGTACCGATCAGCGATACCGGGATCGCGACGATCGGAATGATCGCTGTGCGCCACGACTGCAGGAACACGAGGACCACGATTGCGACCAACACAGCAGCCTCGCCGATTGTTCGATAGACCTCCGAGATGGACTCGGCGACGAACTGTGTCGGGTCGTACACGATGCTGTACTCAAGACCAGGCGGGAAGTTCTTCGACAAATCCGCCATCATTGACTTGATCTGCCCAGTCGTCTCCAGCGCGTTCGTGCCCGGTCGGGCGTTGATAACCAGCGCGACGGCCGTTTGGTTGTTCAGATAGCTGTTCGTGACGTAGTCCTGCGCACCGAGCTCGACGCGCGCGACATCCTCCAGCTTCACCAGGCGGCCGTCCGAAGCGGCCTTGACGATCACGTATCGGAACTGATGGGGGTCGGAAAATCGGCCGTCCGTCCTGACCGTGTACTGGAAGGCGTTGCCGGTCTTGGCCGGAGGCGCTCCAATGGAGCCGCCCGTCACCTGGACGTTCTGGTCCCTGAGCGCGTTGACAACGTCAGTCGACGTCATACCGTAGGCTGATAGTTTCTCCGGATCGAGCCAGATTCGCATGGAATATTGGCGCTCGCCGAATATCTGGACGTCGCCAACGCCCTGCAGGCGTACGAGGACGTCACGAATGCGGCTGCGTGCATAGTTGGATGTGTAGAGCTGGTCGTAACGGCCGGTCGGGGACAGGAGATGGACGACCATCAACAGGTTCGGCGAGGTCTTGTCCGTCGTGACGCCGAGGCGTTGCACCTCCTGCGGAAGGCGGGGCAGAGCAATGGCGACACGGTTCTGGACGAGCACCTGCGCCTTATCGAGATCGGTTCCCAGTTTGAAGGTGATCGTCAGCGCCAAGGAGCCGTCACCGCTGGAATAGGACGACATGTATAGCATGTCTTCAACGCCGTTTATCTGCTGCTCGATCGGTGTCGATACCGCGTCTGCGATAGTCTGCGGATCCGCACCCGGATAGGACGTGCGCACCACGATCGTCGGTGGCGCGATTTCCGGGTACTGCGCGACCGGCAGCTGCAGGTAGGCGACAGAGCCGACGATGATGAGCACGAGCGAAATGACCGATGCGAAAATCGGCCGATCGACAAAGAAGTGTGCGAACCTCATTTGGCTGCTCCCGCTGCTGACACTGCTTCCTGCGCCGTCGCTGGCACATCGTTCGGGTTTTCCTTGGGCAGCTCCACCGTAACCGGAGTAACCTTGGCTCCCGGACGCACCCGGACCACGCCCTTCACGACGATCTGTTCATCGCCCGTGAGACCCGCGCGGATGACCCGGTAGCCGTAAAGCTTGGGACCCGTGCGAACGGATTTTGTCGTCACGGTATTGTCGGGACTGAGCACGTAGACCACGCGCTCGTTCTGGTCGGCGGAAATTGCTTCGTCGGGTATGAGGACCGCGGTGTAGGAATTTGAGCCCTCGATCTCAACACGGCCAAAGAGACCGGGCTGAAGGACAAAACCGGGATTGGCGAAACGGGCGCGCGCGCGCAGCGTGCCGGTGGCCTGATCGATGGTGTTTTCGGCGAAGTTCAGCGTGCCCCCGAACTTCGTATGGTCCCGGTCCCCGAGACGCACGCTTACCTTCAGGCCGCCGCCCCCCTCCTGGAGGACGTTGCCGTTCTTGCGAGCCGTCTCCGCATAGTTGAGCAGACGCCGCTCGTCGATGTCGAAATAGAAGTCGATGGGATCAAGAGCGACGATCGTCGTCAGTTCAGTCTGATCTGACTGGACGAGGTTGCCGACCGAAATCAGATGACGGTCGATACGTCCACTCAACGGGGCCGTGATCTTACTGTAGGTGAGATCGAGCTGCGCGCGTTCAACGCTTGCCTGGGCCCCCTGGAGGTTCGCCTGCGCGGATTGCAGTTCCTTGCGTCGGTCATCGAGTGTCGACACCGTCTGGCTACCGGACTTTACCAGAGTGTTCACGCGGTCGAATTCCGACTGCGCATAGGTCAGGGTGGATTGGGCGACCGCAAGCTGAGCGGTGGCCTGGTTGTAGGCGGTGACGAAGGGGCGTTGGTCGATTTCGAAAAGTTCGTCGCCTTGCTTGACCAACTGGCCGTCCTTGAAGTTGATGCTTTGAAGGTACCCGCCGACCCGGGAGCGGATAGAAACCTGCTCGGAGGCCTGGAAGCGGCCGATGAACTCGTCGTTGTCGACGATCTCTCGCACGACCGGCTTCGCCACGGACACCTGCGGTGGAGGAGGCGTTTGCTGAGCCTGCGCAGCTCCCGCTAAGAGAGCCACGAAAAGCAGCACAGCGCGTGTCAAAGTTGATGTTGAATGGCGGATTTGCATCGGTTACCTCCGACGTGTTTGGTCGAGAAGCCGCGGCCAGCGCCAGGCTCCGGTCTTTCGTCGTTCAGCTGAAATGGAATGTTCGTTCAGGGATCGAAGGCTCGCTTCATCCGACGAGCTCATGAAGGCGATTTGCTCTCACCTCAGCGGCAACATGGCCTCGGGATTTTCGCAGTATTTCTTCATCTTCCGACCTCCTTTGCTGGCGAGCAAAAATAGGATGGCGAAACTCGATGGTCCAATGACCTATGGCTATGGAATCGATGCCCACGACGCAAAGCCCAACAAAAGCCCCAAGGACACAATGCTGCTGCCGCACGCAAAAGAGCGCTGCAATCAACAGATGCAGCCTGGCAGCCACAAGATTTACCGACGTTCCCACGCTCGTTCTCGGCGGGATGCCGGCCAATGCCATCCCTTTCGCGAAAGTGCCGAGTCTTTCAAGCTTTGAATCGAAGACTTTCGGTCAGGATTTTCGCGAAAATCAACCCTGTGACGGTGGAGGGCGCTTCATAGTCAAAAGCTCCATCACCTCGTGCCGATCATCTGCGGATGCAATCGGAGCTGTCAGAAATTTCCCGTCATGATATGTCCGGGTTTCATCGTAGAGTTTGACCAGTTGCGAGCGCCAGCTGTAGCGCCGCGCCTCAAAGTTCTCTCGCTCTGCTGTCCCAAAGACCACCACCACCGAAAACCGCCTGTATTCCGGCAGGAAGGTGCAGAACGCCCTGGTCTTCTTGTAGCGCAAGGACCAACCACGCTTCTGGCCACCATAGAGCCACTCCGGCGCGAAAACACCGGGGTAGGATGCCTCGATCCAGCTCTGTAACTCGGCCCAATGCTCGAATGCCTCGGGGCCGATCCAGGCGCGAACGGCACCGTCATCGGGCGGCGCTGATTTATTGGCTATCCTGTCGCCGATCTGGGGGGACTGTTCCATGTGCTTTCCTTGCACCACAAGTTAATCACCTAAGCTTCTGACTACGATGCCTCGAATCGGTCTCACACCGTGTACTTTTGATAGTAGGTGCGCCTGATCTCGTCCTGACTTCGAGGAGGTTGAGCGAAGACATGGGCCGGCGACAGTAAGGGGGTGATCGAAGTGGTTTCGATTTTGACCACGTGATCGACAGGATATTCCGGGCCATTCGTCGCCCGAACCCAGTCGGCGATCATCAAATACTCTTCATTGCCCGGCGACAGTATCGATCCGCGACCCGTGACTCGGTAACCGCGTCTCTGGAAGATGTCGACTACGTTAATCTCGACGGCAGGATTACGCCTCAAGTTCAGTATTGTCCGGGGCGATGCGATATCTGCGAAATAGAGAACACCGTTCCTGACCGTCAAGGACGCCTTCGGCGAAAGATTGGGCGTTCCATCCTCGTTGACCGTGGCGACGAACGACAGTATCGCCTGCTTGATGATGGCCTCCATGTCGGCAGTGATTTCAATCATAGACATCCTCGCTTGCATATTATTCCACGCGCTCATTCGCCGGAACTCATCAGAATGTTGATCTCAGCCCCCGCCTGCGATCGTTCAACCGAACGCCGACTTTCATCCGCATACGAGGGCGAGCGACGAGGCTTGAAGATTGGATCTATGAGGGTGGAAAAGAAAATCACCTCTCGCCATGGAGTCGATAGCCGAACGTTATTGGAATGGCTGAGAGAGGCTTAGCGCGCCGGGGTGCTCTTTGCTCATTTTTTGACGGCTGCGTCGGGCGTGTTGCGGAAGCTAATCGCCATGCGGTCGTAGGCGTTCATCAGGCTGATCGCGATCGTGAGGTCGACGAGTTCCTTCTCGCCGAAAACCGCGCGCACCGCCCGGTAGGCGTCGTCCGGCACGCCGGTCTCTGCCACCCGCGTCACCGTCTCAGCCCCAGGCAAGAGCGGCGCGTTCGGTCTCGCTGAAGAGATCGCCGCCCTCCTCCCACGCCTGAACCAGGGCAAGCTTCTCGATCGGCACTCCCCTCCTCGTGAGATCGCGAGTGTGCAAGTCCAGGCAATAGCCGCAGTTGTTGATCTGCGAGACGCGGAGATAGACAAGATCGATCAGCTCGGCGGGCAGGTCGCTCTGCATGATGTAGCCATACACACCTCCGAGAGCCTTGGCGCCGTTCGGAGCAATTTGGTTATAATCCAGACGTCTGGTCATTGGCCTCTTACCCAGAAGCTTATTTGATGGGCGTGGTCAAAGGGTTGTCATTGGTGTCGAGGACGAAGACAGCGAGCAGCTTTGCCGGCTCGGTCTTGCTCGCGTTGCGGCTGATGGAATGCGTCGCCTCCGGCGCTTCCGACCAGCTCTCCCCTGCCCGGTAGATGCGCGTCTCGCCGTTGTTCACCTTCGATTCGATCGCGCCCGAAATCACATAAGCGTAGATGAAAGCCGACTTCGCGTGGGTGTGGGGGGTGGACGCACCGCCCGGCGCGTAATCGACTTCCACGGCAATCAGGGATTTGCCCGGGATATTGGGAATAGCCGCGTCGAAATTCTTCGTGACGGCTTGCGCTTCGCTGTCCTGGGCGGAAACCGCGCCGGCCATCGACAAAGCAAAGGTGATGGAGATAGCGGCGATAACAGTTCGGAAATTCACTTGGCTTGCTCCTTCTTCAACACTGAAACTGCTTGTAGTGGGCTCCGCATCGGGCATTGTCGACGCGTCCCGCGACGGCCTGATCAGGCTCTTTTCTGGAAGCGTCGTAGCCACTCGTCGAGATTGGTGCGGCCGAGGCGCGCCTCGCCCAACGGCACGAGCGACCTTTCATCGAGACGCCCGCCAAAATATCGGGCCTGGGGATCTTTCACGACCTTCCGCGGGTCGCCGATACCCTTCAGATAACGAGTAACGATTTCGTTGAACTCCGCTCGTTCCGGGCCTGCTACCTCGACGATCCCGTTTCGTGGATTAGTGAAGGCTACATCGGCGACGAAGGCGGCGACGTCGTCAGCCGCGATCGGCTGAAGCAGGCCTGGCGGAAGCCTGACGATGCTTCCATCCGTGCTCGCATCGGCGATCCCGCCGAGGAATTCGAGGAACTGGGTCGAGCGGATGATCGTGTACGGGATACGGGACGCCTCGATCAGCTTTTCTTGGGAGACTTTGGCGCGGTAGTAACTTTGGTCGGGTACCCGATCGGTACCGACGATGGATAGTGTGATATGGTGCCTGACGCCCGCCGCTGTCTCCGCCGCTGCAAGGTTGCGGCCGGAAGTCTCGAAGAATTCCGACACGACCTCCGGGTCGAACGAAGGCGCATTGGAGAGGTCGATCACCACCTGTGCGCCGGCCACCGCTTTTTTGAGCCCTTCTCCGGTGACAGTGTTGACACCAGTCTTGGGCGACGCCGCGACGACCTGCTGGCCGCCTCGGCGCAGAATGGCAACGGTCTTCGAGCCAATCAAACCAGTGCCGCCAATCACGACTATCTTCACGGTTACTCTCCTTTGTTGGTCGCCGGAAGCGGCTGATCATCGTTTCGATGCGCGGTTGGAAGACGGCGCAGAGTTCTTTCCCGGGACATCCGGAATAAGGCAGGAATGAAATTTTTAGAACGCAGCTCGCCTGGCAGTCAGATGATCCTGTCGTCGCACTAAACGTCATGCTGCTGACGCAGAGAGGGGTTGGATGCCGGCCGGCCTTTCTCAGCGGAACATATCGCATACATCGGCCTTCAAATAGTTGGCGAGGACCGAACTATATGGCCAGCTATTCGGCCGTTAAACATCGATATCGCGAACTCCTGTATCCAGGCGTCCAAAATGCGTGACCCTCTGTCTGATAGCCTCAGATCGGAGTGCGATGAAATGAAGTAACGGCCAGGCAGCTCGGCGCGCGCCGATCTTCAGGAATAGTCGTCTCCGCCATGTGGCGTGAAATGCCCAAGATAGTCCTTCTTTCCTATGGGAGCTCCAAGATGGCGCAGAATCGCATGCGCCACGGCGATATGAAAAAAGAACTCCGCTAGTACGACGTGTCGAATGTAATCATCCGCGCCGCACGACCCCTGCGCAACGGACGGAGTCAGTTGATAAACGTGTGTCCGAGCGCTCTCTACGTCTTCTGGCCGGATTGTTTGCAGGAAGCGGCGCGTTTCCAGCAGACGCCCCTGAAGAGCGGGATAGATCATCGCGACGCTACGCGGAGCTACCTGGATTCGATCCATAAGCTTGGTCATGTGCAGCTCGACCTTGTTGCAGTTGACCTCCAATTGTTCGCCGAACGTCAGCATGTCGGGAGCGAGCCTGGATGTGAGCACGCTTCCCGGATCAAGGGATTTGGAGCGCTCCAGGTTTTGGGCATGAAGCAGATAGTCGTCCATGACCGCGAGCCCATGCAGCATCACGGGCACGGTGACGTCATATATCGAAAAGGACATGTCACCTCCATCATGTCCGATACCGTTATGCCTGCGGTTTGTCAGTGCGGAAAGAGCTCCCTCCTTAGCCGATTCTTCGGCAAACCGAATTTCCCCGGTGTGCCTTTCACCCTGTGCATCGGGGACGAAAGACTGTGGAGCGTCGCTGATGGAATTGGAAATGCCGTTTGGTCATGCTTTCGATAAATAGCGGATATCGTCGGCAAACGACTCCGAAATCACAGCGGCGGCCGCCAACGTTTGGGCGAAACAGCTCCTCTTCTCCAGCCATAATCATAACAATCCGTTGCCTCGCGCAGACGGACGATTGGAGACGCATTGTAGACTCGCGGTGCATGGCAAGAATCTATGCTGGCGCTTTCGGTCGCGACTTCGTCCTGGCCGCCATCCGCCGTATCACCGAAAGGGGAAATTATGCGTCATGTAGATGGCAGCATCGAACATGCTGAAAATGAATTTGCCCGAGATGTGCCCATTCTGGAGGATGGAGGGTTACGGAGGCCTGGCAGGAGCGGGATGCATTATTCGGCTCATTCGGGCTCGTTCGTCACTGAACCGCCGGTTGTTATATCGTAATTCATCCTATGCGGGTGGCGAAAAAGTTCCATTTAACGCCCATTCATGAGCTGGCCGAAATTATCATATTCGGGTGCAGTGGCTACACCAAACGATGCAGCTGAGCGATTGTGCATGGGCCTTCATTAGATGACGGCATTATTGATGCTCAACCAGCCCGCCGTACCGGAGCGCATAAAGCCGTTCACACGAAACGCTGCGCGGATCCCGCGTCAGGCGATGGTGGTCGGCGTCTCCGATCGTCGAGCTGATGTGAGCTGGCGCAGCATGAGGCTTTCTGGATATGGCATGCGGACCGCTTTGGCGAATATCGCGAGCTGATCTCGACAAACTGATGGGGACGATGGAAGTGGAGTCGGCCCGCTTGTCCGAGTGCTTGTTCGCCGCGGGAGCCTGCGTCCACGTCGAGAGAGGCGACCTGCCAACCATACACTATTGTCTTACCGGTTCCGGTTTGATCATCGTCGATGGCGAAACAGTAATCGAGCTCGTTCCGCACATGCTCGTCGTGACGCCGGCAAACACGTCGATCGAAATCGTCGCGGGCGGTTCACCATTTGGCCGCTCTCGTTCTGGTCCCGGCAGCATTAAGAAAAGCATCTTCGTTCCTGGCTCCGTGCACCCCTACGAGATTGGCGAAGGCGAGGCATCGCTTGCGCTTGTCTGCGGTTGCTTCCATGCCGTTTACGGTCCGGGACTGGATCTCTTTGCTTCACTCGCTTCGCCGATCGTTGAAGCCTTTGATGCGTATGACCAGCTCGACCAAGTCATGAGCTATGCGATGGTCGAACTCGCTACGCACGAGATCGGTGGGGGTCCGATGGCGTCTGCGCTGTTCAAGCTGGTGCTGCTGACCCTGCTTCGCCGCTGTCTGACGTCATCAAACCATTGGGTAGAGCGCTTTTCGCTTTTGACTGATCCGCCAATAGCGCACGCATTCGCCGAAATGGCGTCACGTCCCGCGGCAGACTTTAGCGTTCAATCCCTGTGCAGATCGGTTGGGTTGAGCCGCTCGGCGTTCATGGCGAGATTCACGGCTGCGTTCGGTGAATCCGCGATGTCTGTCCTCAGACGTCTTCGCATGCGGCATGCAGCGAACCTGCTGGCTGCCAATGCACTCTCCATCGAACAGGTCGCACTTCAGGCTGGCTATCAGAGCCGCAGCAGCTTCACTAGAACCTTCCGGCAGCACTACGGGACCGTCCCTTCAGACTATCGGTCAGAAGCCAAACGTGTCCTGGTCGCGTATGAGACCGAAGACAGCGGTGCCCAGACTGATTAGCTGCCGTCGGCCCTTTGTCTCAGGAGCTAGGAAAATCCTGTGGCTCCGGACGAATGGATCACCAACTTCGGTTAGTCGCTGCTTTCAGATGCGGCCAACCTCTCAAAAGCGGCAGTCCGTCCATTACCTTACATCCACGCCTCTCCAGAAGGCGACGTAACCTTTGATGGCCGCGGCGGCATCGGATGGATGAGCGTAATACCATGCCGCGTCTTCATTGGTTTTTCCGTCGACGATAAGCGAATAGTAATTCGCGAGGCCCTTCCATGGACACCGGCTGGTCGTCGCACTCCGCGTGAGATATTGCGTATTGACGGATTCGGGCGGGAAATAGTGGTTGCCTTCGACGACAACGGTCTTGTCCGATTTTGCGATCACTGTGCCGTTCCATGTCGCGGTTGCCATTTCTCATTCCTCATTCCTCTTCATGCGATAAGAGCCGATCTCGCCAGGGCTGGAAGCCGTCGGCACAGAGTGGACGCCATCTTTAAGATGGTCCCAGAGCCGACTATTGGAGCTGCCTGTCAATTCGTGCGCGCAGCGCCTGCAGGTCCTTTGCGAATATTCGGATGCCCTCGGCCAATTTCTCGGTGGCCATAGCATCTTCATTCATGATCCAGCGGAAGGTG
Organism: Martinezella calliandrae; assembly: GCF_030272695.1. GTDB lineage: Bacteria > Pseudomonadota > Alphaproteobacteria > Rhizobiales > Rhizobiaceae > Rhizobium > Rhizobium calliandrae. Next base: position 22,655 of record NZ_JARFYN010000057.1, read on the forward strand.
ACCTCATCGATCGGCTCGCTGGGCGTCGGATGCTTGATGTCGACCGCTTCCTCGCTGACAAACCAGTGGCAAATGGCATCCGCTTGCTGCCGCAGCGGTTGCTCGGGATGCACGCCAGGCTTCAATGCTCTCTGAAGCGGATCGCTGTTCGATTCCAAGGCATCGAGAAGGTTTGGCGCGATCGTAAGTCGGTCGCAGCCGGCAAGCGCCTCAATTTGACCGATATTCCGGAACGATGCGGCCATGACGATCGTTTCAATGCCTTCGGTCTTGAAATGGTTGTAGATGTCACGAACGGATCGGACACCCGGGTCTTCCCCGGCCGTGAAATCCCTGCCTTCGACTTTCTTGTACCAATCATAAATGCGCCCAACGAACGGTGAGATCAGGAATGCGCCGGCGTCGGCGCTCGCGATGGCCTGCGCGCGGTTCAACAAGAGCGTCATGTTGCATTTTACGCCCTCCCGCTGCAGGATCTCGGCCGCGCGTATCCCTTCCCAGGTCGAGGCGAGTTTGATGAGGACCCGGTCCCGCTCGATACCCCGCTGCTCGTAGTCGGCTATGATTTGGCGAGCCTTGGCGGTTGAGGCCACGACATTGAAGGAGAGGTTGGCGTCAACCTCGGTCGAGACGTATCCAGGCACTCGACGCAAAAGCTCGATGCCGACAGAAATCGCCAAGCGGTCTGCGGTCGCCGCCGCAATTCGCGAGGGATCGCCGTTACACTTGCGTCCCCATGACAGCGCTTCTTGGACGACCTCCCTGTAAGGTTCGCTTTCTATGGCCTTGAGGACGATGGTCGGGTTCGTGGTGCAGTCGACTGGCTTCAGCCGCGCGACGGCTTCGAGATCACCGGTATCGGCGACAATCGTCGACATTGTGCGTAACTGTTCAAGTTTTGATGTCATGTTCTTTTCCTTCAGATTGGCATCAAAGCATCTCGGCTTGCGGGCCCCTTACGCATCCTCGGCAAGCCTCAGCCCCGAAAACTGCCATCGGGCATGCCCGGGGAAGAAATTTCGGTAACTCGCGCGCATATGCCCTGGCGGCGTTATGCAGGAGCCTCCGCGAAGCACGAATTGGCCCGACATGAATTTGCCGTTGTACTCGCCGACGGCGCCCTCAACGGTGCGAAACCGCGGATAGGGCAAGAACGCGCTTCGGGTCCACTCCCAGACATCCCCGAACATCTGTTGAAGACCGCCTACATGAGGGGATGCCGGCTTGGGACGAAGACAATGCGTATCGAGGAAATTGCCTTGGATTACGATCCCCCGAGCCGCGGTTTCCCACTCGAACTCCGTTGGAAGGCGCTTTCCGGACCATGTGGCGAACGCGTCCGCCTCGAAATAACTTATGTGAGTGACCGGCGCGGTGGGATCGAGCGGCTGGAAACCTCTCAGTGTCATTGTCCATTTTTGTCCGTCGCGCTCCTCCCAGTAGAGAGGTTGCGACCATCCTTCGGCCTGTACTTTTGCCCAACCCTCCGACAGCCAAAGGAGCGACTTCTTATAGCCGCCGTCATTGACGAAGTCCGCCCACTCGGCATTCGTGACAAGGCGATCGGCAAGCCGGAAGGGTTCTACCAGGACGCGATGTCGCGGGCCTTCGCTGTCGAACGCAAATCCAACTGGTCCATGCCCAATCTCAACGATCGCTTCGTCGAACGTGGTGAAGAAGAGCGGCAGTCGATCAGCAGTCTCCACGGTGACAGGCCCAGGATCACGATAAGCCGGATGAAGTGGATTCTGGGCGAAGAGATGCAAGATGTCAGTGAGCAAGAGTTCCTGATGCTGCTGCTCGTGATGACAGCCGAGCTCGACCAGCTCTGTAATGCGCCGGCCCGCAGTTGTACGCAGTAGCGCGTCGAGGGCATCGTCGACATGCTTTCGATAATCCAGAATGTGGCTCAACGCGGGCCTTGTGATCATTCCACGTCGCGGCCGCGGCTGACGCGCTCCGAGCGTTTCGTAATACGAGTTGAAGAGAAAATGGAAATCCTCGTCAAAGGTCTTGTACGCCGAGACAAATGGCTTCAGCACCATCGCTTCGAAGAACCAGGTCGTATGTGCGAGGTGCCATTTAGCCGGGCTCGCGTCGGGCATAGATTGTACCGTCGCATCTGCATCGGACAGCGGCTCGGCAAGTCTTTCACTGGTCTGGCGAACGTCGTGAAAGAACATATGAAGAGCATCTGGCTCAAGCGCCGTCTGGAAGAGCTGCGAAGTTTTCATGGCAAGGCCTCTCAAGAGTTTTTGCGCCAGCTACCGAAGCCTGGAGGTCGCAATGATCAACGAGGAGGGCAGAGTGGCCCTCCCCGGAGTCCTCACGGACGAACGCGGATGATCGTCTTTCCCGAGCGTCGCTCGGTCGGGTTGAAGGCGGCGACGGCTTCTTCGAGGGTCGCGATGGTGCCGATGTTCGTGCGCAGTCGCCCGTCGCGCACCCGCTGGACGATCTCAACCAGTTGTGCGCGATCGGCCTCGACAACGAAGTCGACCGCCAAGCCGTCAGCGGGTCGCGCCTCTGCCGGTCCAACGATGGTCACCAGTGTTCCTCCGGCTCGGATCAGCGCAGCAGACTGTTTTTGTATGTCGCCACCGATGACATCGAACACTAGATCGACGCCGCCGATATCTTTCAGGGCGTCCTTCTCGAGGTCGACGAATTCATTTGCGCCGAAGTCGAGCGCCTTCTGACGGTCGGCGCCGCGTCCGGTACCGATGACATAGGCGCCGGCTTCGCGGGCGAGCTGCGTCACCATCGTCCCGACTGCGCCGGCGGCGCCATGCGCCAGCACACTTTGCCCTGCCTGAAGACGGCCGTGCTGGAACAATCCCTGCCACGCGGTCAGGCCGGAGATCGGCAGGCTGGCACCCATCGTAAAGTCGACGTCGCCTGGCAGCGGCGCCAGGTTGCGTGCCTCGATCGCCACATATTCCGCGAGCGTGCCATCGCGGTACCAGTCGGCGAGGCCGAACACCCGCTGTCCGACCGACAGACCCGTCGTGCCATAGCCAAGCGCGGTCACCACTCCGGCCAGTTCGTGGCCTGGGATCGTCGGTGTCCGGTCACGGTCGACACGATCGGTCCAGGTCGGGGGCCATGTCAGCTCGGTCGGGACGAATCCCGACGCATGAATCTCAACGATGACGTCGTTTATCGCCGGCTGCGGCACGGGCCGCTCCATCAGCTTCATCCCGGCCGTTCCGGCAGCCTCATCCGTTACTACGATCGCCTTCATCGTCCATCTCCCTGTCTATGGTATATGGTCATCTTTCGAATTCCTTTGCAGATGTTCGAAAATAGGGCGGGGAAATTCGATGGTCCAATGACCAGCGGCTATGGAATCGATGCCATCAGCGCAGCGCAAAAAACAACGGGCGGTGCAAACATATGTTTCGCACGTCAAAAGGGAGCGATATCCGGATGGAGGCTGCTGATTTCGAGGAGGTGCTGCGAGCGCTTCCCGAGGGTTATAGCGAAGCGATCTACGAGGGACGGCGCTATGGCGTGAGCCTTCGCCGATCCGTTGATGGACGAAGTAGCAGTTTGTTCGCGCGAGAATTGGCCGGAACAGACGTTGTCAGTTTCAACCTTTATCGCCTGGACCGGGCAATGTATCTCTCAAACCATGTGAGATGTCTGCGGAAAATGTCAGAGACTTTGTCTTGGGCTTTCGATTGAGTGCATCTCGCTGACGCTTCACCGGGCCGTTTCGACCATGTGCTCCAAGAGGGCACGGAAGCCGTCGTCGCGGCGGCATCATTGGCGCCGTAACACACGGGAATGGAAACCATAGCTGTCGGACATTTCCCAGTGAAATCGCACTGACTTAGTCTCGCCCCAGAACGGCTCAGTCGCGAGTGGATGAGTTATGGGCGTTTGCGCACGTCGCCCTTCGCTCGCAGCTAGGCGTGGACCGCGGTGAAATCAACGAGTGGTATCGCGCGCACCGTATGTCCACCCCTGGTCCTTGGGTTGAAAACGTACTTAAGCAATAACTACGGAGAAGAGAATGCTGCTGCCTCGTCGACCAGTTCCCGAACTACGCGTGCCGACCCTTGCTCATGGCGACTTTGATCTTGCCGCCGACGCACCGAAACTATTTACGTTGATATGCTTTTATCGCGGTCTCCATTGCCCGGTTTGCCTCAAATATCTGCGCGACCTAGAATCGCTGATCCCTGAATATGAGCGCCGCGGCACAAAGGTCATCGCCGTCAGCTCCGACGTTCGCGAGCGCGCTCAGGAAATGGCGAGCAAGGTCGGCACCAATCTGCGATTCGGATATTCGCTGCCGCTCACGGTTGCCCGCCGATGGGGACTCTATATTTCCTCGTCGCGTGGAAAGTCATCAATTAACGTCGAAGAGCCGCCGCTATTTTCGGAGCCAGGCGTGCTCCTCGTCCGACCGGATGGTACTTTGTATTACGGCGCGGTTCAAACAATGCCGTTCGCACGTCCGCTGTTCTCGGAGTTGCTTCAGGCAATCGACTTCGCAGTCGTCAACGATTATCCTGCCCGTGGCGAGTATGACGGCCCGCTCTGAGCGTCCGCCGGCTTAGCTGCTACCGGACCAGTGATCACACATGTGTTTGGTCAGTTACAAGCATACTCCGGGATTCGCGACTCAACTGAACCCCATATCAAGGCTCGGAAGCTCCCGATTACGAATGAGATGCTCCGGCAGCTGTAACCGATGCTCGGTAAGCTGCAGGAGCCAGACCTATTGCGAGGAACGAGGTTCCTCAAGGAGGTAACGATGGACAAGAATATCATCAAAAAGACGATGTTTTCGCTTGAAGGTATGGCGCTTCAAAGCGCCCGCGAAAAATACTTCGACTATATTGCTAATGCTCGGCTCGACCGAAGCGAACCGATCGAAAACGATGAGCAGGCCCAGGCGGAAATCGCCAGTGATCTTTCCGAAGCTCTGGACGATACCCTCCACGATCATACCGATAAGCTCGACAAGTTGAGGGAGGTCGACTTCGGGCCAAAGTCGACCGTCACTGAAGGAGCGATCGTGCGGCTCTCTGGGCGATACTTCGTCATTGCCGTCTCCACCGGCAAATTCATATGCGATGGTCGAGAGGTCATGGGGATTTCCACAAAGGCCCCGATTTTCGAGGCGATCGAAGGAGCACGGGCCGGCGAGACCGTGGAGTTCAACGGAAGGAAGCTTGTGATCGAGGACGTAGCGTAGCGAGACCTCCGCTGTTGCCTGGCGACTTCCCATCTCCAGGCCGCAACCCTCGACTCGCCTCCGTCTCTCGGCAGCAGTAGCTAAGTAGATTCCGCATTTGATGGGATCTTGCCGCTTGAGAGCAAGGAGGCGCTCTAGCATTTTTCAGACGCTGATCGGACTGCTAGTTTTACCGCAATAATCAATTGGAAAACCTGATGCCAAACCGGCCCGACTACATCAACGGTGACGCCTGCCACGTCATGACAGGTTATCCGGAAGATCGCACGACAACTGAGGCAATAAGCTATGTCTTCTCGCACAGCACGCTCGGAGTGCTGCTGCTGGCTACGAGCGAGAAAGGGGTCGCAACGGTCCTGCTGGGCGCTGACACTGTTCCCCTGACCAAGCTTCTGCGCGAGCGGTTTCCGCTGGCCGACGTTCAGCCTGGGCATTGGCCGGAGGATGAGCTCGCAATGCGTGTCGTGCACTTCATCGAACGCCCCTCTCGCGGGCTGAATGTGCCGCTCGACCTGCGCGGTTCACGATTCCAGCACCGTGTCTGGGAGATAATCAGGGATATTCCCATCGGCGAGACTTCAACCTACGCCGCTATCGCGCGTCAAGTCGGCGCGCCGACCGACGAGTATGCAGTCGGCCTGGCATGTGCGGCGAACGAGTTGGCCGTCGTAGTGCCCTGTCATCGGGTCGTCGATGAGGGCGCGCAGTTAGGGTCACGATACAGGTGGGGTCGTTCAAGACAGATGGTGTTGCTGGCGCGCGAAAAAGCGACCTTTGACGACAAGACGGCCGAGCGAGAGGCACTGAATGGTGTGCTGCTTCCTTAATGTGATGTCGAGGCCCAGCGTTCGAGGCAAGCGGGCTCGAAACGGGTTTGGCGATTTCTGGAGAGAATTCCCAGAGCGCCGGGAATCTGATGCGTTCGCGCCGACGCAACGGCAACTTACCGAAACCCGCGACCACCTCTTCATCGACAGCGTGGCCGAAAACAGTTGGCCCCGCGTTCGACACCGGTGCGAATGCTTCGATTAGAGATTCTCGATGCCAGCGATGGCACGCGCTGTCGCCCGAGGCACAATTCGGAGTGCCGCGACGCGATGCATGTGCACTTACAGCTTGTGTTCCGAGATACCGTGGTGGGCCATTCGCACAATGGCTTCGGTCGTGATGCCGAACTTCTCGAAAACGTCTTTCGCTTTGCCTGAAGCACCGAATTCGGTGAGACCGACAAAGTAGCCGCTTTCGCCGATATACCGGTCCCAGGAGTCCCGGACTCCCGCCTCTACCGCTACCCTGATCCCGGAATTTCCGAGGACTGCGCGCCTGTACTCCTCAGGCTGCTGCTCGAATAACAGTCTGCATGGCATGGAGATTACGCGAGTAGGCACGCCCTCCGCCTGAAGGATCTCATGGGCCTCCGTCGCCAGATGTAGCTCCGATCCCCCGGAAAGGAGCGTGACCACGGGCTCCTCACTGTCTGCTTCCAGGATCACGTAGGCCCCTTTCGCCGACTTGTTCCCCAGGGAATGGTCCCGACGGACCGGCGGCAGGTTCTGCCTGGAGAGCGCGATCAGCGATGGGCCTTCCTTGCGCTCGAGGATAGCTTGCCAGCACTCTGCTGTTTCGATGCCGTCGGCGGGCCGGAACACCGCAAGGTGGGGAATGGCTCTGAGGGCGCTCAACTGCTCGACAGGCTGGTGCGTCGGTCCGTCCTCGCCGAGGCCAATCGAGTCGTGCGTCATCACGAATACGGTCGGCGCGCGCATCAGCGCAGCCAACCGGATGCTGGGTCTGCAATAGTCCGAAAATGCCAGAAATGTTCCACCATATGGCCGCAGGCCGCCATGCAGGGCGATCCCGTTCATCGCCGCCGCCATGCCGTGCTCGCGCACGCCATAATGGAGGTACGAACCCGAGAATTTCCCCGGTGCTATTTCCTTCTGGCTGTTCGTCTTCACGTTGTTGGATGGGGTCAAGTCGGCTGACCCGCCAATCAGTTCAGGCATCACGGCGGTCAAGTGCTCGAGGACCAAGCCGCTCGCCTTGCGGGTCGCCATCTCGGTATCCGTACCGCTCATCTCATCGAGGGCTTGCGCGATTGCCGTCCGCCACTGTGTCGGCAACAACCCGTGCATTCGACGCTCAAACTCGATTTTGACTGGAATGGGGGAGGTCTCCAATCGGTTCAGCCATTGCTGCCGAACCGCTTCTCCCCTTGATCCCACAGCGCGCCACGCGTCAATCAGTGGTTCCGGAATCTCGAAAGGCTTGGAATTCCATCCGAGCAGCTCGCGGGCACCGGAGACTTCGTCCTCTCCCGGCGTATCGCTATGGGCCTTGCGCGTCCCGGAGATCGTCGGGAACCCGAAGCCGATGACGGTCTTGCAAGAAATGAGCGACGGACGATCCGTGACCGCCTGGGCATTGCGTATAGCCTCCCTGATCGCATCGGTGTCGTGCCCGTCGATTTCCTGGACGTGCCAGTTTGACCCGGCAAACCGCGCCGCCTGGTCGTCGGAGACCGCTAGCGAAGTGGGGCCATCGATCGTGACGGCATTATTGTCGAAGAACGCGATCAGCTTGCCGAGCTTCAGGTGACCTGCAAGCGACATGGCCTCCTGGCTGATACCTTCCATCAGACAGCCGTCCCCCATGAAGACGTAGGTAAAATGGTCTTGCAGGCCGTCCCCGAAGGTCGCGTTGAGGATGCGCTCGGCGATCGCAAAGCCGACAGCATTCCCTACCCCCTGGCCGAGCGGCCCCGTCGTCGTCTCAATGCCCGGGATGTGCCAGTACTCGGGGTGTCCGGGTGTCTTGCTGTCGACCTGTCGGAACCTTCGTATGTCGTCCATCGTGATGCCTTCGTATCCCGTCAGATAGAGGAGGCTATAGAGCAGAAGGCAGCCGTGTCCATTGGAGATTACGAATCTGTCCCTATCCGGCCATGAAGGGTCCTTGGGGTCAAATTTCATGAAATCGCGAAACAGCACGGTCGCGATGTCCGCCATTCCCATGGGCATGCCCGGGTGTCCGCTCTTCGCGTTCTGGACAGCGTCTGCGGCGATGAACCGAATGCAGTTGGCCATATCGCGCAGCAGCGGATCCCGTGGGGCCGGAAATTTTTTGGGCTTTTCGCTCGTTACATCAGTCGACATAGTTTGAGCCTTTTTTTGAGATGGAGTTCGGAATGCAAGCTCGGCATTCATTTGGCTTGTCGTCGATGCGGCCCCGAGGCGGCTTCTCGCTCTCAACTGGTCGCGCTACCAACGATACGCACAAGCCTAAGGCAGGCGACATCCCAGCAAAGCCGATCGAGTAAAGCTGGGCCAATGAAACGTTGGAATAGATCCGATAACCACGGTTTTGAACGCGCCGATCTTTGCGATGGAAAGGCCCGCAATGAGCGTCTCGGGATCTGATCGCCGGGCGCTCCCGACCATCTTAAAGGATTATCGCCCGGGAGTCTCGCATAGCCTCGCTGCTGTCGGTTGGCGGCGGGAATGGAAACCATCTCCATCGGTTATTGGCGTGGCCCGACAGCCGATCCTACACTGAGTCCTCGAACGCGCCGCCAACGCCGGCGAAAGCCATCTAGAGGATTTTTCAATGTTTCCACGGGAAGCGGGGATGACCGTGATGGCTTTGATTTCAGAAGGAATCTGGCAATGAGTTTCAGTGTCTTCGACACCATCATCCCCGGCATGGCACATGGGTTTGCCGTGCTGGATACCTATCTCGATCACGGCAAGGTGTTTGAGGAAGAAAACGGCCTCCGGCCCGGCGAAGTGCTGCAGGCGCGGCTTGCACCGGACATGCTGACCTTCGGAGAACAATTTAGTGTCGTCGCCAACAAAGTGGAACGACATGTGTCGTTCCTCATTGGCGAGGATCCCACTGCACCCAATGACGTCGAGCAGACCTACACCGCTCTCAAAGCCCGCATGACAGGCGTTCGCTCATACCTGCACTCGATAACGGCTGAGCAACTGAGCGGAGCGGAATCTCGTACATACCACATTACACCGCCGATCGTGCGAGGTTGGTTCGGCGGCGCCGACTACATTTTCTATCTGGTGATCCCTGACTTCTACTTTCACGTCGCCACAGCGCACGCCGTCCTCCGGCATCTCGGCGCGCGCGTGGGCAAGCGCGACTACCTCGGATGGCTCAATATGGAGAATCCTGGTGGATATTCTTGAGTTTCAAGCTAATCCACAGCGTCGGACCGCGGCCACGCCACCGAAGGCGCACAATGAAAATTTGCCTATCCGACGCATGGGAATCTTGGGCGTTTCCGGACGGTCAAGACCGTGCCGCGGCTCCGCAGGTGGCATTAAGTCCTCAGGTGCCAGCACAAACGGCTTTATCAACGGAGGCGTCAAATGCGTACGTCACACAGTGAGAAGACAACTTTCCTGGTGTTACTCCAGTCCGATATCAATCGAGGGTACATGTGTAACTATAGCGACATCCAGCGAGAGCTCGAGAGGCTCGGCGATGAAGTGGTTGAGTTTCGCACCGACACCTGGTTCGTCGAATCGCAACTGAGCGCTGGCGAGATCAGCACACAGTTGCGGCGTAACCTCAGCGGTGCAGAAAGCCTGTTTGTCTCGGCGCTTGGGTCGGACGTATCCCACTTCGGTATCCTGCCCGAGAAGATCGCCGCAGTTGCGCGCCACTCCATTGATGCTAAGCCGAACGTCTAGGCGTGGCCTGTCGCGAGGGGTGGCCGAAGCCCCACGCCTGTCGCAAACGCCGGCTGCGATCCTGAAGCTCCAACGACTTCTGCCCCTCCATTTCATGGCGGAAGTGGCGACAAAAGCTTGGCCGGCAATTAATACGAACCGATTGGAACCAGCGTGAACAACTTAGACTCCGAACAGAGGCCGACAACCCTCCCTTCACTGTCTGCGGACAATCCCGCATCGCGAGAGGGGGTGTCGCCCGACTTTGACATTGACCTTTTCGTGGTCGGCGGGGGGTCCGGCGGAATTCGCGCAGCGCGCGTCGCCGCAAGCCACGGCGCACGCGTGATGCTCGCGGAGGAGTCACGCCTAGGCGGAACCTGCGTCATCAGAGGCTGCGTGCCGAAGAAGCTCTTTGTCTATGCGAGCCGTTTTGGCGATGCCCTCGATCAGGCCGGTGACTTCGGCTGGAAGGTTTCGCTTCCCCGCTTCGACTGGCCTTCGCTGGTGGCGGCCAAGGACAGGGAAATCGCTCGCCTCGAGGGCTTGTATGCTCGGGGGCAATCCAAAGCCGGTGTAGAGGTTGTGCATTCGCGCGCAATGCTGGTGGACGCACACACAGTACGCCTCGCCGACGGGCGCAGTGTCCGAGCGGGCACCATCTTGATTGCGACTGGGGCAAAGCCCGAGCTTCCGGCATTCGAGGGCATTGAGCTGGGCATCACCTCTGACGCAGCCTTTGACCTCAAGGAGTTCCCGCGACGCCTCGTCATCGGTGGCGCCGGCTATATCGCGATGGAGTTCGCAGGATTATTCCAGGCACTTGGTAGTGACGTCACGATCGTGTGCCGCGGAAGCAACGTCTTGCGCGGTTTCGATGAAGACGTGCGTCAAGCGATTGCGTCGTCCTACACAAATCGCGGGATCAAGATCTTGCTGGGCGACAGCATAAGGCGCCTGGCGAGCGAAAAAATGAGTGAAGACGGAAAGCAGCCACCCACAATCGATGTCGTCACCGATCAAGGCGCGCGCCTCAAGGCCGATCAGGTACTGCTGGCTTTCGGGCGGACGCCTAACACCATTGGTCTTGGACTAGATCGCGTTGGGGTAAGGACAGATGAGAAAGGTGCAATCATCGTCGATGCGAACTCGCGCAGCAGCGTCCCCAACATCTTTGCCGTCGGCGATGTCTCGAACCAAATCAACCTGACGCCCGTCGCGATCCGCGAAGGCCACGCCTTCGCCGACAGCGTCTTTGGCGCCAAACCCTGGCGGGTCGACTACGCCAACGTGCCGACGGCCGTGTTTTCGAGTCCGGAGATTGGAACGGTCGGACTGACGGAACTGGAAGCGCGCGCTGAATATGCTGTCGTTGACGTCTACAAAGCCCGCATCCGCCCGCTGGCCGCGGGTGTGACTGGAGACTGCGGGACCGCGCTGCTCAAGCTCGTGGTCGACGGCGAGAGTGATCGCATTCTCGGCGTACATCTCTTCGCTGAAGGTGCAAGCGAACTGATCCAGGTCCTGTCGATCGCATTGGAGAGCGGCGCGACGTGGGCCGACTTCATGTCGACTATGGCGGTGCATCCCACATTCGCCGAGGAACTACTCGCACTGCAGACGCCGACGGTCCGGTATGATCGCCGATAGTCGACAGAGCCGTCGACATGGCTCTCTCGGATCAGTCGTGAGATCGGCGACCGATGCATGGTTTCGTCCATCAGGCTACGGCATTCCGATCGATCCGGTAACGCTTCAGCCGCCCGGCAAGTCATATTGATCCACCCCGAATAACGAAGGAACCGAAAATGAAAAACCTCAGTGTCACTGTGCTTATGGCGCTCTCGATCCTCATTCCCGCGGAAGCCCCGGCGGCTGAATACGAGGTTAAAATGTTGAACAAGGGCAGTGACGGACAGGCGATGACGTTCGAGCCGGCCTTCCTACATATCCAGTCGGGGGACACGGTGCATTTTATGCCGGTCGACAAAGGACACAATGTCGACACGATACCCGGCATGCTTCCGGAAGGTGCGTCGCCGCTGAAGGGCACCATTTCCCACGCCGTGGATGTCACTTTTCAGCAGCCCGGCCTGTACGGCTATCGCTGTGTGCCCCATTTCGGAATGGGCATGGTCGGTCTGATCGAGGTCGGCAACACACCGGTGAACGCGGCGGCGGCCCAGCAGGCAAAAATGCCTCCCTTGGCCAAAAAACGAATGGATACCCTTGTTTCGCAGATGCAATGACGTTCGCGGCTGCTGCCTGAGCTCTGACGCCGGTGCGCGCCGCGATGTCGGACGGTGACACAGCCGCCTCGCCTCTGCGTGTCGGCATGTGGGTATGGAGGCCATGCCTCTTGCTCACTGGACACCGGTCACCGGAGTAGCACCGAAACATCCGCGTTCCAGCGCGATGGCACACACAGATTGATAGCGATGAGAATATTTCGAGACAGACTTTGTGGATGTCCGCTTCGGGGAATGAAACCGATAGCACGTGCCCATTCACGAAGAAGCCGGGTCATCGCAGCCAGTCTGAAACGTAGTAAGTCAACCGAAGGAGCGGCAATGAGCGACGTCACCGATGCAATAAATGAAATCGAGGAGCGAATCGCCATTGCGCGAGATGGGTTGCGACGGGCGAGGCAATCGGCGCCGGCCAAGCAGGCCGAGGCGCTCGCCGCGCGTCAGGTGGCTGAACACGAGGATGAAATCGCCCGCCTGACCTTGTTACTCCTTGAATTGGAAAGCGGAGTCGGCCCTCCGCTTGCATAACCGTGCGCGGTCAATCGAACTTGCAGCATGTCTGCTTGAATATGAACATTGATCGGCCTGGCGTGGCGGGGGAACGGCCTATGCCGGCTAGGCGACAAGAGGATTTTGATGTGACTACCGTCGAGCTGAAGAAACTGTTTGGCGAATACACGATAGCCCGGCTTCCTGTGCTCACGCCGATCCCCTACTGGTGCGACGGCGAGGGCTTCGTCAACATAAGCCGTGGCGAAGATGAATTGTCAGTGATATGTTTGAGGGAACGCGTGCCCGCGGGCGTGACAAGCGAAGGTGCTTGGGCCTGTTTCAAAGTGCTCGATCCGTTTGTGAGCGGCGAGACGGGCGTTCTCTCGGTGGTGACGCCGGTGTCGGAGAACGGCATAGGCGTGCTCGCGGTTTCAACTTTGAACGGCAACTATTTTCTGGTGCGCAGCCGCGATGCCGCGGTCGCGGTTGATGCCCTGAGTGCCGCCGGGCATCGCGTCGCGTGACTGATCACGCCTTTCCCAAGTGCGATGTCGGCTACTTCGAAGGCTGTCCTGCCGAGAAAGATCAAAGTCGCGTCTTCGAGGATGCGTCCCGTTGCCGAACGTCGTTTGAGATCGCTGGCCGCGATGCATCTGCGGATGTCGCATGGCCAGGTGTCCGCCGCCGATTAATGGCGCATGGGCGCGATGGCGGAATGAAATCGATAACGAGAGGGTATTTTTAATCGATTCAGCCGGAGATTAGTCTCAACGGGTGCCGCATCCAATATGTCTGGCTCGTAGGGCTAGCCTGATCCGCGTCGACGCTATTGACGTTTCAGCGATGCGAATTCGATCAAGACCCATCAACCGCACCTGGAGGACCCGCCATGTCGTTCCGATTCATCACCAAGTCCGTTCATGCCTTTCTCATCGACTATCCTGTAGCGATTATCCTGTTAGTTGCGCCGTTTGTTTTGACGCTTGGTCACGACAGTCCGATTGCGATGTGGCTTTCCGTAGTCTCAGGCGTTGCGGCGTTGATATTGCCGATGCTGACCGACCACCCGACCGGCCTTATGAAGATAATTCCCTACCCAGTCCACCTTTGGATCGACCGAGCCGTCGGAATCGCATTCCTCGCGGCAGTTTTCGTGTTTGATTTCACTGGCATAGACGCTTGGTACTACGGCGTCCTCGGCGTCGCCGTTCTCATTACTACTTCTGTATTGAACGCCTCTGAGGAATCGATCTCGGAGCATGGTGCAATCAGCACCCGCGAAGCGATCTGAACTGCAGCTGCTCCGCTTCCGGCGACTGTGAAGAGCTCGCCGAGACATTTCTGCTTTGGTAGTGTCGGCGAGCCGCTTCGCAGCGCCGGAACGGTTGGTCTATTTCTCAGTCTTTCGAACCGCGGGAGCGGCGACAAGGGCGAGCAGAACGTTTCTTTAAGGTCTGCTTCGTGACCTCTCGCACATGACACGGCGCCTCCTCCACGACGAGGGTGGTCGCCATCGAAGGAGAAGCTTCATGTTTGGGTTAACGGCGCTTGAGCTAGCGCGGATCCAGTTTGGTTTCACAATTTCCTTTCACATCATCTTTCCAGCGATCACCATCGGGCTCGCCAGCTATCTGGTGGTGCTCGAGGGCCTGTGGCTGTGGAGGCAGGAGGCGGTTTATCGCGACCTGTATCACTTCTGGTCGAAGATCTTCGCCGTCAACTTCGCGATGGGCGTCGTCTCAGGCCTGGTCATGGCCTACCAGTTCGGCACCAACTGGAGCTATTTCTCGGCGTTCGCCGGCAGTATCACGGGGCCGCTTCTGACCTACGAGGTGTTGACGGCTTTCTTCCTCGAGGCGGGCTTCCTCGGCGTCATGCTGTTTGGCTGGAACAAGGTCGGCCCCGGCCTGCACTTCTTCGCGACAATCATGGTGGCGATAGGTACGCTGATCTCGGCCACCTGGATCCTTGCCTCCAATAGCTGGATGCAGACGCCTCAGGGATATGAGGTGATCGGTGGACGCGTCGTGCCGGTCGACTGGCTGAAGGTGATCTTCAATCCTTCCTTCCCTTATCGCCTGGCGCATATGACGATCGCCGCCTATCTCGCGACCGCGCTCTTCGTCGGTGCTTCAGGCGCCTGGCATCTGCTGCGTGGTCGGGCGACGCCGGCGGTGCGCACCATGCTGTCGATGGCGATGTGGATGGTGCTCATCGTGGCGCCAATCCAGATCCTTGTCGGCGATCAGCATGGCTTGAATACACTCAAATATCAGCCTGCCAAGATCGCCGCGGTTGAGGGCCATTGGGAAAACGTACCCGGCGAGAGCGTGCAGCTGACCCTTTTCGGCGTCCCCGATATGACGGTGGAAACGACGCGCTACGCAATCGAGATCCCCTATCTCGGCAGCCTGATCCTGACCCATGACATCAATGGCCATATTCCCGGTCTAAAGGAATTCGCACCAGAGGATCGGCCAAACTCGACCGTCGTCTTCTGGACCTTCCGGTTGATGGTCGGGCTTGGGCTGCTGATGCTCCTTCTTGGCGTCTGGAGCCTCTATCTGCGCTGGCGCGGTGGGCTTTACGGCTCGAGGCTGTTCCTGCGGTTCGCTACCCTGATGGGTCCGGCCGGGCTGGTCGCCATCCTCGCCGGATGGCTGACGACGGAGATCGGCCGTCAACCCTGGATCGTCTATGGGGTAATGCGCACGAAGGACGCGGTTTCGAACCACTCGGCTTTGGCGCTCTCCACCACTTTGATCGTCTTCATCGTCGTATATTTCGCCGTCTTCGGCACGGGCATCAGCTACATGCTGAAACTGGTGGCCATGGGACCGCAGCCCTTCGACGATCATCCGCCGCAAGACAAAGGGCAGTCGCTCCGGCCGGCGCGGCCGCTGTCGGCTGCTCCCGACGACATCGATCCGTCCGTCGATCTTTCCGGGCACTAGGAGGCCTGAGGCTATGGGCATTGATCTTCCCCTCATCTGGGCCATCATCATAGGCTTCGGCCTGATGATGTATGTCATCATGGACGGTTTCGATCTCGGCATTGGCATCCTTTTTCCTTTCGTTTCGAACCGAGAGGATCGGGACACGATGGTCAATACCGTCGCACCGGTCTGGGACGGCAACGAGACCTGGCTGGTGCTAGGCGGGGCGGCACTGTTCGCCGCGTTTCCGCTCGCCTATTCTGTGATCCTCAGCGCGCTCTACCTGCCGCTGGTGCTGATGCTCGTCGGCCTGATCTGGCGTGGCGTCGCCTTCGAATTCCGCTTCAAGGCGGATGAAGCGCACAAGTCCTTCTGGGACAAGGCGTTCGCCTGGGGCTCTTATGTCGCCGCCTTCTCGCAAGGCGTGGCACTGGGCGCCTTCATCAACGGTTTCGAGGTCACGAACGGCGCCTATTCCGGTGGGCTGTTCGACTGGCTGACGCCCTTCAGCCTGTTCACGGGCCTTGGCCTGCTCGTCTCCTATGCACTGCTCGGTTCGACCTGGCTCGTCATGAAGACGGAAGGCACACTGCAGCGGCGCATGAAAGAACTCGCCCGGCCAGTGACGCTTGCGCTTCTCGCTGTCATTATCATCGTCAGCCTCTGGACGCCGTTTGCTCATACCGCAGTTGCGGACCGCTGGTTTGCGCTCCCGAACATGATCTTCTTCGCACCCGTCCCGATCCTGGTGTTGCTGGCGACCTACGCGATCGTCAGGAGCCTCCAGCGCGAGACGACACATGCTGGACCCTTCGTGCTGGCGCTCTTCATGCTGTTCATGGGCTATAGCGGCCTGGCGATCAGCCTCTGGCCAAACATCATTCCGCCATCGGTCTCGATCTGGGATGCGGCCGCTCCGCCGCAGAGCATGGGCTTTACGCTCGTCGGCGCGCTCTTCATCATTCCCTTCATCCTCGCCTATACCGCCTGGTCCTATTACGTTTTCCGCGGCAAGGTGAAGCCGGGCGAGGGGTACCACTGATGCTTCCCGTCACAAGCCGCGGGAACAGGCTGCGAAGGCTGGGGTGGCTTGTCGTGATCTGGGCCGCGAGCGTATTCGCGCTCGCGATAGTCGCTGGGGTCGTCCGCCTGCTGATGAGTTTTAGCGGATTGACGGTTTAAAGACCTGCCGATTAATCGATCATCTCCTATCTCCTCGCGAAAGGATTTTTCATTGTCCTTCATTCCGTGAGGCGCTCATCAACCAGTGCAGGTACAAATCATTCTCCAGGACTCTCCGCACGGCTCCTCGCCCTTAGGCGCTGAATAGTAGGCCGCAGATTCAGGGATTTGGGAGAGCGAAAAAGTGGAAAATCAATGCCGTCGACGAGCGCTGATCTGCCCAAGAACTGGAGAAATATCTGAATGGTTGCGGCGTCTGGTCTAGTCGGCACCGATGCGAAGTCGTGACCAAGGATGTGGAGCGTCCTGCGGAATACCTCGGGGCAAGTCGCCCGCGCAGACTTAATACCTTAAAACGGGCTGAGATCGCGGAAAGTATGTAACCAATTGCTAACAAAAGCGGGCGCCGCGTCGTCACCGGCGGCTGCGCTCTCGGTCCGAGCAAACCTCGGCATCTCTGATGCCTTGCTCGGCATTCTCCTCGTTGGCTATCCGGCGATAATCCCTCGGATCTCGTCCGTATGCCTGTCGGAAAGCTCGCACAAAGCTTGAACGGCTTTCGTATCCTGCATTGTGAGCAATGACGTCGACTTGCATCGTCGTCGTTGTCAGATCGATCGCAGCCTGGCGCATTCTCAAGTCTCGCAAGATGACCATCGGGGAATGCCCAAAGATGTTTGAGAATCGCGCCATGAACGCAGAACGGCTCAATCCTGCACTCTGTGCCAGGCTTTGAATTGAATGGGCGGCTCCGGGCCGCGCCACCATATCCGCAAAAGCACGGGTGATCTGCCTGTCGGCAAGTATCGAGAAGCGCTCGGTCCATTGTTGGGATGACCTGAGCGAACGTCGCAACAATGAGACAAGGATTTGCTTGAGCAGCGATGATGTCATGGCTCCGACGCCTACTTCTTGCTGTAGCAGCTCCTCCATGGCCTCGCGAAGCTTCAGATCAATCTTGTCCCTTGGTTCGAACTGCTCGATAACCGGTTCGCGGAGATCTCCGAACAGCCTCACAGACTGACCAAAGAGCGCAGTAAAATAGCCGCATATCTGAATAATTTCCGGCTGCTCGCTAGGCACCGCCACGCGAAGGATGCCATTTTGGTGCGTCCAGCAATCTCTCGAAATGAGCTTCGGCGTCCCATTTCCTCCGTCGACCTCGATCGCAAACGGAGCGTTTGGCGGCACAATGATGAGCAAATGAGGGCTTATCGGGATTTGTGGTCCGCCGTTGATAGATATGTGTCCCACGCCGCTCAAGTTGTAGTGGATCGCGGATGCATCAATCTTCCCCATTGCGACTCGATGGCCCCGCGGCAGCAGAACCTCAATCAGCGCGATGACGTCGATGTCGATAGCCTGCATCAAATTGTTGAGGTCAGTTGTAGACAATTTGACATTGGAGCCCGTGGGCGGAAAAACCTTCTGTTCCACGCGTGTCTGCCTTGAAACCGCTTTCGAAATGTTCCGCATGACTGTGGTGGTCCTATAAGGCCTGGCGAATTCAGGCCAGACGCCGAACGACACATATTAATTGCGTGAGGCCAGATTAACTTTATATCATGATATACTAAGAGGCGCACAGTACGTCCGATCAGCCGCCGATCTTGGTGGGCATAATCGACGTGAGGATTACGACGCTACGTCGGGCAGACGAGCGTCGCAGCATATCATCAGGATTAGCAGCTCCATCAGATTGCCGTCGGCAGGCATATTCTCGTGGAGTTCAACGCGGATTTCCTAGCCGGGGAAGCGCTTTTCGGTCCAGTCAGTTAGGGAAGTTGCCGGTAGCTGGCACGGACTGGCGAGAGCGCGATGGAGTTAGCAGTCACCAGCTTCGTCAGCACGATCCTGTTTTGAAGGAGCCTTCGGCGAACAGACATTCGACTTTCACGGCCACCCTTAAAGCCATAGGACCTGTTTATATCGGCTGCGTCAATTTTGATTTCGCAATGAGATCTCCGAGAGTCTCGTTATGGCGTAGGCTTCTTCATGCAGGAGGCGATAGACTGAAACCGGATCGCATGCGCCGATCTCGACGCAAAACAATCCTTCGGATTGCCTCGCTTTTTTGTCACGAGCAACGAGCTCTCGCATTGTCAATCGCGATATGCGTTGGTGCGTGTCTTACCGGCACCGCACTTCAGTCGAATTGCTCACCGTGCCCGATCTGTTCGCGAACTGCATCGCCGATTGGCGGATCATCAGCAGGATCCGGGTCTGCACTGTTGGCGTCCTCCAGAGAGTGGGCCGCCTCGACCATGGCACCGAGTACCTCTCCAGTGCCCCACCCCGCTTCGTTCGCTGACGCGATGACTTCTTCCAGGGCGTATCTGGCCGCCACCTTCAATTCCTGGGAGCGCCGCTGCAAATCATGGGATTGTGGTGATGGAAACGGCATGGTCGGCTCCTTTCGTTGACGGGTAACCCGGAGGACATCGGCCGGTTCCTGTCTCGACGGGCACTTAGATAATCGCAGAAAAAGCTCCCGTTAACCAACGAATATTCTACCTTCTCAACGCGATTGCGGCGCCGGCAATCGCGATCCGTGTTTGGTCGCGTTCAACTTTTGATGGACTTCCCCATGGCTGACGAAACCGTAAAAGGTCCACAATTAAGTACCAACTGCTGAAGGCAGGCCTCGACCGGATGGCGTCCGGATCGATGCAGACGGCGACGATGCTTTGCTCAGATTATAAGCTGCGGGCGGGATGCTTTGGATTTGACGATCCAAAGAGGGTGTTTAGCATCGCAACTCAGATGTGAGCTGCGCGACGGTGCCGGTTCGGCAGGCGGGCCCCTCGAGTTTCGTTCCGTCGTGCAAGAACACGAGCAGCGCTTTCCAGGAATTGGGCGAACGCATTTCGAGATATCCCATCGGCATTGAGCATGACGTGAATCATTGGATCATTAAGAATCTCAGATATTGTGAGGTCAGACATAGAAGCTCTCCTTACGCTCATAGTGATTGGGTGAGCTTATAGGCGCCTTCTGTAACGGCGTGAAATACCGGGCGGTTATGGAGTGAATGCCTAAATCTTATCGCCAGGAAACGTGATCATAAGAGCTGTCCGGAAGCTTATTTCGGACGTAAGGCCATAACATTGATCTCCTGCGATCATTTTGGAAATCGCCGTACCTGGGGTGACGAACCCGGGTGCAAAGACACAAGCGATAGCAACCACAGCCCGAACGAAGAAGGCACTGAGCCGGCATTGCCGAGTATCCGCTTTCGCTAAAACTCTAATTTGGCTGGCCTTCCGTATCGCTCCGTCGTGATTCTTCACTCGCCGTTTAACAGGCTCCGATGGCTGTTTTGCCTTTCCGGTAAGCGGCGCCCCATAACGCTCCTTCATTACTGCGTTCAGCAAAGGCTAATCGGGCCATCGTATCGCTCCGCTGTTTATCATTGATTCAATTCCCGCCCGTCATTGGACCGGCAGCGACTGCAGCCTTATCTCATAGGCACGAACGGAGGACAGCACATGAAAGTTTACGCGAAAAATCCCGATGGCCTATCTCGCCTAACGCCGGAGCAGTTCCGCGTGACGCAGCAAAGCGGTACCGAGCGTCCAGGCACGGGCGAATATCTCAACAACAAGCAGCCGGGCATCTATGTCGATATCGTATCGGGCGAGCCGCTGTTTGCCTCTTCCGACAAGTTTGACTCGGGGTGCGGCTGGCCGAGCTTCACCAAGCCGATCGAAACCGCGAACATCAACGAGCTCACCGACCTCTCGCACGGCATGCTGCGCACCGAAGTGCGCTCCACCCATGGCGACAGCCATCTGGGGCATGTTTTTCCCGACGGACCGATGGATCGCGGCGGCCTGCGCTATTGCATCAACTCTGCCTCCCTTCGCTTCGTGCATCGCGACAAGATGGAGGCTGAAGGTTATGGTGCCTATCTCGGCCAAGTGGAGGATATCCGATGACTACGGAACGTGCAGTTCTCGCCGGCGGTTGTTTTTGGGGCATGCAGGACCTCATCCGCCGCTATAACGGCGTCATCTCGACCCGCGTCGGCTATACCGGCGGCGAGGTTCGCAATGCGACTTATCGCAATCATGGCACCCATGCGGAAGCGATCGAGATC
>NZ_JARFYN010000058.1 GCF_030272695.1 Martinezella calliandrae
CTCGGTCACGAACTTCAGGTGAAAATTTGTTGGTCGTCTTGCTCATATCGGCTCCACTTTCTCACGAGTTGGAGCCTCCGGCAAACCCGACGCGGTTCAATCTCATATAAAGAGATGTTATTCGATTTCGCATCGTCCCGAAACTATTGCGTCGCAGTTTCGGGACGGATCATTCACACCACCCCATTTCCCCCATTTCTACCTTGCCGAGCAGAAGGCCGATATTTGCGTAACTCTCTATTGGGAGCCTTTGGATGCGACCGCAGAGCAACGTGCCTGCCTCCTTTGCCCAGATGATTGCGTCCATGACCGGCGGTTGGACCAGCACGTTCGACCAGTTAGACACCTTCCTCGGCGGTCCTGCCTAGTCGCAACACTCGTCTGCAGGGTTGCAGAGATTTGGCGCAATCGCGCTTTATCGATCTTTACAAGCTCGCGGTGTCGAGGTCGGCGGCGCGCACATCCGCATTGCCGGTTGGCCAAGAGGCGATCGCTGCCATGCGGACGGAACTGTCGGGCGCGATGCCAACCTTCGCAACGCCGAATGTCTCAGTGATCCAGCCAGGCCGCCAGTTTCTCCAGCGTCTGCAACCCGTATTCCACCGCGCCGAAGCCGATGACCACCTGACGCCGCTCGCGGCTGGGGTGGAGTTGGCGCATGGTCAGCACCGTCTTGCCGTCGGCCTGCTCGTCGAAAGTCACCATCACGCGGAAACGGTTGGGATCGTCCGGGTCGGGCGAGCCATGGTCCATCACGATCCGTTCGTTCGGGACGATCTCCAGAAAGCGCATGAGGTTGGGGAAGCGCTGCTCCTTGCCCTCGAACATTCCCACCATGTCGAAACGCCAGACCCCGCCCTCGCGGATATCGGCCTCGTGGCTCTCGACGCGGAGCCCGGTCGGGCCGAACCACCCAGCGAGCGCCTCCGGCTTCGTCCAGGCGGCAAACACTTTGGCGCGCGGGTGGTTCAGCAGCTTGACCAGCACGATCTCGCGATCGAGCGACCAGCTCTCGATCGGGCTTGCCACGTCTTTCATTCGCTCTCTTTCGTCGTATCCAGATAGAATTCCAGCCGCTCCAGCCGCATGGCCCAGTTGCGGCGTTCCGATTCCATCCAGTTTGCCGCCTCATCGAAGCGCGCCTTCTCCAGTCGGCACCAGCGGCTGCGTCCGCGCTTCTCGCTGATGATGAGCCCGCATTCTTCCAGCACCCTGAGATGCTGCGCGAAGGAGGGCAGCGTCATGTCGAACGGTTCGGCCAGCACGCTCACCGGCACCTCGCCCTCGGCCAGCCGCGACACCACCGCGCGCCGCGTCGGATCGCTGAGCGCGTGGAAGGCAAGGTCAAGCGGGGTCGAATGGTAAGGCATGTGTATGTGTAAGATGACCGGTGCGATCGGTCAACGATAAAAAGGTACTTGCCTTAGTGTTTACGTTTCGACATAAAGGTACTTGCCTTAGTATCGAGCCCGCGCCGGGCAACCACAAGCAAGGAGGCCCCCCATGGCAGTTCGTGTCGATCTCAACATCTCACTCGACGGTTTCGCGACCACGACGGACCAGACACCCGAGCAGCCGATGGGCGAGGACTGGATGCGCCTCGTCGGCGCCTATATCGCGACACGGACGTTCCGCGAGCGCGTGTTCAAGGACACCAGCGGGGCGGGCACGACCGGCATCGACGACAAATATGCCAGCGCGTATTTCGACAATATCGGCGCCGAGATCATGGGCGCCGGCATGTTCGGGCTGCACAATTTCCCCGACGATCCAAACTGGCAGGGCTGGTGGGGCGACGAGCCGCCATTCCACTGCCCGGTCTTCGTGCTCACCCACAGGAAACGGGCTTTGATCGAAATGGCCGGCTGCACGACGTTCCATTTCATCGAAACCACGCCGGCCGAGGCACTGAAGCAAGCAGTCGCCGTCGCGGGCGGCAAGGATGTACGCATCGGCGGCGGGGCCAGCACCGTGCGTGAGTTTCTCAAGGCAGGTCTCGTCGATCGCCTCCACGTCGCCATCGTGCCAATCCTGCTCGGGCGTGGCATCCGCCTGTGGGACGATCTGCGCGGGCTGGAAGCCGGCTACTCGGTAGCATCGGAAACGGCCGAGAGCGGCGTCATCCACCTCACGTTCCGGCGATGATCTGTCGTCACACGATCCTTAGCCGCGTTGGTCAACCTCGGTTGCGGCGTGGTCTGGATGGGCAACCTATTCCACAAACCGAGCGAGGTTTTCGAGCGTCGAACGAAGCCCGATATCGTGGTCCTTCTTGCTAATACCAATCGGCACGTTGTCGGCGACGATCGAGACATCCGTGCCGCCCGGCGCCGATGAAAGGCCCCACGTCATCCGCATCTCGCCCGCCAACGCCGGATCGTCAGATTGGAATGTAACGAGCTGGACCACGCGCTCATTCGGAACAAACTCCGCAAATCGGCCCTCGACGACATCGGTATCGTCTGACGTCTTACCCGCGCTCGGGTGATCGCCGCTATAGGTCAGCGCCATCCGGTATTTTCCGTCCGGTCGCGCATCGAATTCGTAAATCACGCCGGTCATGCCTTTGGGCGGGAGCCATTGCAGCCATGCCTCGGGATCGACGAATGCGCGATAGATCACGTCCGCAGGCGCGGCGATGAATCGGCTCGCCGAGTCGGTTCTTCGATGCTGAAGATTTGCCGTCATCGATCATTCTCCCCGCACTGTCCAAAGTCTCGCACCGCCGTTCTCCTGTATTTGCACGCTACACTACTACGCCGGTAAATCCTTGTTGAATCGGCCCAAAATCAGGCCCTTTTAATCATCCCCGTCAGGGGAAGGTTTGTCTCAACCCCGTTTGAATCGGGGTTACATGGCGGCGTCCGCGCTCGCGCGCTACCTCGACGACGCCGGCATCGTCGAGGTGATGCTCAATCCCGAGGGCGGCTCTGGATCGACCGCCTTTCGGAAGGCCTGTCCGAAACGGGGGAGCGGTTCGAGGGGCTTTTGCCTCCCGTCGTCGCCGCGCCGACCTTTGCGATCCGCAAGCCCGCCGTCGCGGTGTTCGCGCTCGACTGTTATGTCACCGCCGGCATCATGTCGGCCGAGCAGGCCGAGGCCGCATGGTGCGGTCTCGGGAACGGAAAACGGAGACTAACAATGGCGACCATCGGCACCTTCAAGAAGACCGGCAACAACGAGTTCACCGGCGAAATCGTCACCCTCAGCGTCCAGGCCAAGAACGTCCGCATCGTCCCTGACCAGCGCGCCACCGGCGAAAACGCCCCCAGCCACCGCGTCCTGGTCGGTCGCGCCGAGATCGGCGCCGCCTGGTCAAAGCGCTCCAACGAGGGCCGCGACTATCTGGGCCTCAAGCTCGACGATCCGAGCTTCAACGCTCCGATCTACGCCAATCTCTTCGACGACGAGGAAGGCGACACCTTCTCGCTCATCTGGTCCCGCCCGAACGGCCGGCGCAGCGACTGAGCCCCACGCAAGGCCCCGGCCGGATCGGTCGGGGCCTTTGCCGCGCGGGAACTTCCGCCTGCAAAAGCCGGACACGAGCAAAGCGAAGTCGCTCTCCAGACCCTCCAGCATAACGCTTCGGCTTTACGAGATCACCCCAAGGGCATCCCTGGTTATGCCCCATAAGGCCCGCCGTGCATCTGGATCATCGCCGGGCGGGACGGGCTTTAGGGGCCTTGCGCCCTTCACCGAGAAATATCCGCCAGTGGCGATCCCAAATTCAGCATCCATGGCGAGGCGGACGATGATGTCCGCGCCCCGGCGGGGATCGCCAATCTTAAGTCTCATCAGGACGCGCTCAAGCATTGGCGCGAAGCTCAGCTCTCGTCCCAGCCCGGTGACGTTGAAGCCTGGGTCGAGGCAGTTGACGGCTACGCCCGTTCCCTCCAACTGCCGTGCAAGTTCGAGGGAGAACATGATGTCCAGCAGCTTCGTGCGTCCGTAGATCCGCGAGGAACCGAGACCGGAAAAACCCGTCGGCGCGAACATATCGCGCGTCAGCTTGATCTTTCCGTGACGGCGGGACGCTTCCGATGCTGTGGTCACAATGCGCGAGGGCGCCGACCGGACCAGCGTCTCGCGCAGGACGTTCGTCAGCAACCAGGGCGAGAGGTAATTGACCGCCATCATCTCGTCATGGCCGTCGACCGTGCTGCGCGGCGCAAAGGCGTGAATGCCCGCATTGTTGATCAGCACATCGATCCGGTCGTAACGCGCGGCGATCGCCCGGCCGACGGCGCTCACTGTTTCCAGGCGTGTCAGGTCAGCAAAATGAATATCGATCTGCGCCCGCGGCGCGATGGTCCTGATTGCATTCCGCGTCGTTTCGGCGTTGGTCTCGGAGCGGGCGATCAGCACCAGATGTGCGCCTCGCTTGGCCAGCTCGATCGCCGCCAGCCGTCCGATCCCGCTCGTGGCGCCGGTCATGACGATGACGGGGGCAGGAATCTCGGACATGGACACCTCACGAAAGTAATGGATATATGTCCATCATATCCGCAATGCCAAGAAATGAAAGGAGCCCAGCTGCATGGCCTCCCTCACCGATGACGAAACAAATGAGACGTCCCCGCTCTGGCTATCGCTTGGCGAACAGCTCAACGCACTGCTGAGCGCGTCCCGTGCAGTCACGACTGAAATGGCCGCCAGCTTCGGCGCCGATCTCCAGCCGTCGGCCTACCACATTGTCCAGTGGCTTCACGCGTTCGGGCCGGCACAGGCGAGCCATGTCGCAGACGGTTTGGCCATGGACCGGAGCGCGACCAGCCGCCTCGTGCGGCAACTCAAGCAAGCCGGGATCGTCGAATCTCGGTCCGATCCGACCGACAGGCGTGCTGTGATATTGTCCCTCACGGACGAGGGCGCGGCCAAGATGCGCGCCGCGATCAACTATAAGAGTGAGGCTTTTCGCCGGCGTCTCGACGGCTGGAGTGACGCTGATCTGCGCCTCTTTACGGCGCTCCTTCGCCGCTTCAACACGGGCGCGCGGTCGACTAGCGCAACGCATGTGCCGCGGGCAGCAGGCGACCGAATCAGTCGCTCCCTACGATAGGCGGCTGGTGACCAACAAGCGCCTGTTTTTGCTCGCGCGGATCGCCAAGAACGACTATTATAGTCGTAGTTCTGGCAAGTGCGTTCGCGTCGGTGGGAGGTGATCATGCATGATCACTGCCCGCCAATCACGGGCCGCACTCGCGCTGCTGGGGTGGACACAGGAGACGCTCGCTGACAAGGCCCGCACATCGCTGACCGCGCTCAAGCGCCTTGAATCCGAGAGCGGATTAGAGGTGTACGAATCGACGCGCGATCAGGTTCGTAGGGCGTTCGAGGCGGCCGGTATCGTCCTGCTTTCCACCGACAAGGGCGAAGGGGTACTGCTGCTCCATGATCGGCTTGACCGTCAGGGGCGCCGCTGAACTCCTTCGGTCGGACTGCGAATACTGCCTGTCCCCTTTGTTATACTGGCGACCGATGGGAGTGTTAACGAACACTGGTCGAGCGAATATAGTCGCCTGATGGGACACGCGATGCCGCAATTTCTGGACGAGCCACCGATCAGCCAAACCCTTCCGACCTACGATCGCGAGCATATGGCGCTCTACCTGCGTCTCCTCGATTCGGCGCGCGATGGCGCCGACTGGCAGGAGGCCGTTCAGCTTCTCTTCGGTCTCGACCCGACGCGCGAGCCGCAGCGTTGCCGTCGGGTCCATGACACGCATCTCGCGCGCGCAGTGGATGACCGAACACGGCTATCGCGAGATCATCCGCACGGCGCAGTGATCGCGGCGATGCCGTTTCGGCACCGCCCTCCGCCATCTTCGGCGAACGGTTCTTCAACTGATGAAACC
Organism: Martinezella calliandrae; assembly: GCF_030272695.1. GTDB lineage: Bacteria > Pseudomonadota > Alphaproteobacteria > Rhizobiales > Rhizobiaceae > Rhizobium > Rhizobium calliandrae. Next base: position 5,856 of record NZ_JARFYN010000058.1, read on the forward strand.
GGCCCACCGCACAGAATTCCTGACACTCCCGAAAGATCGCAAAATTAGCCTTCCCGGTCGGCGTGTTCCATACCCGCATCGCCGCAGAATTCGGCAACTGAAAGCCGCCGGGCTTCCTGATACGATCGTTGTAGCCCTCGAAATCAGGAAAAACCGCTTCGATTCTGTCGCGGATCAGGTCGTAATTGCCCGCCAGCGAGTCCCAATCGACCACGGACCTTGCCGCGAGCGTCGCCTTCGCGATACCGGCGAGTATCCACCGCTCCGATCGCACCTGATCGCTTGGCGGCTTAAGAAAACCTCGCGATGCGTGGACCATCGACATGGAGTCTTCCACGGTGATCGCTTGCCTACCTGTCGCCTGGATATCTTCGTCCGTGCGACCGAGCACCGGCAGCAAATAGTTCACCTTGGCCGTCAACAGATGTGTCCGATTCAGCTTGGTTGCGAGGCGGACCGCGAGATCGAGCTTACGGAAGCCATTGAAGCACGCCTGAGGGTCGGACGCCGCCATGGCAAGGTTGCCTCCAAGGTACACCACGGCTTTAGCGTTGCCATCACGCATTGCCGCGATGCTCTCGACGACGGAATGCCCGTGATCGCGAGGCGGCTCGAAGCCGAAGACATCGCGCAGCGTGTCGAGCAGCGCAGTCGGCGGGCGCTCTGAGATGCCGACGGTGCGGTCACCCTGCACATTCGAATGGCCACGAAGGGGGCAGACGCCGGCGCCGGGCTTTCCGATATTGCCCTTGAGAAGGAGCAGGTTTGTTATCTGCTGAACGTTGGCCGTGCCGGTGACGTGCTGGGTAATGCCCATGCCGAGCTGACGATGGTTGCCGACGATGCCGCATAAGCGGTCGCGATTTGCTCCAGGTCCTCCCGACGCAGGCCGCTTGCGCGTTCGATAGCGCCCCACTCTGCCTTCGAGGTCGTGGACAAGCGCATCGAAACCTGCGGTGTGGCGGCGATGAAAGAATGAACCAATACGGGCGCCAGATCGGCGGCCTTGGCCGCCTTGTCCATGGAAACCAGCGCCTTGCAAATTCCCTTGAGCGCAGCGGCGTCACCGCCGACCTTGACCTGGAAATATCTGCTCGCGATCGGCGTCGAAGACAACGTCGCCATCTCGATCGGCGCTTGCGGTGCCTCGAAACGTTCGAGCGCCCGCTCCCTCAGCGGATTGATGGCTATGATCCTGGCGCCACGCCTCGACGGTGACGCCAGTCGCCGATAAAAGCGCCCCATTCGCGAAGAGCAATAAGCAGCTCATGTTGTTTGACTGGCGCGATCGTCGGGAGGTGCCGCCCCACCGATCATGGCCGGCTGGCCCAGACGGCGGAGTAGCCGGCTTTCGAGCGCGCTGTCGGACTATTCTCCAAAACCTGCGCCCTTCCATCAAGATCAGGTATGGCGATCCGCCTTATATGCTGTGCAACCCTATTGGAGCGAGCGGGAGGTCGATAGAACTATGACTGCCGATACTATAGCTGCGGGACATCGCCCGTCGGGTCTGAGGGATCTTTCCGCGGAGGCGACACGGGACGTGGGAGCTGCGCTCCAAGCACTGCTCGCGGATGTCTTTGCGATCTACCTAAAGACGAAAAACTTTCATTGGCATATGAGCGGCCCACATTTCAGGGACTATCACCTGCTTTTGGATGAGCAGAGCGATCAGATATTTGCAATGACTGATCCAATTGCGGAACGTGCTCGGAAGATTGGAAGCAAAACGTTGCGCTCAATTGGCCACGTCGCTCGTCTCCAGCGTATTTCCGATAACGACGCAGACTATGTGGATCCACAAGATATGTTGGCTGAGTTGCGGGACGATAACCTCCGGCTCACTTCGGCAATGCGTCAGGTTCATAATACTTGTGACGAATATCATGACGTCGCCACGGCCAGTCTGCTCGAGAATTGGATTGACGAGACGGAACGACGAACCTGGTTCCTTCATGAGGCATCACACAAAGGGTCTCGCTTGAATTACTGAGAGGTCGCTGGCTGTGACAGTCAAGAAGTCGGAAGACGGTTGCACCAATCACGCGAGGCGATCAACGCTGTACAAGACAGCCATCCGGCAGAACGCATGACGCTAAGCCAATGACCTCGGTTCAGTATTTGCTGGCGTTGCATAACCACGAAGTAGCCGCCTCAATCGCTAAACCTCTCCGGGCGCTCGCGGCCTCGGGCTGTTTTGCGCCAAGACGATGTGCGGCATCGCCGAACGGCATTGACTAGGGCATATTATGACCAATGAGCGATCGTCCCGCAAACCCGACAGCATCGCTTTTTCCCCGTCGATCGATCGTCGAACCGTGCTCGCTCTTGGCGTGTCGGCTGCCACGGTCGTCACGCTCGGAATTCCCGTTACGGCCGCGGCCGGCCCCCGTCAACGAACGACAAAGGAGTTCAACATGTCTAGCATAACCACGAAAGATGGCGTCGAGATCTTCTACAAGGATTGGGGTCCGAAGAACGCCCAACCCATCGCTTTTCATCATGGCTGGCCGCTCAGCGCAGACGACTGGGACGCCCAAATGCTGTTCTTCCTGGCACATGGCTTTCGCGTCATTGCGCATGACCGTCGCGGACACGGACGGTCGGCGCAGGTCAGCGACGGCCATGATATGAACCATTATGCCGCCGACGCCGCGGCGGTGTTCGAACATCTTGATCTCAAGAACGCCATCCATATCGGCCATTCGACCGGCGGCGGTGAGGTGGCGCGGTACGTTGCGAAATATGGTCAACCGCAAGGCCGTGTCGCCAAGGCTGTCCTGGTCAGCGCCGTTCCGCCGCTAATGGTCAAGACCGCGAGCAATCCCGACGGCACCCCAATCGAAGTGTTCGATGGCTTCCGCAAAGCACTGGCCGCCAACCGATCGCAATTCTTCCTCGATGTGGCCTCTGGGCCGTTCTACGGCTTCAATCGATCGGGCGCGAAGGTTTCGCAAGGAGTCATCCAGAATTGGTGGCGCCAGGGCATGATGGGCAGCGCCAAAGCCCACTATGAAGGCATCAAGGCTTTCTCGGAAACCGATCAGACGGAAGACCTGAAGGCGATCAAGGTGCCGACGCTTGTCCTACAAGGCGATGATGACCAGGTCGTACCCTACAAGGACGCCTCCTTGCTTCAGGCCAAGCTGCTCAAGAGCGCTACGCTCAAGGTCTATCCCGGCTTTTCACACGGTATGTGCACGGTGAACGCGGATACGATTAACGACGATCTCCTCGCGTTTATTCGGAGCTAGCGCGGGGCACCAACGATTTTCGGCTTGGCAGGCCAAAAATCATCGCCAAACCACGTCCTCTTTCACTGGCAAAGGCGAACCTTATTGACGTCCTCGGCAGAACGAGGATCAGCATGTTGGCACGTCATCCGAGAAGTGGACCGACAACAATCCTCATTCCAAATATCGTGCTGGCTTAATTGTCCGAACGATTTGGGGTGTCTACTGACACCCACCCCACGGAGGAAGCAGCAATGGATCTCACTTTCAACGGGTCGCCTCACAGTGCTGATGCCCCGGGCGAGATGCCGCTGCTGTGGGTTTTGCGCGACCTGCTCGGCATGACCGGCACCAAATACGGCTGCGGCATTGCCCAGTGCGGGGCATGCACCGTGCATCTCAGCGGTTTCGCGGTGCGCTCTTGCCAATTGCCTGTCGGCGCGGTGAGCGGGGGCGATCACGACCATCGAGGGCGTCGGCGCAACGCCCGCCGGCGCAAAGATCCAGAAGGCTTGGCTCGACCTCGAAATGATCCAGTGCGCCTATTGCCAGCCCGGCCAGATCATGTCCGCATCTGCCCTGCTCGCCGCGAACCCGCAACCCGACGATGCCGCGATCGATGCTGCTATGGCGGGCAACCTCTGCCGCTGCGGTACCTATGTCCGGTTTCGCGAGGGGATCAAACATGCTGCGCAATCCTGACACGACCTTCGCCCCCGCTGTCGATCTCACGCGCCGCACGCTTCTGCGCGGCGCCGCGGCGCTCGGCGACGGTCTTTTGATTGGTATCGAACTGCCGTCTACGGATGCGCGGGCGGATGAGCCAGTACCGACCGGAGCGCGTTTTAACGCGTTCATCCACATTGCTCCCGACGACAAGGTGACTTTCACTCTACCAGCAGTAGAGATGGGCAAGGGTGTCTATACGTCGCAGGCGCAATGCATCGCCGAAGAATTGGACGATTGGACGTCGCGCTGGACAAGGTCATCATCGCCCCTGCGCCGGCAGACCAGGCCCTTTACGGCAGTCCTGATTTCGTCATCCAGGCGACCGGCGGATCTACTACAACAATGGCTTGGAGCGGACCATTGCGGAAGGCAGGGGCAACTGCCCGTGCGATGCTCGTGCAGGTGGCGGCGGCCGAATGGATTGTCGATGCTGCCACCCTCACAACTGAGAACGGGCACGCGTCACGCCTGCCGATGTCCCCAGCGCGCGCCGGCAGGATTGAGACGACGCAGGCCATGGGTCGAGCGCGTGGTGTGGCCGTGTCCGCATTGCTGCGGCTGTCGCCACGCGAACAAGATCTCCTATCCGCTGGAGCACATGACAAATTGTGTCGCCGATTATGCGCTCCTCGAACCGCATTCGAGCGATGACCTGACCATGCGGCTCAAACTTTTCGTCAAGGTCGAGAGCGCCCTGAACGCGCGATACGAGACCTTCGGCGCACTTGTCGACCCAACTGGGGTTTGAGCCCCCGGCGTTCCGGCCTCAGGCATCACCAACGGACCAGCAGTCGACAATCACTTCCAGAGCCCCACCGCGCCGTCCACCGTTTCTGCTGGGGTGAAATTCAAATTCTGAGCATACCATCTCGATACCAGAAGTGCGTGCTTCACAGGACAGTTACCGCGCGGTGTCGGTGGGGCTATTGATCAGACGCCCAGCGGGGGCGCCGTTCGCGGCGCCAAAGGGCGGGACTGCTACCAACGAGGGCGGTGAAGACGCGTGTGAGATGACTTTGATCAGCAAACCCACAGACAAGCGCAATTTCAGCAATCGAAATATCTGTCTCGAGTAACAACGCTTTCGCCTTCTCAACACGGTGTCGCTGCAACCACTTGTGTGGGGTCAGGCCTGTGGAAATTCTGAAAGCCCGTATAAAATGCCCCCGCGACAAACGGCATACGTTTGCTACATCGGCAAGGGTAATGTCTTCGCGTGCACTGCTTGCGAGGTAGTCCTTCGCGCGGGCTTCTGCTGCCGGAGATAGGCCGCCTCGCGCCATTGGCCGGCGCGACACAAGACCTCCATAGGTTGACTGAAGATGACCGCAAACCGCCAAAGCCACATGATCGACGACAAGCGAACACACCTCTTCCGGTCGCTCGAACATGGGAAGGAGTGATGCCGCCAGGTGACCCAGCACCGGATCAACCAGCCCCGGGGGGCAGTTCAGGTCCGCAACCCGACGATCACCCGTATCGTCAGAGAAATTATTTAGAACAGATCTCGGGATGTAGAAGGATATACCCACATGCGGATGAGTAACACGCGCGGAAAATTCGTCCTTGAGGTTGACGATACGAATTGAATTAGCTTCATATCCTTGAGAAATAAACGGCTTACCTCCCTTCCACAACTCGTGATGCTGTACGATTTCGGGATAGACGGCCAGGATGAACGTGTCTTCGGCGGGGATCGGAGTCGTTCTACCAAGATGCTGGTGGCCACAAGTGAGCTTTGTCATCCCCACCTGGGCTGATCTCAACGACCGCGTCACAATCGACGGCGCATCGCTGACTCCGTGACTGTGCGCAATAACATCGCCATATTGACGGCCTCGATCAGCCATCGCACGACGCTATGCGCTTGATATATTTATCCAAATATTTGCCTCCAGAAATAACAGCCAGTTCACCTGCGTTGCCATTATCCTGCCTTAGCCCGCCATGCATAGTCAACAAGAGGTAACCACCTATTTGGCGGAGGTAAACCCGAGAAGCGGGCGCTGGCCAAGGAACGATGTCATCCCTGCCCCCGACGCGCGCTCGGCCTGCGCGTCACGCGAAGATCCACCGGGGAGATGATCGTATGCTGGCGCGGCAATACCCCAGCGGGCTCGCGATCCCGTTCGGGTCTGAACCTTGGTGCAAATCTCCCCGATGGTCAGGCCGCCATCGAGATTTGACTCGCGGCCAAATCGGTTCCCAACAGGCAAATCGTGTTTCCTTCGTCCAAGCCGATATCGCAGGCCTGTCGCATACTCGCAGAGAATGTCGCTTTCACTGCAATCGCAGAAGAAGGCGCGCCGCCAAGTCGGGTGGAGGAGCCAGTATAATGAAACCGACGCATCCTTATTTTGCGATACTGGGGGTCACGTTCGCACTAACCGGGTCCATCAGCAGCAATGCGTCGGAAGCCGCGCCCCAGTCGGATTGGCCAACCTACAACCGCACTCTGACCTCAGAGCGCTATTCTCCTCTGGATCAGATCAACGCAGCAAATGTGAACGCGCTGAAAATTCAGTGCGTATACGATACCAAGGTCAAAACATCATTTGAGACCGGCCTCGTACAAGTGGATGGCACGCTCTTTGGTGCCACGGAGCAAGACACCTTCTCCATCAATCCGGACACCTGCCAGGAGAATTGGCGGGTGCACGAGGCGTTTCGGCATAGCCCGGTCAAAGTGAACCGCGGTGTCGCCATCGCGGGGGGCAAGGTGTTTCGCGGCACCACGGACGGGCGTGTGGTGGCCTATGATGAGGCGAGCGGCAAGCTGCTCTGGGCGACCACTATCGCCGATCCCGCGCGAGGCGAGACGGTGCCGGCCTCGCCGATTGCTTGGCACGGCATGATCTTCATCGGCAACGCCGGCGGCGACAACAAGGGCGTCAAGGGTCGGATTTATGGTCTGGACGCGAGCACCGGGAAGATCATCTGGGAATTCTACCTCGTGCCCAAGGGTCCTGACGACAAGGCGCGTGGTCCGCAGGCCAAGAGCCAGTCAGTAGCGATGTCCTGGGTCAACGCCAAAGGGTTTCCCATCAACGGCGGCGGCACCTGGACCTCCTACACCCTCGATCCGAGCACCGGGCTGCTCTACGTCCCCGGCGGCAATCCGGCGCCAGACTTCCTGAATGCCTATCGTTATGGCGATAACCTGTTCACCGCTTCGGTTGTCGTCCTTGATGCTCGAACAGGCGCCTATCAACGCCATTTCCCGATCGTCAGTAACGACTTCCACGATTGGGATGAAGCAGCCACGCCGGCGGTGTTCACGACTAAATCCGGCAAACGCATGATGGCGGTCACCCCCAAGGACGGACATCTCTACGGCTACGATTTGGCCACGCGGCTCTACCGGGAGCCCGCTCTCCCCAAAGAGCGTCACATACGGGAGTTTGAACAGTGGCCAAACGCTGCATCCGGATCATCGGAGGATCTCTCGGCGGCCTCTTCGCCGCAGCACTTCTTCGTCAGGACGGCCACGATGTGAAGATTTACGAACGATCCGTTGGCGGACTGGCCGGCCGCGGCGCGGGGCTGGTCGGCCAGCGAGAAATCTTTGCGATCCTACGGGCCGTCGGTTGCGAACACGTCGCCCAGGTTGGCGTCATCGCGAGGGAGCGGATATTTCTCGATCGGTCCGGAGCGGTCATCGAGCGGTACGGAACGCCGCAAACGCAGATCTCCTGGGATCGCCTCTATCAGACCTTCGAGGAACTCGTGGCTGACGGCGTTTATTTCCTCGGACGGTCGGTGCGATCCGTGTTCCAAGACGAGACCCGCGCGACGCTGCAATTCAACGACGGGGGGTGGGAAACCGCCGACCTGCTCGTTGGTGCAGACGGCGTCGGGTCGGTGGTCCGGGAAAGTGTGCTTGGCCAGCCCGCTCCGAGCACCTATGCCGGCTATATCGCCTGGCGAGGCCTCTTTCCCGAAACTGAGCTTCCGCCGGCGGCGGCGGAAGTCCTGTTGGATCGGTTTGCCTTCTACAGCATGCCGCGATCCCATATCCTCGGATATGTCGTGACTGGACCGAATGGAGAGATGTCTTCGGGTGCTCGCCGTTACAATTGGGTCTGGTACCGCACCGCCTCGGGCGCGGAAGCGCTCGGCGAAGCCCTTACGGACTCCAGCGGCAACAGCCATCGCTACTCCCTTGGTCCGGGAGCGCTCTCTGCAGACCGGCGTGATCAGCTTTTGACGGATGCTGCAGCTCAGCTTCCGCCGCCCTTCGCGGCCGCTGTCGCGGCCGAACCGCGCCCCTTCCTTCAGGCCATATTCGATTTCGAAACGCCTAAGATGGCGAACGGACGTATCGCGCTGTTAGGCGACGCCGCTTTCGTGGTTCGGCCGCACACCGCGATGGGGGTCGCTAAGGCCGCGGGTGATGCTTTGGCGCTGCGGGCTCATCTCGCTAAAACCGATGACATTCCGTCGGCGCTCGAAGCCTACGACATTGAACGCAGACCCGCGGGGCAATCGATCGCAGCTAGCGGCCGTCGACTGGGCAAGAGCCTGGAATAACGATCCTTGCCGGACGACCATCTCGGATGGCACGCCTCAATCCTCATCCTTGAATCTGTCGGAGGCGGCGACCGATCCCGCCCTAGCCAGTGAAAAAGGGAGCGGTTTAACCTAGAAGGGAGACGACATGAGAAGCGAATCAAATGGTGTTCAGGCGCAGGTCGTCCGGCTCTTTGGGCATCGCGATTCTGCCGAAGCGTGGGAGATTCGCGATTTTCTCAAGCGAAGTGTCGTCGAGTTTCAGTGGGTCGAACTTGCCACTGACGAAGACTGCCGAGCCGCCCTCGGACTCCCGAACCTCGCGAACGTGCGCTTGCCTGTGGTCGAACTGCCGGGCGGCGAGCGGCTGTTCGGTCCATCTTTGCGCGACGTCGCGGCGCGGCTTGGCTTCGTCACGAAGCCAAAGCTTCGGGAGTATGACCTGTCGATTTACGGGGCTGGGCCAGCAGGTTTGTCTGCCGCAGTGTATGCCGCGTCGGAGGGGCTGCGCACAGTCCTAATCGAGCGCAGTGCCGTTGGCGGACAGGCCGGCACCACGTCGATGATCGAGAACTACATGGGCTTTCCGGAAGGTATCAATGGCGCTGACCTTGCTGAACGCGCCCGCCAGCAAGCCGTCAAGTTCGGCGTCGAACTGTTGATGATGCAAGAGGGAGTGAAGTCAGAGTTTCATGACAGCCGTATTTGGACCGACCTTGCTGACGGCGGGAAGATGGTGGCGCGCGCAAACATCTGCGCCACTGGCGTCGAATGGCGCCGATTGAACCTCCCAAATGAAGACCGCCTCCTGGGCCGCGGCCTCTACTATGGAGCCGGAGCGAGCGAGGCGCCGTTCTGCGCCGGTGAGGACGTATTTGTTATTGGGGGTGGTAACTCAGCGGGACAAGCTGTGATGCATCTCGCTACTCATGCGCGAAGTGTCACAATGCTTGTGCGCGACAAGGCGCTTGCTGCGTCGATGTCTCAATACTTGTCTGATCGAATCCTGGCGGAGCCCAATGTTCAAGTGCGCTACGAAGTCGAGATTACCGGACTTGAGGGCGAAAATGCTCTCCAACGGATTGAGGTGACCTCTCGTAGCAACAAGACTTCCGAATGGGCTTCGACGCCTCGCCTTTTTGTGGCGATTGGCGGGGTCCCCAATACGGATTGGGCCATTGATACGACCATCATCAGAGATCCTGGCGGATACTTGGTTACCGGACCTGACCTGCTGAAGGAGGGTCGTGCGCCAGAGTGCTGGCCACTACAGCGGACGCCATACTACCTGGAGACGTCGGTTCCTGGCTCGTTTGCCGCTGGAGACGTCCGGCATCGTTCGATCAAGCGCGTCGCAACAGCCGCCGGTGAGGGCGCAATGGCCGTCGCCTTTGTGCATCGTTATCTGGGGGAGACGGCGTGAAGCGCAACACGCCTCCGTCCAAAAACGAGCGCCCCGAAGACGCGGAAAGCGGCGTCCTACCCGATGGCGTACAATCGGAGATCTCGGAAACTGAGTTCCCAGCGCGACGCATCTTATCACTCGTGGGCGATAAATGGTTCACCATCGTACTCTATTGTCTATCGACGCGTGAGGTTCGTCGATTCAACGAACTCCAGCGGCAGATACCAGATATCTCTAAGAAGAAGATGCTGATACAAACGCTTCGAGGCATGGAACGTGATAGACTACTCGAACGACAGTATATCATCAGGTTCCGCCGAAGACCGAGTATCGGCTGACAAGTGAGGGGACCCTCTTCGTGAACCAATAGCCTGGCTTTGCGAGTGGGCGAACCAAAACGGCGACTTCCTGGAGGCAACTGGTATTCGTCGAAATTCGCGACCAGTCGAATGACTCGGCTTATTCAGACCCTGCGTAGCGCAGCAGATCGGCGCGCTGTGTAGCCTTCTATGCCGCCCATCGATTACCGAGGGCTATGCCATATTCAACCATTTCACGACCATATTCGAGCTGCATCTCCTCGAAGCTGCCGAGCCCTGCATCAACATTTCGGCCGGCGCGCTTCAAGGCCATTGCAAGCACGGAAGCGTCCCGAGCTGCCTTTGCCGCTGCCCCGGCAGTATGGGGGCGCATGACGAATGCAGCGTCTCCAAGGAGACAAGTGCGCCCGAAGACCATGCGCGGAACTTCGACATCAACAATCGTCTGCAAGAACGGCTCGGGTGTCGCGGCGACAAGCTTTGCCAGCATTGGATGCACCTCACGATGCGCAAGCTCTACGAGCGAACGGATCGATGAAGGCGACGCCTCCCCTTGGCCCAGGGACGAATGATGCGAACGACCATCCCGATCAATCAGAAGCCTGTCTCGCTCAGTTGCGGCAGCCTTCACGTACCAAACCCAGGATCGCTCTGATCATCCCGATCGTCATATCTGTTGCATGCCTATATGGCGTTTCGCGGTAAGGTCGCAAACCTCGAAGTGGATGACACGGGCGAGCCCGCCACGCGACGCCCGTCAGTGTAGGATCCGGGATCGCACTTGAGCTGATAGTCTCTTGCGAGGGCTCCTGCCGACCTGATGAAAATCCGATTCGCGCCACATAGAATTTCCTAAATCCACGACGCTCGTCTCGGGGAATTCGATCAAATAAAACAAACGGCCAGGACCCGAACCTTTGCCCTCAACCATTTGCCCGATCGCCCTCGCCGTCTCGGCCAAACACCCGAGTTCGATGTGCCATCGTCGAGCCGCAGCGATGTGCTGTGCATCGCGTGTCGTGACGCCGATCACCAGATCGTCAACAGTCTCAGTCAAAGCATCCGACTAATCGACAAAGCTGCTGACAATTCATCAAGATCGCGGCGACCGATGTTCCTATCGTCAAGCAAAACGAGGCGGGGGATCGAGATATGCCCGAGAAGATTGACAACCGCGGGGGCGGCAACGTTACCTTTCCGACGGTTCGGTCGCGACGCGCGTGAGTTTCTCTTGGATATTTCGCCGGCGCACGCTTGGGGGCGCCGCCGCTGCCGGATTGGGCGGAGCGTTGGCTGCACTTGCGCTGGCATGGCGGCCTGTGATTGCGCCGATCCCCGTCCCGCCACCATCATCCTTCAGCACTGACCAGGTTGCTCGCGGCGCGACGCTCGCGGACATCGGCGATTGCTCCGTCTGTCACACAGCGGAGGGTGGGCGTCCGCTTGCCGGCGGACGGCCCCTGGCGACCCCGTTTGGCGTTCTCTATTCCGACAATTTGACGCCGGACCCGGACACCGGCATCGGCCACTGGTCGCCGGAGGCGTTCAAGCGCGCTATGAAGGACGGCATCGGCCGTGACGGAGCCCATCTCTATCCGGCATTGCCGTATGAGCATTTCACTCATGTGACCGATGCCGACCTCGACGCGCTCTACGCCTTCCTGATGACCCGACAACCAGTTCACGCCGAAGCGCCGGCCAACAGGTTGATCCCACCGCTAGGTTTTCGGCCGCTCCTGGCGGGGTGGAAGCTGCTGTTCCTGCACAAAGGGCCCGTGCCATTCGATCCAAGCCATTCTGCTGAATGGAACCGTGGCGCCTATCTGACCGAAGGCTTCGCCCATTGCGGCGCGTGCCACACGCCCCGCAATTTGGCCGGCGGCGAGGAAGGGTCCAGGGCATACGGTGGCGGTGTCGCAGAAGGCTGGCGCGCGACAGCGCTGGACGCGTCCAATCCCGCAGCGCGGGCTTGGACCCGCGACGCACTTTACACTTACCTCGCAACCGGAATCTCGCCGGATCATAGTGCCGCGGCTGGACCAATGGGCCCTGTGATCAAGGGCTTGTCCACAGCGCCAGAGGCTGATGTCAGGGCTATTGCCACCTATATCGCATCCAAGATGCTCGGGCGGGAGGCCGCCGAGCCATCACCGACCCTGATCGACAACACGGCTGCGGCGGCCAAGGCCTATACTGCGGGCGCGACACTGTTCGCAGGCGCTTGCGCCGGCTGTCACAGTCAGGGCGCGCCGATGCTGGGCCAAGGGCGTCCATCACTTAGCCTTGCCAGCAATCTGGGCGACGGCGACCCGACCAGTGCCATCCAGGACTTGTTGCAGGGGATTGAACCGCCGGTCGCCGGGCGTGGCCCCAAGATGCCAGGTTTCGCCGACAGTCTGACCGATGCCCAGGTGGCGGAGGTGCTCGCATATATCCGCGCTCGCTACACCAATCGTCCGGCTTGGCCGGGGCTGGAGAAAGCCGTGCGCGTCACGCGCAAGGAGGGCGCCGAGCCATGAGCTTTCGCATCAACGTAAATGGCAACGATCACCAGATCGACGCCGATCCGGAAACGCCACTTCTCTACGTGCTCCGCGACGAGCTTCAGTTGAACGGGGCGAAATACGGTTGCGGCCTCGGCCAATGCGGAGCCTGCACGGTCCAACTCGACGGCAACGCCGTCTTCTCCTGTGTCACACCGGTGATCGCGGTCGTGAACCGCAAGGTTCGGACCGTCGAGGGATTGGGCTCGATCGACAAGATGAGCCCTCTGCAACGTGCATTTGCCGACGAACAAGCAGCCCAATGCGGATATTGCATAGCCGGAATGATCATGCGCGCTCAGGCTCTGCTCGACCTCATCCCCAAGCCAGACGAGACACAGATCCGGCGACACATGCAGACCAACCTCTGCCGCTGTGGCACCCATATGCGCATCCTGCGGGCTGTGCGACGGGCGGCCGGTCTTCGCGTCGACGGACACGCAGCGCATGAGTGAGCCCCTTCGACCCACGATCCTTTCGCGCCGGCAGGCCCTCGCCGCGGGCGGCCTACTCGTTGTCTTTGGCTTCTCCTCGCGCGCCTTGGCTGAAACGTCGGGTGGTGGCGAAGGGGGCCCGGCCCCTAAGGCGGTCCGCCCCGACCTGCCCGGTAGCCTGAAGGGCACGCCGGTGCTCGATGCTTGGATTCACATCGCTCCCGATGGCGGGGCCACGGTCTTTTCCGGCAAGGCAGAGTTGGGCCAGGGGATCCGCACGGCGCTGCTTCAGGTCGCGGCGGAGGAACTCGATTTGCCTCCCGGTGTCATCACGTTCACCACCGCCGACACCGCCCTGACTCCTGACGAAGGCCTCACGGCAGGCAGCCATTCTATGCAGGAAGGCGGTGTGGCGCTCGCGAACGCCGGCGCGAACGTTCGAATGCTGCTGACGCAGGCTGCCGCGCGCCAATGGGGACTCGCCCCCGACCAACTTACCACGACCGGCGACGGACATGTCGCCGCACCGGACGGGCGGCGGCTAGGCTACGGCCCGTTGGCCGCGTCGTTGTCGCTGCACGTCGAGGCGGTCGCCGATGCGCCGCGGCGCGATCCGGCACACTACCGGACCCTGGGGCGCAACCTGCCGCGTGTGGACATTCCGGCCAAGCTGACGGGCGGCGAGGCCTTTCTGCAGGATATTCGGCTTCCCGGCATGCTGCACGCGCGGGTCGTTCGGGGTCCTAGCTACGGCACCCGGCTGACAAAGCCGAACCTCGCTGCCGCGCGCCAGATGACTGGCGTGGTCGCCGTCATCCAGAACGGCGAGTTCGCCGCGGTGGTGGCCAAGAAGGAGTGGCAAGCTATTCAGGCGATGCGGGTCGCCCAGGATTCCGACTACGTCCGCACACGACCGCCTCTGCCGATGGCCGATGGTCCCCACCACCTGCAAACCCTGCCTCGGCGTGAGATCACCGTGCTGAAAACCAACGACGGGGCCCTGCCCGCTGCCCATACGTTACGCGCGACCTATAGTCGTCCCTGGTACAGCCACGGCTCGATCGGTCCGTCCTGTGCGGTGGCGCTGGCGAAGGACGGCGGCCTCACGTTGTGGTCGCATAGCCAGGGCGTGTTCGACATGCATCGCGCCATCGCAGAGCTCGTTGGGCTACCGCCCGAGAAGGTGCGCTGCATCCACACACCGGGCTCCGGCTGCTACGGCCAGAACGGCGCTGACGATGTGACTGCCGAGGCCGCATTGATCGCAATGAAGCTCCCCGGACAGCCGATCCGGCTTCAGTGGATGCGCGAGCAAGAGTTCGGTTGGGAACCTTGCGGGTGCGCCATGGTGACAAACGTCGACGCGGCAATCGACGCCAATGGGCGCATCTCCCGCTGGACTTATGAGGTCTGGAGCAACTCCCATAACAATCGGGCAGTCAAAGCCGGCGGCTACGCGGTCGCCCAGCAGATCGATCCGCCGCTGGCAATGCAGCCCCCCGAGCCGATTCCGATGCCGGAGGGCGACGGCGACCGCAACGCCAATCCGCTATACGTCTTCCCCAACATGGACGTCCGCTATCATTTCATTGCCGAAGCGCCGCTTCGGGTCTCGGCACTGCGGTCACTTGGCGCCCACCTGAACATCTTCAGTCTCGAAAGCATGCTGGACGAATTGGCGCTCGTCGCTGGCGTCGATCCCCTCACTTTCCGGCTGAACCATATGAAGGACGAGCGCGCGCGCGCCGTGATGCAGGCGGCGACCGACCGGTTCGGCTGGTCGAGCCGACCCCGCGGTGACGGACGCCGGGGCTGTGGTATGGCCTTCGCCCAATACAAGAATATTGGGGCCTATTGCGCTATCGCACTGGAGATCGAGGTCGAGCGCGAGACCGGCGCCATCACAGTCCATCGCGTCAATGCCGCAGTCGATGCAGGCCAACCGGCCAATCCCGACGGCATCCGCAACCAGGTCGAAGGTGGGATTATCCAGTCGCTCAGCTGGGCCGCAATCGAGGCGGTCACTTATGACGCGTCCAAACGGACCAGTTTCGATTGGGGCAGCTATCCGATCGCCCGCTTTACCGAAATGCCAGGATCCATCGACGTACAGGTCATGGACCGGCCAGGTCTGCCCTTCATCGGGGCTGGCGAAACCGCACAGGCCCCGGCATCGGCGGCGTTAGCGAACGCTTTGGCCGATGCGATCGGCGTTCGGCTTCGCGATATGCCGCTGACAGCTATGAAAGTAAAAGCGGCCATTGGCGTATTAGGAGAACGCTAGGCCAAAGACGCGCGTGAATAGGCTCCAGAGCGGTGGTCGTCGGCGTCTCTCAATCTCAAACGCCTTGTAGTTGCGTATCTATCGTGAACGCGAAACCCGTGACGCTGCCGTATTCGTTCCAAGTCAGGCCGAACCATAATGACCGCTGTGTCGAAAAGCATCGCTGCGTCTCCTAAGCAGCTTCTGCCATAGCTTGTCGCGGTGGCCTTCTTCATGGGGTCGCTGGACACGACAATTTTGAACACAGCGGTTCCGGTCATCGCCAGGGCGCTCAGCGTGACCCCGCTGGCGGTGAAATCGGTGTTGGCGAGCTACGCTTTGAGCCTAGCCGCCTTTATTCCGTTATGTGGATGGATGGCTGACCGTTTTGGCACCCGCCTGGTATTTGCCTCGGCCATTGCCGTCTTCACCATGGGTTCTGCGCTCTGCGGGCTCACGACCGACATGCAGGCTTTGGTGCTCAGCCGCGTCCTGCAAGGCGCCGGCGGCGCGATGATGGTGCCGGTTGGCCGCATTACGCTGGAAAAGACGTTTCCACGATCCGAACTCGTCAAAGCCATGAGCTTTGTTGCGATTCCCGGGCTCGTTGGCCCCATGCTCGGCCCGCTCGTTGGCGGCGCCATCGTCAGCTATTTCCATTGGCGCGCAATTTTCCGGCATTAGGTAGCAAAAACCACCGAAAGCGGACTACATATTTGAATTAATGGGTTATTTCACTACGCGTTTTCACAGCGCCCGGTGCGCGTATGCGTTGTCAGTTTGATAGTGGTTGCGCGAAAAGGGTTGTCTCGGGCACGCGACTTTCTTTCGGCGTGTTTTTCTTGTTGAAATTTACGAAGAACTTCGTATATTGAGGACGAAATGGCTTTCAAGGGCGTCACGTTTCGCGTCATCAAGGCACTGAAGGAGGGTACTTATCAGCATGCGGCTCGTGGGAGCATCGAGGACAAGAATGCCTTGATGACTGGCGATATTTCCCCCGAGGACCTGATAAAGATCATCGACAGGTGCAATGGTACGCATCATGAAAGTTCTGAACACCATGAGTTCAAGGGTGTTGAAGTACATATCCTCAAACGAGATGGCTGGTACATAAAATTCTATTTCGTTGATCCGGACACGGTCTTCATAAGTGTACATCCATCAAGGTAGGCGAACATGAAAATCTGGTATGCTGGAGATAAGAGCAAAGCGCTCTGTGAAAAATGCCGGAAAGTTGTTGCGACGACTTTCGACTACCACGACGTGCCTTTCGAAAGCGGAATCGGCGTAGCGAAGCAGATCATGGCGGCAACCTGCGACGAGTGTGGTACCGTTGTGGCTATCCCGCCGCAGTCGACGCCAGCAATCCGTGTTGCTCGTGAGATTGCCTCCAGACCCCTGGAAGTGGTTATGGCTGCGCCTTTTATGGATACGTTGGACCTAGCGTCCTATCGGATCGATCCTTCGGCTGGCGTGATACTTCGAAAGTCACTGATCGCATACTTCGTGCACAGGTCTGTAAACGACGATTCGTTGGTGGAGAGGCTTCGCAGAAACGCAGAGCTTCATCGCGAGAAATGGAGAAGCTGGCACGATACACCGTCGAAGCGGCTTTCGATGAAAGTGACCCCACGCGTTGGCGACGAGTTTGACGAACTCGTCAAGAAGAGTGCGCTGAATAAGACAACGTTGGTCAAGTCCATCGTAATGGATATTGCCTCTGAAATCGTTGAACCTGAAGAACCCCGAATGATGCCCGAGTTGCGCAGGATGGCTGCGGCGCTTGCTGCGTAGGGCCAAGCCCGTTAACCATCTGCTTCTCCTCCGATGGACTCCTCATAGGATTCCAGGTAAGAACCTGGGTCATGTTCAGGATGATGCGCATACAGCTCTAATATTCCAGCGGTCGTGATTGGCCGCCGTTCTGCTGTGTCTGTCGTCGATTTCTGGAGCCTGAACATGACCTTCAACGCCATCGCCTTTGCCGCCATTCCCCTCCGCCCCCACGCTTCCATGTTGGCTGTCACCTCCTTGGGCGGGGGCTTGGAAATACGCCCGACCTTACTCCGGATTGTGGAGGGGTTGAGCCATGGCGAACCCCGACGACACGCCCAAGGGCCAGCATTTTCTGCTCTCACCAGAGTGCCGAACGCTGACGGTGTTCGATCTCGCCAAGATGCGGGATACGACTGCCAACAACGGGTTTAAGCGCCTGCGCTGGCACGAGACAGAGGGCGAGCCTTACTGCCCAAAGTGCGGAACGTTGCGGTGCCACACGATGAGCCGCAACCGCTTCAAATGCACCGAGAAGACCTGCAAGGCGGTGTTCAGCGTCACCTCAGGCCCAGTGTTCCATGCACGCAAGCTGAGCTTCAAAAAGATGCTCATCGCCATCTGTTTCTCGGCGAACTCGGTGAAAGGCAAGGCGGCGCTCCAGCTCTCGCGCGAGATCGGCGTCCAATACAAGACCGCATGGGTCCTCCTGATGAAGCTGCGCGAGGCCATCGCATGGCGCAGGGAGGGGATGGTGCTCGATGGCGAGGTCGAAATTGACGGCAAGTACGCTGGCGGCCACATCCACCCAAACCGGCCCACTGAGGCCTGTAACTGGCGTCAATTCATGCTCGGCGAGTATCCCATTACGAAGCCTCGGCAGACACGAAACGGCGAGCCGGGTACCCAATGATCGCAACACCGAGAAGGCACACCATTCACGTCACCAGGGGATCGTTTCGTTCTGCCAGCGTGTGAACGTGCCCGTCGGGCTGTCCGGCCCCAGAAGCGCGACCCGCACCGCCTCACGAGCGCCCTGTTCGACAGTCTCCGTGCCCGCATATGCATTGAGATTTGTCTTAGTGAAGCCTGGGGAGACGGCGTGGACTTTGATCCCCTCCGGCTCCAACTCGATCGCCATCGCGAGCGTCAGCGCGTTGAGCGCCGTCTTGGACGCCGGGTAGACAGGGCCGAAGATTGAACGGTGGGGGAAGGCCGGATCCGCGTTCCTCGCCAGCGAGCCGGCGCCGCTCGACACGTTGACGATGCGCGCGTCCGGCGTCGTGCGCAGGAGCGGCAGCATTGCCTGATAGACGGCGAGCACGCCAAACACATTCGTGTCCCAAACCGCGCGCATTTCGTCGAGCGACACGTTGCTCGGGCGCGTTGTCGCTGCGTACTCCTCGACGGACTGACCGGGCCGCTTCGTCGTATTCGAGATGGCAGCGTTCTGGATAAGCACGTCGAGGCGGCCAAACTCCTTGCGAACGCGCTCCGCGGCCGCAGCGACCGAAGCCCGATCCGTCACGTCGAGTTGGAGGGCGTGGGCATTCGGCCCAACCTCGTTGGCCGCGGCTCCGCCGCGCTCAAGGTTGCGCGACCCGACCAGCACGGTGAAGCCATGTGCGACCAGGTCCTTTGCGATCTGGAGGCCTATGCCTTGATTGGCCCCCGTAACTAACGCGACGCGCTTGTCCTGCATGGCAATCTCCTGCTCGTGTTGAATTCTGGCTCGACGGGTCAGGCCGCCTCGGCCGCCCACGCTTCGGCGTCGGCGCCGGCCGGGATGCGCATCGGCGATGACGGATCGGTCGCCGCGCGCCACACAGCTTCGGCGACGTCCTGCAAGCGGGTGATCGGGGCGGACGCATCGAGCAACGGCGCGAAGGTCTTCTTGACGAGATCGGCATACGCCTCGTGATCAAGGCCAACCCTATGCGCGTTCTGCCTGAAGCGGGTGTCGGGGGAACTGCCCGGCAGCACCAGGCGTGCCCGCACGCCGAATGCCTCGAGTTCCAGCGCCAGCGACTCGGTGAACGCATTCACCGCGGCCTTGCTCGCGCGGTAGGCGGCGTTGAGGGGCATTGGCTTCAGCGTCAAACTCGACGTGACGTTCACGACAACTCCAGTCCGGCGTTCGCGAAACTGCGGCAACACCGCCTGCGTCACGGCGATCGTGCCGATGGTATTGGTCTCGAACATCTCGCGCACTGTCGCCATGGGCACGAATTCGACCGGGGACGCCGCGCCGTAGCCCGCGTTGTTGACGAGGACGTCGATCGGCCCGGCAGCCTCGATCGCGTGGCGAATGCTCTGCGGATCAGTGACGTCGAGCGCCAGCAAACGCAGGCGATCTGATGGCGGCAGCACGTCGGCTTGCGGCGTGCGCATCGTGGCGACGACCTTCCAATCGCGAGCCAGAAAGTGGCGGGCAATTTCAAGGCCGAATCCCGACGAGCAACCTGTGATCAGGATGGTTTTCATGGGAGCTCCCCGTGCGGTGGCTGGGATGTGCCAAGACGATAGACCTCCGAACCTGCACTTGCTACAATCGATCATCCGAATTTCATTTGTAGGAGTCCGGAATTGATCGATCCGTTGGCGGAAGTCGTGACGCTGCTCGAGCCGCGCGCTCGGTTCTCTAAGCTTGTCCTCGGCGCCAGTCCCTGGCGCATCAGCCGTTCGGACGCCGGCGAGCCGTTCTATTGCGTGGTTCTGGAGGGTGGGTGCCGCCTTGCAATCGACGGACATGAGCCCATCGACCTCCAGTCGGGTGACTTCGTCCTCATTCCCGCCGCCTACGGTGTCGCGATGTCCAGTCTCGAACCACCACCGCCAGGCGTTGAAACGCTGACGCCCATCACGATGGGCAACAACGAATTCAGGATCGGCGCCGCCGACAACCCCATCGATGCGCGGCTGATGGCGGGCCATTGCAGCTTCGGTTCGCCAGATGCGGCCCTGCTGATCTCATTGCTGCCGAAACTCGTCCATGTCCGCGGTGAACAGCGGCTCGCAACGCTCGTACAGCTCGTGCGCGACGAAACGCGCGAGCAGCGGCCCGCACGCGAGGTCATCCTCACCCGCCTGCTGGAGGTGCTGCTCATCGAGGCGCTACGATCGGCGACAGGAACCAATGCGTCCCCAGGCCTGGTGCGGGGGCTCTCGGATAGCCGCCTCGCGGCGGCGCTTCGCGGCATGCACGAACATCCAACGCGCGCGTGGACTGCCGCGGAGCTGGCGAAGGAGGCGGCGCTCTCGCGCTCAACCTTTTTCGAGCGCTTCAACCGCGTAGTCGGCGTCGCGCCGATGGAATATCTGCTCACCTGGCGCATGGCGATCGCGAAGGATCTGCTGCGCCGTAAGGAGAGCCGTGTCGCCGAGATCGCGCAACGCGTCGGTTATAGCTCCGCCAGCACCTTTAGCGTCGCCTTCACGCGGCATGTCGGCCGGCCGCCGACACAATATGCGCGCGACGAGCAGTCGGCCCTGAACGGCGCGTGAGTCAACCCTCTTGGCCTTGCGAGATGTGCGCGAGATGTGCGCACCGCGCGGACAGGGGAGAGCGAGTAGGCAATGGTTTGTCTCAAACCCGCCGCGGGCTTGCCAGCCTGCAACGGCATGATGCCGGCATTGGCGAACAAGCCGGTGATCGGAACACCGAGCGCGATGATCCGGGCCGCAGCGCGCTGGAGGCCGGCCTGATCGGAGAGATCACAGATCACGATCGAGGCTCTGCCGCCCTAGCCGCCGACTCACCGAACAGAACTTGACGCATACCGAAGGCTCGCCCGAGGGCGCTCCGTTCGCGGCGGTGAACCTCTAGACGTTCGTGGCCTTGAACCGAAATAGCGCGTCCGACTGGATTCCAACCGGTATAGCGCGCCTGTTCCTGCGAGACACACCTCGCGCCCCACAACGATCGCGCAATCGGATCACCGTTCCGATGAAGGGAGGCTCTATGTCGGACAACAAGTTTCTCACCGTCGACGAAGTCGCCGAGCGTTATCGCGGCAGCGTATCCGTCGGAATGCTTCGAAACTGGCGCGCTGTGAAGATCGGGCCTTCCTTCGTAAAGATCGGCAAAGCTGTCCTTTACCCACTCGACGAGCTTGAAGCCTGGGACAAGGCGAATAGAGTGACCTGCAGTGCGTCAAAGAGACTCATCGCGAGTGCCTATGATTGAACGTGACGATCACGTTCAGGCACTGGATACATACCCCCGTTACCGGCACCAGTATTCTATCGCCGAAAAAACCATTAAGTTTCATATCGTTATGCGGCCAGATTGTGTGTTCCACAACCACCCCACTACCACCTCCAACGTCACGCTGGATCACGCTCAATACCGCTGAATCATCAAGCAAATAGCCGCTTTTGGCGCATTGCGTACAGGGGGTGGTTATGGCAAATTGGGGGCGGTTAGAGGGATTGAAAACGGCTTTCCGATCCCAGCAAACGATCCCCGTTTCTCCTCGACCGATCCCTGTGGGGAGTAGGAGGAACGCCATGCCAAGCCTGACCGACACCACAATCCGACACGCACTGAAGCGCGTCGAACTGAGCCAGAAGCAGGAGAATCTCGCCGACGGCGAAGGACGCGGCACTGGCCGTCTGGTGCTCGTGCTCAAGCCTATGCCGAAGCGCGTTACGGCCGATTGGATGGCGCAGCAATGGCGAGACGGGAAACGCTCGAAGAAGAAGCTCGGTTCGTATCCCTCAATGTCACTCGCTCAAGCGCGTGAAATTTTCAAACGCGACTTCGCCGACGTAATCCAGAAAGGTCGCAGCATCAAGATCGCGACCGACACTCGCCCGGGAACCGTCGCCGATCTATTCGAGGGCTACGTCGCGGCGCTGAAGACCGCCGGCAAACCCTCTTGGAAGGAAACGGAGAAAGGCCTCAACAAGATTGCCGATACGCTTGGGCGCAATCGCCTCGCCCGCGAGATTGAGGCCGAAGAGATCGTGGAGCTGATCCGACCGATCTATGAGCGCGGCGCCCGATCGATGGCTGATCATGTGCGGTCCTATATCCACGCAGCCTTTAGCTGGGGGATGAAGTCGGACAACGACTATCGGAACACATCTCCTCGGCGCTTCCGGATTCCCTTCAACCCGGCCTCGGACATCCCGACCGAGCCGAAGGTCCAAGGCACACGCTGGCTCAGCGAGGACGAGTTCGTCCAGCTCTATCGCTGGCTCGATTGCCCCGACACTCCTGTCCACCCTTCATATCCGCGCGCCGTGCAGCTCATCATGCTCACCGGCCAGCGCGTCGAGGAGATCGCGCGGCTGCATGTCGATCAGTGGGACGCCGCCGAGCGGATCATCGACTGGTCGAAGACGAAGAATCTTCAGCCGCACGCCGTCCCGGTCCCGTCGCTCGCAGCCGAGCTCATCGAGTCGATCAAGCCTAACGAATTCGGCTGGTACTTTCCTTCGGCGAAAGATCCGTCGAAGCCGGTCAGCCACGGTACGCTCTACAGCTTCGTCTGGCGGCAGCGTGACCGCGGCGTCATCCCCTACGCCACCAACCGCGACCTGCGGCGGACGTTCAAGACGCTCGCCGGCAAGGCTGGCGTGTCGAAAGAGATTCGAGACCGCCTCCAGAACCACGCGCTGCAAGACGTCAGTTCCAAGAACTACGATCGCTGGAACTACATGCCCGAGAAACGCACCGGCATGGCTCGCTGGGACAAGTTCGTTCGCGCGCTTCTGAAAAAGAAGAAGACCGGCGCCAGCACGATGAAAGAAGCGGCATGAGGCTGGCGCGCATCTTCGCCGCCGCCGTCGCGCTCGGAGCCGTGGGCTATGCAGCCAAGGCACAGGCCGATCCATGCGAGGGGCAGCTACCGACGCAACCCGGCGTTCGCTTTGCCGGGATTGTTCGATACGTGGGCGACGGCGACAGCCTTTGTATAGGGAGGACCACCGATCCGAAAGAATGGATCGAAGTGCGCCTCTCCGATTTCAACGCGACGGAACTCCACGACGCCGGAGGATCGGCGGCAAAAGCGGCGCTCGAGCGGTTGGCTCTTCGCCACGAGGCGGTCTGCACGAGCCAACGCGGCCACAGCGGTCGCGTCATCTCCTTCGACCGTGTGATTGCTCGTTGCGAAATCCGATCAAGGAGTATCGGCGACCTCCTTCGCGCCGCCGGTCTCGCTGAGGGTGGCAACTGATGCCGGCCTCATCACCCTTGACCCAGCATAGCTTGGAAGCTATATGAATTGGGACGTCAGACTTCACCACGCCTTCGAGGCGGAGTTTCTGGCTTTCGAGCGCGGCGTTCAGACCGAACTTCTGGCCGTCGCGAAGCTGCTCGCCGAATTCGGCCCGCAGCTCGGTCGCCCCTATGTCGACACGCTCAAAGGCTCGAAACACACCAACATGAAGGAAATGCGTTTCTCTGCCGCGGACGGGGAATGGCGTGCAGCCTTCGCGTTCGATCCTGAGAGGAACGCCATCGTTCTGGTCGCGGGCGACAAGTCGGGCGGTAGCCAGAAGCGCTTTTACAAGCAGCTTATTGCCAAGGCGGACAGCCGGTTTTCCGACCATCTGGAAAACCTGAAATCCGTAAAGAAGGGATGATCCTATGGGACGGAGCATCGATCAGGTCATAGCTTCCCTGCCCCGCGACCAGCAGGAGCAGATCGAAGCGCGTTATGACGAACTCCGACAAGAGGTCGAAGGGCTGCGCGAGCTTCGCCAGATCGCCGGCAAGGCCCAGGAAGATGTCGCGGCCGCCCTGAACATCAAGCAACCGTCAGTTTCCAAGATCGAGAACCAGGCGGACATGTATCTCTCGACTCTCCGCGGCTATGTCGAAGCGATCGGTGGCAAACTCGAACTGACGGTGAAGCTGCCGGCCCGGCCGCCCGTGAGGATCGAACATCTCGGCGACTTAACTCAGCCGGCGGCGAAGCCGCCAGGTCGGCGAGCTGGTTCTCGGCGGAGGCTTGCTTGACGCCCGAGACAATCACTCGACTGCTAGCCGCTATGAATGCCGGCCGCCTTCTGGTGGTCTGCGGCGCCGGACTCTCGATGGCGCCGCCCAGCAGCCTGCCGTCGGCCCGTACAGTCGCCGAGCGGTGCTTCGACAAATGCCGTCTCGAATCTGACCCGAACTGCGATCTCGGTCTTCGGGACAATCTGGAGGCACTCGCAGAGCACTTTGCAGGCCTCAACACCCTGCAATCGGTCTTTATCGAACATCTCGTGCCCTGGCCCGCTTTTGTGCGGCCTTCGAATACAGGGCATGCCGCGATCGCGGATTTTCTCATCACCCGCGCCGCCGTTGCCGGCATATCGAGCAACTACGACACGCTGATCGAGCGACGCGCTTGGGACTACGGCGCGGATTTCCGCGGCTCGCTCGACGGAGACGAAGCCACCGCCGATTCCGTCCGTCAGGCACCATTGTTGAAATTCCATGGCTGCTCCCACCGTGATCGGCAAGCCACGGTCTGGGCGCCTTCGCAGCTCGACGATCCGACCATCTCGGGGCGCATTGCGCGAAGCAAAGTTTGGATGGCTGCCAACCTTCGGCAGAAGGATCTGCTCGTCGTCGGCTTCTGGTCGGACTGGGAATACCTCAACGCCGTGATCGGCGAAGCGCTGATCGACGTACAGCCGCTGTCCGTGACCGTCATCGACCTCTCGCCGACAAACGCGCTCGAACAGAAGGCCCCGCAACTCTGGGAGATCGCGCACGCACAAAACGTGACGTTCGAACACGTGCAAGAGTCAGGAGCTGCGGCGCTCGACGAGCTTCGCCGAGCCTTCTCATCGAACTACCTGCGTCAGGTCCTGGACGCCGGACGAGCCGCCTTCGAGCAAGCTACCGGAGCCCACTGTGACCCGGCTTGGCTAGACGTCGGAAATTTCGACAGCGAGGCCCTTTATGGTCTGAGGCGGGATGCCGAAGGCGTCTCTGCGGCGGAGCCGGCCAAGCTGCTGCGCCCGGCAAATCCGGAAGCTCTCGGCTTCTTCCACTTGCTGCTCCGTAAAGCGGGCGCCGTTCAACGCGCCGATGGTTATGATCTGAACGGCCGGACCGTCCGAGTCCTCAACGGGGCGCAATCCATCCTTGGGACGCTACGCGGGAAGTTCGTCGAACCGCCTGCCGCGATGCAGTCCGATATTGTTGTCGCGGTAGGCGCGACCGACCTGGGCGTGCCGGACAATGTCGTGCGCAGCGGGCGCGCCGGTGACGTCATTCGTCCGGACCCAGCGGGTGAATGGTACGACCTTCCTGGGGCAAGAGCTGCGTTGGGCATCTGATGGACATCTTCACGCAAGCCGAAATCCTCCTTCGCGACGCGCAGTATGAAACCTGGACGTGGACCGGCTCGGCTGGACCGGTGACTTGTTTCGAAAACGCGGCGCTGATGGGATTCGTCCACGTCTTCGACAGCGCAGATGCTCTCCTCGGCGCTTGGAAGGAGAACCAGCAAGCCGCGCTCGCTCGGCATGCCGCGTCGTTGCGCGGCGCCGGAGCGAAGGCATGGAACGTCTATTCGGTCTTTCTGACCCCCGATCAGGACGCGCGCCGGGGGCGCGAGATCGAGCGCATCGAAGAGGATTTCTCTTTGACTCGAAAGATCGCGAAGGCGTCCATCACCACGCCTGATGACGTTGAGAAGGCGCTGCTATCGCTGCTGTCGATACGCTCCAAGCCGCTGCTCGGCGCGTCCAACTTCGAAACGAGACTGCGCACCAGGCTGAAGGACATTCCTCCGGATGCCGTTACCGCGTTTCTCGGCGAGACCACACCGGCCGAGATCGCTCGCATCTTGGGGGCGACGTCATGAGGCTCGATTTCATCGAAGTATGCGGCTTTCGTGGCTTCAGAGATCTCGTCCGGATTAATTTCGGGCGGGGCTTCACCGTCATCACCGGTCGCAACGGCGTGGGCAAGAGCACGCTGTGCGATGCGGTCGAGTTCGCGATCACAGGCTCCATCGACAAGTACGCCGTCGAAAAGGCAGCGAAGGAGAGCCTCAGCGATTACCTTTGGTGGCGCGGCGAAGGTGTTCCCAAAGCCCACTACGTGACAGCCTCTTTCGTCGACGACAGCGGGAACCCATTCACCATCACGCGGACGCGGGAACGCGGCTCCGATCGCTCACCGGAGGAAATCCACGCCGCGCTTTGCCGTGGACCTGCGCCAGACGACGCACTTCGGCAGCTCACGCGGACGTCGATCATCCGCGACGAATGGATCGCCGCGCTCAGCCTGGATCTTAGCGAAACGGAGCGATTCGATCTCGTGCGCTCGGCGCTCGGTGCATTGGAAGGCTCGGAAGCCGGTAGCAGAGCCAAGGAGGTCGTGACTGCCGCCGAAGCCGCGCACACTAAAGATGAGGCCGCCTATGAGGCTGCCCGCACGCGACTGGCGGACAGACTGACGCAGCAGTCCGAGACACAAGCCGCGCTCAGCCGATCAGGGGACGTGTCCGGCGCGCTTCAGGTGATCGCCGCCGCGGCGCCGGATGCGCCCACCGAGCTGACGGCACGTCTGACTGCAGGTCGAGGCGCGCTCGCAACCGGACGAGCCAGATTGGGTCGGATGAGCGAAGCGCTTCAACTCGGTCGAGAGGTCGCGGCAGCGCAGGCGCTCTACAACGCTCCACAGGCTGTGGCGAACCGCGAGGCCGCATCGGCAGCGCACGGGGCAGCGCAGCGAGAGCATGAGGCCGCACAGCAAGCCCTCTCGGAAGCCCAACAACGCCTCTCGCGGGAAGAAGAGATGGACGCGATGGCGGCGTCGCTGAGCCTCCTCGTCGAACACGGCGAGCGCCTCGGGCTACACGACGATCATTGCCCGCTATGTGCAGCCCATCGGACATCGGACGAGTTCGCCGCCGGTCTGGCCGCCGCGCGTCGACGGATTGCATCACTGGCGTCGGGCGTTCAGGCCGCTCGCGATGCTCTCACCTCCGCGAAACAGAACGCGCGACAACCCAGCCTCACGTTGCAGACAGCCACCGCCGCGGTTCAAGCCCATGCGGACGAGCTGCGGCGTCTGCGTGACCAGGAAGCGGCGCATGTGGATTTCTACGATCAGTGGGGGCTCGATCACCGCTTCATCCAGGATCCTGACGGCCTGGAGCAGGCCATTTCTCCGGAACGCGACCGGTTGATCGACCTCGAGCGCGCGCTACTCGTGCTGGAGGCCTCGCAAGCGGTCTCGCGAATGGCGTCGATCGAAAGCAACATCTCGGCGGTAAGAGCTGAAATCGAGAAGCTGGCACAGGCGGTCAACCAGTCACAAAATGCCGTCACAGCGGCCCGCGAAATCGAACGCTCTGTCAGACGTGTGAGCGCGGAAATCATCGATGAGCGCCTCGCGCAGATCAGTCCTCTGCTCAACGAGCTCTATCAGCGCCTGCGACCGCACGCTGACTGGCGGACAATCGACTATAGCATCCGCGGTGACGTGCGGCGTTTCCTAAGCCTTAAGGTAGGCGACGGGCTGAACCCGCAATTCGTCTTTAGCAGCGGTCAGCGTCGCGCCGCCGGTCTCGCCTTCCTTCTCTCGGTCCATCTTGCGCGGGCGTGGACACCGCTCAAGTCCCTTCTACTCGACGACCCGGTTCAGCACATCGACGATTTTAGGGCTCTTCACCTGGTCGAAGTGCTCGCCGCTCTGCGCTTGGATGGGCGCCAGATAATCTGCGCCGTCGAAGACCCCGCGTTAGCCGATCTCTTGTGCCGGCGCTTGGTGAGCACTTCGACGGAGGGAGGCCGGCGTCTCGACATCGACCTTGGGCCGCTCGGCGCCACAAGCGTGGTCATCGACCAAGAAATCAATCCGATGCCTATCGGCGTTTTGCGTGGTGTCGCCACCGCATGACGGCAGAGAGCGCGCAAATCGAGCTTCCGGCACCGCGCGAACGTCGAGCGCACGGCCCCTGGAGCGATCTGGCGCTCCACACCATTGGCTGGCGTGCGTTTCAGGATCTTTGTTCGCAGGTGTGCGAAGTCGTGCTCGGCCGACCCGTAGAGATCTTCCGTGAAGCACAGGACGGCGGCCAGGACGCGGTCTTCCTGATCCCCTCGGGAACAGACGCACCGCCCATCGGCACGGTCCAGTGCAAGCACACCTCCGATGCCATGAGGGCCTTGAAGCTCAGCGATCTCACCGCCGAGCTTGAGAATGTCGAGGAACTGGTCAAAGCCGGTCAGGCGGACACCTATGCCTTCATGACGAACATGAGCGTAGATGCGCCTGTCGCGGCGGCGATGCGCGCCAGGCTCCGAGCGCTCGGCGTACGTAAGCCGCACATCCTTGGTCGCCAGTATATCGTCCGGGTCATCAGAACCAGCGCGCGGCTGCGTGCCCTCGTCCCGCAGGTTTACGGCTTGGGGGATCTCACCTCGATCGTGGACGAGCGGCTAAGCGAGCAAAGCCGAGCGCTGCTTGACAGTTGGATTCCAAAGCTCCGCACCTATGTGCCCACAAGAGCCCATCGCGACGCCGTCAACGCCATTTCCAACCACGGCGTAGTGCTCCTGTTGGGGAATCCCTCAAGCGGCAAATCAGCGATCGGCGCGATCGTCTCGACGATCGCTTCGGAAAACCCGGATAACACCGTTCTCGCTCTGACCAGTCCCCGCGATTTCGAGGCTGGATGGAATCCGAACGATCCAGGCCGCTTCTTTTGGATCGATGACGCCTTCGGCTCGAATGTGCTACGCGACGACTATGTGCAGGACTGGGCGTCGGCCTTCTCGAAGCTGCGCGCCGCGATCAAGCACGGCAACCGCTTCCTCCTGACCTCCCGCAAGCATATCTATGAAGCGGCGCGGCGTCGGCTCGGACAGCGCAACCTTGCCCAATTCGCTGATGGCAGCGCCGTCGTCGATGTCGGCGAACTGACATTCGAAGAGAAGGCGCAGATCCTCTATAACCATGTGAATTTCGGCGAGCAAAGTCAGAGCTGGCGATCGAGCGTCAAGCCACACCTGCCCGCAGTCGCCGCCGTACACGACTTTCTTCCTGGGATTGCCGAACGTCTTGGCGACCCGAACTTCACCAAGGGGCTCGCGCCCCGCGAAAGCTCCCTCGTTCGCTTCATGGAAGAACCGACAGAGCATTTGATCGATACGGTCAATGCCCTGGATGATCAGCTTCAAGCCGCGCTCATCTTGGTTTACGTCCATCAAGCCGGCTTCGATCCCAGCGAGCACGATGTGTTGGCCGCCCAGGCGGTCGCGGAGCTGACGGGGTACAGCCTCGCTAAGATCCAGGATTGTTTCGCCGAGCTGAAGGGCTCGTTCCTGAAACTTTCCGGATCAAAATGGACCTTCGCCCATCCGACGATATCCGACGCGCTGACGGAGATCCTGCGTCAGAAGCCGCATATGATGGCGGCGCTCATACGGGGCGCGACGATCGACACCATTCTCAACAGTTTCACGTGCGAGGGCTCGCCTCTCATTCGAGACGCACTTGTCATCCCGGCGACGCTCGACGATGCTCTGGTCGGCCGGCTCGGCCACACCCCCGATGAATGGCACCGCAATTGGATGCTATTCCACTTCCTGTCTTATCGGGCGAGCGGACCCGTATTCGCCAAAGCGGTCCAACAATTCCCAGATTTACTTCGACGGTCCTGCTGGCGAACCGACCTCGCTGGCAACAATCCCCAGATCGCGGCCTACGCCCGAGCCCATCACCTCGGCGTCTTGCCGGACGATCTGCGCTGGGAGGCGGCCGACACCCTGGAATTCGCCGTCGTCACGAACCTAGATCCTTCCGTCTTCGATGAACCAGACATGCTAGCGCTCATACCTCCGATGAAATTGGTCGGCATGGGGTTGGCACTGCGAACAACTGTGCTGCCTTCGCTTGAGGAGCGGATCGACGAGATCGTCGCCGACGCTGACTTGGACGAGGAGCCTGACAGCCACTTCAAGAAGCTTCTTGGCGTGCTCGATCGCATTGAGGCGATCGGTGTCGACGCGGACGCCACAGCCCTAATCGACGATGCGCGCAATCAGGTTGCGCGGTCGATCAAGGGACTGGAAGAGCGCAAGCGCAAGCAGGAGGAAGGCTCAGAAGACGAATCGGATTGGACGCACATCGTGACGCAAAAGAAGGAGGAAGCTCCGGCTCCCACTCCAGTCGCCACGAAGCGCTCGGTGTTCGACGATGTCGACAAATAGTCAGGAGATACCGAGCGGTTGTCCGAAAGCGGCTAGGTGATCGCATCGCCGCCTCGTGACGGCGGGCTACTGAGGTACGTCGACGCTAAAGGGTTGCCAACGCGGGACATCCAAATTCCTGACTTCACCTCGACAAGATCAAGGTCAAGAGCCGAAATTACCGTTGACGAGCCCAGCACGCCCCGGAGAAAGCGATGTCCCCTCTTGCCAGGACGCAAGGCAAACAGGCTTGATAGTGGAAGGCGTCGCCGGTTGCATCGATCGGCCCGCCTCAAGTAGATAAAAGTAAAGTGGCCCGCATACGGGCGGGAGGACTCATGGCGGGCGAAGAACACGTCTCCGTTGCAGTAAGAGATGACTTTCTGGCGCGCCAAACAAAGGCCAAGCCAATACCTGCGCTCGCCGAGCTGCTGTGGAACAGTCTCGACGGAGAGGCCAGCGACGTCTCGGTGGAGTTCGTACACAACGATCTGGCGGGCGGCATGTCCAAGATCGTGGTCTACGACAATGGCGACGGGTTCTCCCGCATCGATGCACGGGCGCTGTTTGGCAATCTCGGTGGCTCGTGGAAGCGCCATACGCGTCAGACGAAGCGCACTCACCGCATGATCCATGGCCAGGAGGGTCGCGGTCGTTACAAGGCATTCGCCCTCGGTCAATCGGCCACCTGGAAAGTGTGTTACGACGGCGCAGACGGGCGCAAAGCGTTTGACGTCAGACTCCTGGAATCTGACCTCACGGACGTCACAATCACGGAGGAGATCCCTGCCCCTGACCGAGGAACAGGCGTGATCGTTGAAATCGACGATCTCCGACGCGATTTCAGGGTCTTCGAGAGCGAGGAAGGTCTTCAGGATCTGAATGAGATTTTCGCTCTCTACCTCATGAACTATCGCGGCGTGTCAGTAGCGATCGCCGGCCAAAGGCTCGATCCCGAGAAGGCGATAGCGAGCCATCACAAAGCTCCTCTTCCGCCGATTGTCGCTGCGGACGGCAGCCAACATAGCGTGGAGTTGGAGGTCATCGAATGGCGAACGGATGCGCGCCGCGTGCTCTATCTCTGCTCCGCGAACGGATTTCCGTTTGATCAGGTCGAGACCCGTTTTCACATCCCCGGCTTCTCGTTTTCGGCGTACCTGAAATCCAGCTACGTCGAGGAGCTTCACAACGAGGAGCGGGTCGCGCTCTCGGAAATGGATCCGCTTCTGACCACTGCGGTCGAACATGCCCGATCCGCGATCAAGGACTATTTTCGAGAGAAAGCAGCGGAAAAGGCCCGCTCGCTCGTCGACGAATGGATCGCCGAGGATGTGTATCCATATCGGGGCGATCCGCAAAACGCCGTCGAAAAGGTAGAACGTCAGGTCTTCGATATCGTCGCGGTTCAAGTTCAGGAGCTGGCGCCGGACCTCGGGCTTAGCTCGGCAAAGGCAAAAGCCCTGCATCTTCGCATGCTTCGCAACGCCATTGAGCGCGGACCGGAGGAGTTGCAACTGATCTTGAAGGAAGTTCTGGACCTGCCAGCCCGCAAGCAGAAAGAGCTTGCCACGCTCCTGCAGGAGACAACGCTTTCCGCAATCATCACGGCCGCCAAGACCGTTGCCGACCGGCTAAAATTCATCGCTGCCCTTGAATCGATCGTCTTTGATCCCGAAACCAAGGGCCGGCTCAAGGAGCGAACCCAGCTCCACAAGATCCTCGCCGAAAACACCTGGATTTTCGGCGAAGAGTATAACCTGTGGGTCAGCGACAAGGATCTTCGCCGCGTCCTCGAAAAGCACCGAGATCACCTCGATCCTGACATCTCGATTGACGAGCCCGTGAAGGTGATCGGCAAGACGCGCGGCATCATCGATCTAATGTTCTCCCGATCCACCCGCCGACACCGAGCCAACGACATCGAACACATGATCGTCGAGCTTAAGGCCCCGAAGGTGAAGATCGGCGCCAAGGAAATCACCCAGGCGAAGCAATATGCGATCGCTGTCACATCGGATGAGCGATTTTCGACCGTCGAGGGAGTCCGCTGGCACTTCTGGCTTGTGTCCAACGCCTATGATGACTTTGCCAAACACGAAATCGATAGCGGGCCGGATCGGGAGCGGCGCCTAATCGCAAAAGGACCTCGACATATCGTCGGCATCAAGACGTGGGGCGAACTCATAGAGGACAACCGCGCCCGCCTTCAGTTTTTTCAGGAGCATCTGCAGCATTCCGCCGATGAGAGCACCGCGATTAAGTATCTCCAGGAAAAGCACAGCCAATACCTTGAGGGTGTCGTCGTCGAGGAAGCCGGCGAAGGCCAAGACGGCGAACCGGCGGACCCTGCCCCGGAAACACCGAACAACCTGTTTAGCCGACTGGTCTAGATGTGGCCTCTCAGGGCCATCTCGAGGCTGGTCCGCTTCACGGCCGAACCCGAGGAGCCGTCCGAACAGATCGATTTGCCGGAGAGCGCTGCGCGCTCGACGCACGAACTGTTCTCCAGCCAGTGTGAGGTAGACACCGCCATGGTGTCGATGGAAGAGCGAAGCTCCCAGGTGGTCCTCAAGGTCGCGGATCCGTCGGCTAACTGCCGACTCACTGATCTCAAGGCGCAACGCTGCTTTGCGAAAGCTGCCATGCTCTGCTGCCGCTAAGAAATAGCGGAGATGACGTACGGCGATCACCTGTTGTTTCGGCACGCAATGACTTCTCGATCAAACCACGTTATCTCATGCTGCACCTGGCCAGAGCGCACTAACGCTACTGTCTTCGGCTACGGAGGGGGAGGTCAGATGTCGACGGCGAAATGCTATGTTCCTGCGCATGATGTCCGCCCCCCCCCAGCAAACGGGCGAGCGAAGATATGCTCCGCTCGCCGGACGCGGGTGCGTTTGACATCGACCCCATGGGCCTCAGGCCGCCTGGGATCGAGCGGTCTTGAGGGCGGCCGACCACCATAGCAGGTCGTTGATCATCGTCTCGGCCGCGTCATCGCTCTTGGCAAGCGCCGCCTTGACGTCGCCGCCGGTGAAATAGGCCATAAGCGTGTCGGGCGGCAAATGCACGGCGCTGCGGATCGGCGCCATCTGCAGCTCAACCGCTGTGTCGCGAAGCTGCTGAACGCTGCGCACCCCGCTGGCACCACCGTAGCTGACGAAGCCGATCGGCTTGCGGTTCCACTCCGGATACACCCAGTCGAGCGCGTTCTTGAGCACAGCGGGCGGCCCGAAATTATACTCGGCCGCAACGATTACGAAGGCGTCCGAGTTGGCGATCTCGGACGTCCAGCGCTGCACCGCTTCATCCGGGTAGGCCGGTCGGCCAGGCATCGCCGGCGGCATCATCTGATCGAAGAACGGCATCGTGAAATCACGGAGGTCGAGAAGCTTGGCCGTGACGCTCTGGCGCTTCGCCAGATGATCATGGAACCACTGCGCCGGCTGATCGCCGAACCGGCCCTCGCGCGTGCTGCTGATGATAATCGAAACCGTCGTCATGCGTTGATCCTTTTGTTGATCCGGGTTGCTTTTGAAGAAGCGAAAGAGCCTGTTGATCATCGCGGCCGTATCGCTTGGATGCGAGCTTCGCCGGCCGCGAGGGCAGCGGCCGAGGTGTGGACCGAGTAGTATCCGAGGACGAGATCGTGCCGATGGGGAACGGCTGAGCCGAGCACGAAGGTCGCGCCCTGCGGGCCGGCCTCGATTGCGATCGGTATCTCGCCGGGCTCGAATGCTGCGAGTTCGCCGGCGTCGATCACCTCGCCCGCCATGAGACTGCCATTGGCGACGCTCAGAAACGAAACGGCATGGCCTTCTGGCGGCATGAACGTCCAGTGCTCGCCGGGATCGAGCGTGACCAGAAGATAAGTCATGCCCACTGGCGACTGCGCGGGGCTCTTCGCGCCCGCATATTCGCCGACCATCACGCGGGCAGGCCCGACGCCGGGCGTGAACTGCGCCTCGATGAATTGCGACAGCGACGGCGCATTTTCGAGTTCGGGGGACAGCGCTACCCAAAGCTGGAAACCTTGAATCGAATTCGATGCTCCGGCCGTCACTTCGTCGCCGTGCCACACGCCACCGCCGGCCCGCATCCATTCGAGGCCGCCATACCGGATTGTGCCGCTTCCATCCTTGGGATCATTGAACAGCATCTCGCCTTTGGTAACGACCGTTATCGTGCCGATGCCGGAGTGAGGATGGACCGTAGCCTTGTCGATGACAGAGCTATCCGCCTCAAAGAAATCGAGGAACACAAACGGCTTGAGGAGTTCACCGAGGTCTGATGGCCCCATCAGCCGGGTTATCGCCCCCGACGGGCGGCCACGAGTCTTGGTGACGATGGTGCGCGCACGACCGCGCTCGGTCGGCAGGACGCTCGCCGCAGATGAGTGTGTGATAGTCGACATCGGCCTTCCCTCCTCGGGTCGACCTACATTGCGGCGTGGCCGTCCATCGAAGAAGCCACTTTGATCTGATCAGAAGTATCAGTATATATGATGGATGATCGAAAGCGTTTCCCTCGACCAACTGCGTATGTTCGTCGCCGCCGCCGATGCCGGCAGCTTTTCCGCGGCAGCGCGCCAGCTCAACCGGGCTCAGTCCGCCATCAGCCAGGCCATGGTGGCGCTGGAGAGCGTGTTGGACATCTCACTGTTCGATCGCTCGGAGCGTCTTCCAAAGCTGACGCCAGAGGGCGTTAAACTGCTCGGCACCGCACGCGGGATCGTGCGCGATGCCGATGCGCTCAAGGCACATGCCCGCAACATGGCTGGCGGGCTGGAGCCCGAACTCTCCATCGTTCTCGACACAATGTTTCCGCAAGGTTTACTGACCAAGGTCGCGCGGGAATGGGCGGCCGCGTTTCCCG
>NZ_JARFYN010000059.1 GCF_030272695.1 Martinezella calliandrae
CACTGATCCAGACCAACCCGCAACCGACATTGAATTCCCTCCTGTCAAATGCAGGAAGTGAATCATGATTTCAAACGAAACGCAACTGTAGTACTAGGAAAACTCCCGATAGCGAAGCATCTGGTTTAGATAATCAACGTCGGAGAACCGCGGTCAGTTGCGTGCCTTTCCCAAACGGCCTATTCGGAAAGGCCATATCCCACGGATCTCACAGTACGTATAAAATCCGCTCCCCCTGCCTTCTTAAGTGCCGCGCGCAGGCGGCCTATGTGGACATCAACGGTACGAGGTCCGAGATGAACGGCTCGTGGCCACGCGGCCCTCTGCATTTCATCCCTAGAGTACACCCTTTGCGGAGCCTTCATCAGCAGGTGCAGGAGGCGGAACTCTGTTGGAGCGAGATGGACTATTCTGCCGTTTCGCCGTACACGATGTTCGGCTAAATTAAGTTCGAGGTCGAGAAAGGTCAGCAATTCATCATGGCTGAGGGCGCGATCCTGATTTGAGTCGGGCCAGATCGAGCCAATACTTGCGAGTAGAGTCTCAGGCGAGAAGGGTCTGCTGATATAGTGGTTCGCTCCAGATTCAAGAATTTCATTCCCACTTGTTTCGTCACCGTCAGCCGCAAGCGCGATAATCGACATTGACTGCATCCGGAGGTTCCGGCGCAGACTTGTGCAGAGAACTTTCGCCTCCACACCGGGTAGCCGTGTTTCGAGAATCAATAGGTATGGCGTCTGAATTAGCAGCCGTTTCGTCAGCGCTTCTCCAGTACTTACTCCGGCCACGGCAAGGCCCCTGTTCTTGATGGCGAACTCCAAGAACCACCGAAAGCTCACGTCTGCCGCAGCAATTAATATCGTAGGACTTGGTAGCCGAGCATATCCTTTCTGCATAGTTTCGAACCTCTCGAAGGCGGTTTCGGCGCGCACCGTCGCTACCTTAGGTGGCATATTCTGGGCTTCCTCAATTCAGTGCTGAGCGTCGATCGGAGCTTCCTGACCGTGACATCCATCTTGATAAAGACTCTGCTCAATTTCGGATCATAGAATCTGTGCACGCACCGTGCCAGATGGGGGATAGTCTCTGACCTGATGTCGTTGAATTCGTGAACAAGCTCCTCGACGACGACCACATCTATTGCGAGACCGCCGAACTCTTCAACCAGCGAAAATACCTACTAAGCGAGACCGGAAGCGACGACGCGCCCCTGCGGTTGCCTATCTGGTGCAGCAATGCAACTGAGCTCACACTATGACCGGCGGGAGTGTGGAATGCTGACAAAACAGAAAGTGGATGCGCAAGCAAATCGTCGCCAGTTGGCTCAAACATGGCCTATCGCCCGCTAGGTCTACAACAGACACTATCACTGCCCGAACTCCTCAAGTCCGACTTGCCGCAAGAGCAGTGCAGCCGATGAAACCGACCATAGATTGGGCAGCCGAACGTCGAAGGGACGCGACTCAATATCGTGGTTCAGGCGGTTTATAGATACACTTATGAAGGGGCGCCGCAAAGACAGTGTTACAATACATACAGGTTTGGCGGTTGAATTGCCTCTGGATTTGGTACGGTTGCGGCCGGGGTTAGAGCGGGAACACACGATGCAAACCGCCCAGATCTGACCTCGCCACAGCGATCGGCTAGCGGCACGTGTTTGACCTGAGGCCCAAGTTTCCTCCTAGATTTCGGAGCGTCTTGAGGTTTGATCTGGCCTCATGCGGCCTCTTTTTCGATAGCCATTTTCGTGGCGAATTCAGTGGTGTGATATTGCCCCAGCGATGAGTGCGGGCGGTGTCTGTTGTAATCCTCTTTCCATGTGGTGATCTCGGCCCTGGCGTGTGCCAACGACGAGACTCATCGCGGAAACTCCCGTTGAAGCTTTCCACGAAGCCGTTCTGCATCGGCTGCCAAGTGCAATGTAGTGCATTCGACTCGTGTCTGGTGGCACCAACCGAGGTCGCTATCGAGATCAGCTCCGTGCCTTTGCCGGAGACAATCGTTCGGGGGCGTCCTCGCTGTGCCATGACGTCTTGAGTGTCGGCGACCAGTGCTAGGGAATCCCGCGGGAAGTCGTCGACAGTGGCCGTCCTTTGGCCGTTCTCCTGTTCCTTCAGCATCCCGATGATCTGTTCGTCCGTGAAGTTCAGGGGCTCAGGTCGGTGTCAAGGTTAGCAAACGAGGCGATCGCCTCCGCTCAGTTCCGATCGAAGAGAGGCTTGGGCAGGACATCGTCCTATGCGCGAAAAGTGTTCCGTTCTATCTTGTGGTGGGTTTTTGGCGGGCAATCGCCTCCATGCAGTGCTTCGAGGCGCGACACAATCTCAGCGTCGGCATACGTTTGCCTTTGATTGTGGCGCACGAAATCCAGCCATGTCGCGACGTAATAGCTCTCGGTCCATATTTGGGGCTCTTCCAAGTCGCGGAAAAGCACCCATTGGTTAGCACCATCTCGAAGTCGAGCTCTTCGCCGCAACGCCATCACGCCGAGGAACTCAGCAATATCTTCTTGACTAATGCAATAATCTACCGTCACCGAGATTGGTCCGCTTCGCGGTCGTAGGTCAAGTCGCAGCAGCGGCTCAGTGAAGTTATTGGTCGGGTCAAGATTGAGCGTCTCAAAGTCCGGTTGACGAAGGAAGACGCCGGTCAGCCCAGCGACAGCTAGCATCAGACTTCCAACTAGCAGGGCATAGGTAACACCCTCCCTGTCGGCTAGCTCGCCCCAGAACCAGCTGCCCGCCGCCATCCCACCAGATGTGACCGTTTGGTAGACTGAAATGGTTCTTCCGACGACCCACCGCGGCGTCGAAAGCTGAACCGCTACATTGAACAGAGATAATGCTTGTATCCAGGCTACACCAGCAAATATGAGAAGCGCACAACTCAGCCAAACGTATTCGCTCCATGCCAGAAAAAAGCAGATGATGGCCAGCATAAAAAAGGCGCCGCGAACAACCCACTCATTGCTGAGAAATTCGCGAACGTGTCCTATGAGAAGCGCCCCGCAAATTGCTCCAAGACCGAAGAAACCAAGCATGATGCCGTAGGTTGTCGCAGTACTCCCAATCTGACCTTGGGCAATGAGAGGCAGCAGAGCAAGAATTACAATGGCGGTAAGACCAAATACGAGGCTGCGATACATCACCTTGAGAAGGTTCGGCGACAAGAGCACGTAGCGAAAGCCCGCTGATATAGCCGTGATAAGATGTTCCCGCGGGAGCGATATTTGCGTTGCTTCCGTCTTCCATCGCCAGAGCGCGATGATCAGGGCGCAATAGCAGAACACATTGAAGAGAAAAGCAAAGGCCGCACCGGCTGTTGCAACGATGATTCCGCCAATGGCCGGTCCGATGCTACGCATGAGATTGTAGCTCATGCCGTTGAGTGCGACCGCGCTCTGCAGATGCTCACGGGGGACAATGTCTCCCATCGATGAGTGCCATGACGCGTCGTGCAGCGCCCAACCGCTGCCGATCAGGAAGGTAAGGCTCAATAGCATCCAAGGCGTCACTGCCTCCGCATAGGCGAGAAATGCCAAGCCGCCGGACACGCAGAGCATCAGCAACTGTGCTGCCAACATGGTGTGCCGACGATCAAAATTGTCCGCAAGTGATCCTGCTATGATTGAAAATATCATGACCGGTAAAGTGGTCGATGCTTGGACGAGCGCCACCATTTTATCTGACTCGGTAATGCTCGTCATCAACCACGCAGCACCTACCCCCTCAACGAGGCTGCCAAGGTTCGAAACAAGGGAACCGATCCATAGGGAACGGAACTCCCTACTCATTAGTAGAGCCGCGATGCTCTCTTCGGCATTTTTGGGAGAATTTGTCACGTGTTTCATAACAATAGCAATTTGGTGCTTTTTCTTGACGTGGTGCGAATTGTGAATGCGAGCCCCGGTGGAATGCAACAATCCGGATTGTCGAGCTTGCTCTTTACGATCGCGGGCGCCTCTTCCGCATATTACCGTGCACAAGCGACCTCTCGGCGCGGGCCGCATGCGATAATTCGCGCAGACCCAATCTTTCGCCAGGATTATATCAGTGGTGTCAGTCTTCACCGGCTTCGAACTTCGAGTGCTCGCTAGGATGCAGGGGCCGGCGCAGCTTTAATCTGTCAAGCATCAGCCGTTGCGAAACGTGTCGCTGTAGCCATTGATTGCCGGCACGCCGCCAAGATGCGCGAAGAGAACCCGCGATCCGTCTGGAAAGAAGCCTTTGCTGACGAGATCTATCATCCCTTGCATTGATTTGCCCTCGTAGACGGGATCAGTCATTATGCCTTCCAGCCGCGCGCAAAGACGGATGGCCTCCTTCGTCTGCTCGGATGGAATCCCATAACGAGGATGCGCGTAGTCCGCGAGCAATACCACATCATCGTGAGCAATTTCCTTGCCGAGTTCGACGAGCTTTGCAGTATGCTGGGCAATGTTGAGCACCTGCGACTTGGCTTGGAGGGGAGTGGCGGAAGCATCAATACCGATCACATTGCGCTGACGCCCATCCTTGGCGAACCCGACGACCATGCCGGCTTGCGTCGAGCCCGTCACCGTGCAAACCACGATATAGTCAAAGGCAAATCCAAGCTGCTTCTCTTGTGCGCGTACTTCCTCGGCAAAGCCCACATAGCCGAGGCCGCCATATTTATGGACGGATGCCCCGGCTGGGATCGCATACGGTCTGCCGCCCCTTTGCTTGACGTCGTCGAGCGCCTGTTCCCAACTGCGGCGGATACCGATATCAAAGCCCTCATCGACCAGTCGCACCTCCGCTCCCAGGATCCGGCTCAAGAGAATATTTCCGACCCGGTCGTATACAGCGTCCTCATATGGTACCCAGCTCTCCTGCACCAGAAGGCATTTCATGCCGATCTTAGCGGCGACCGCGGCGACCATGCGTGTATGGTTGGACTGCACGCCACCAATGGAGACAAGCGTATCGGCATCGGAGGCGATCGCGTCCGGGATGATGTACTCGAGTTTGCGGAGCTTGTTGCCGCCGAACGCCAGACCCGAGTTGCAGTCCTCGCGCTTGGCATAGATCACCACCTTTCCCCCTAGATACTCGCTGAGGCGGTCAAGCTTTTCGATAGGCGTAGGGCCGAAGGTAAGGGGATATCGTTCGAATTTTTTCAGCATTTTTTCTCCAAATGTGGCCTTAAATCCCAAGTCAGCTATGCATGACCCTTACGCTACTGAGGGCACTCTCCCGCGTTCCAAAGATCCCATTGTCCCCTCGCCTTCGTTGGTCATCGAGACGACGCAATCCGCAGGCCAGTGCTCTCCGCTTCAGCGTCAATGCGACCGAACAGCAATGAACTCTTCAGGTTGCGACACGGTGGAAGCGATCGCCGACGGCCATGTCGCGTAGTTGCTCCAATAACGTCATGCTCGATGATCAATGTCTCTTCCAAGGCGCCCGAGGCTCACAACTAATCTATTCCCCGCGCTCAAGGGCAGCAAACCGCACCATCAAGCCAAGCTGGAGGACATCGGAGTAGTTCAGTCTTTCTTTTCGCAATGCCCTGGCCGATAGCGCATTTCCTCGAGATCATCAAAACGCAAGATCCGCTGGCTCCTCTTTGAAGCGCAACTGGCGCGCCAGATCAAAAAAAGCACGCTTGCGAAATAGGCCACCTGAAGAAGGAGCCAAATATCCACCGTCGTGACCAATGCGCTGCGGATGGAATGTGAAACGAAATAAGTGCCCAGAAGGCTGGCGCACATGGCCATGTGCAGGAGGCGACAGAAGGTTGCAAAAGGCACGGCCGTTCTCCGGGTTTATACGCCAGCACATGCAGCGAGCTTGTCAGCCGCAATATGAATCTGACAGTTCTTCGGGCAGACGCGGGCGCAGGCGCCGCAGCCGATACAGCGGCCTGCGTGGTCCACGACCATGATCATACGATTGAGTTCATCGTCGAAGTCGTCGTCCTCGCCGTCGCAGACGCCGAAGATTTCACCCGATTCATCGACGCCATAGAGGTTCATGACCTCGCGCGAGCAGACTTTGAAGCAGCGACCGCAGCCAATGCAAGTTTTGCCATCGATGGCAGTTAGATACTCCGGCACCCAGCTGGAGCCATCGCGCGTGACGAAAGACCCCGTCATCGTGCCTCCTCCAATGCGACAAGCTCTTTCTTTGCGGCGTCCAGCTCGGCGAAGGCGTCGAACGTTTTCTGTGCGATCGTCTTTATCTTAGGCCAGTTGACCGGGAGGTCCTCGGCAAGGTCGTGCAATTCCATTTTCGCAGTTGCTGCACGTGACTGCAGTTGGCGGACCTTCTTAAGCTGCTCCACAATGTCTGACATGATCTCTTTCCTCGAAAACCGATTTCATGACGCCCGCGCCACGTCGGGATGAGCTTCGATGGTGGCGATCGCATCATCGACCAGTTTCGCACCGGCATCAGCCAGTTTACGAAGTGTCTCGAAGCCGAAGCGGTGCACGTCTCGAAGGGTCTTAGCCAAAAGGACCAAACGCCCTGTTGTGAGAACGAGGCGCCCGAAGCCCTCAGGGCTCATCGTCACGATCGACGATGCGAGAAGGCCTGAGCGCTCCTCGATTCCAAGTCCGACGCATGTGTA
Organism: Martinezella calliandrae; assembly: GCF_030272695.1. Classification (GTDB taxonomy): domain Bacteria; phylum Pseudomonadota; class Alphaproteobacteria; order Rhizobiales; family Rhizobiaceae; genus Rhizobium; species Rhizobium calliandrae. The sequence goes on from NZ_JARFYN010000059.1 coordinate 6,595, forward strand.
AAAGATTTGGAGCCTCCATATCACGTCCGGATCCGGATCACCGATGATCGGCATCTCGTGGCGCTGCTCCTTCGTCACGATGAAATCGGCAAGCAGGTCAGTGTTCGATTTTCCTTCCCACGCCCCATGGGTATCCTGCGCCCTCACCAGGCGAATAAGGCATTTCATGAACGGGGTTGCCATAACGTTGCTATCACCATCGGCGACTATGTTTTCGAAAGTGGTGGGCGAGGTCATCGCCGATCTCCTCTAATCTTCGTCGTCGAAGAAAGGTTTGGGGACGCCCATGCCGGCATCCGCCAGCACCTTGCGCAGCCATGGCGGCGGAGCGGTTTTCAACATGGTTTGGGTACGGGTCAGTACCTCCTCGATGGAGGATGGCTGCGGCACCTTGATCGGATGAATTTTTGCCGAGACGACCTTCGCGGCAGACGGGCCGCCGATCGCCAGGCAGAACAGCAGATGACATCCCTTCAAAGCCTCGACCCTCATCGTGATGCGATCGCCGCCGTTGTTCGTGTGCCGACCGCTTTCGTCGGTTACTTCACCAAAATCGACAGCTTCGACGATTTCCCAACCAGCCGGCGTGACATCGTAGACTGCAAAAAGCTTGGCAGACCCGAAATGGGCATTCAGCCTCTTCAGGTCTTGTGTCGCGATCGCGACGCGCAACACTCCCTTCGGGCACTTTGGGACAGGTGCCGGTCCCTCGTCAGTGACGAGTGAAAGACGTCGCACAGCGGTCATTCTTTGCCTCCATGTCTTGCAAGGGATTGAGCGCTTCAGGGCTCGGCTGGCGGCAGTTCGACTGGAAAATGTTGGCGGCCTCGAACAGGAAGTTCCGGGCCCCCTCATAGAGAATGGTTTTCTTATGCTGGCTGCCCAGGCGGTCGAAGATCGGAAAGCCAACCCTCATCAGCGGCATGCCTAGCCGCTCGGCTGCCTGACGGCCATGGGAATGGGTTACAATCAAGTCACCGCCTGCGTGACGCGTCATGGACTCGAGATCGGAAAGATCGCCGACTTGCACCGCGTCTGCCGGCACCTTCTGCAGGATACAGCTGGTGCCGGTGGTCGTCACCGCGGCGACTATTTCAGCGCCCATACCCTTGAAGAATGTCGCAAGTTGAAAGAGATGATCTGGCTCTGCGGCTATCGCGATCCGCTTGCCGCCGAAATGAAAATGGCCGTCGAGTAGCGCGTCCTGCAACTGCGCGCGGCGCCGGCGCACAGCGGCCGGTATAGGATTGCCGGCGATCATCGCCAACATGGTCATGAAACGATCGATCGCCTTCATGCCGACAAGCTGCTCGAAGAGAACATAAGGCACGCCGGTCTTGGCCTGCAGCGCAGCGGCGGGCCCGCGCATATGCTCGCCGATCGCGACCGCCTGGAAGCAGGTGCCGAGTTCCCGGATTTCCTCGACCTTCGTGCCGCCATAGGTGGTCGGCACCCAACGGTCGTCGGGAACCGTGCCGTCGAGCGAGCGAGAGATGTCCGGCAGGATCACCGGTTTGAGACCGAAGCTTTCGACCGTTTCGCGCAGATGCTCAATATCGGCGACCGTCAAGTGCCAACCGGGAAGGATCGCAATCTTCTTCAAATCGCGGGACCGCCCGCCTGGGGTCGTGATGCCTTCGATCATGGAGGTGACGGCCTTGGCCCAGCCTTCCTCAATTGCACCATCGAAATCCGGTGTGCTCGCTAGCACGACCTCGGTACCTGCTAGCTCTTCGGCACGCTCCGACTTGATATTGGCAAGATCGCCCTCGAAATTCTCGCCGCGGGTTTCCACCAGCGCCGTCGTGCAGATCCCGATCAGCTTCGGCTTTGCCCGTGTTTTAAGATTAAGGAGCGCCTCCTCAAGATTGCCGGCGCCGCCGAGGATCGTCGCCACTGCGTCCATCGCCGTTGTCTGCAGCGGAATGGCCTCCTTGAAATGGCGCACGAAGAGCACGAGCGCGAAGCTGGTGCAGCCTTGGCTGCCGTGGAACAACGGTATGGCGCCTTCGACGCCAAGATAGGCCAAAGCGGCACCCAGCGGCTGCGACGACTTCAGCGGGTTGACCGCCGCCGACTTGGTCTGCGGGAGAGTGCATGCCATCAGCTTTCCTCACCAGTTGCGGAAGCCACTGGCGAGAGTGGCGACGGCGTTCTTGAAGGGCAGAAAGTTTCGGTCTCGCCCTGCCCGCTTGGCACTCGAGCCTCCGGTACAGGTGGGCATTCCCAGGGTGCCGGCTCTCGCACCTCACTCCAGATCGGATTGTGAATGGCAAGATCGATCTGGCGAACGAGCTCGACCATACCGTCATAGCCGGCATAGGGGTGGTGGCGTTCCTGGTTGATATCGAGCCAAGGCGTTTTGGCCTTCAGCGCGATGAATTGCGTGCGCCCGCCCGACAACATGATGTCGGCCTTGCCTTCTGCGAGAAAGTCGTAGAGCTCGCTCGGTCGCATCGATTCGAAGATATGGTTGTCGTCCTTCAGAATCTGTTTGATGCGTTCCTTGTCTTCGGCCGTCGACTTCTTGGTCGAGGTGCCGACAATTTCGACGCCGATCTCCATCAGCGCATGGGCGACCGACCAGGCCTTCACACCCCCGGTATTGAGGAGCACGCGCTTGCCTTGAAGCCGCGGACGGTATGCCGCGAGCTTTTTCCATGCAATCGCCTCCTGCTCTGCGATGAGTGCCTCGGTGCGCGCAAGAATTTCCGGATCGGCACCCTTCCTGACGATCAGCTCAGCGATCTGCCGCAGCGATTGCGACGTGTCGGTGATGCCGTAGAAGGAACCTTCGAAGAACGGAATATCCCAGAGTTCCTCCATCTTGCGGGCAAGATTTATGAGGGCGGTCGAGCACACCATCATCGCTGCCCGGGCACGATGCGCCGAGGCAATGTCACGATAACGCGCGTCACCGGGGATGCAGGCGCGCACGCGAATGCCGAGCCGGTCGAGAAGCGGCTTTACCAGCCAGAACTCGCCGGAGAGGTTGAATTCGCCGAGAATATTGATGTCGTAGGGACCGGCATCGTCGGGCTCCACGGTGCCGATGACATGATCGAGCAGCGTCTCGCCGGCGAGTTTGTTTCCAAGGTTCTTGGAGCCGGAAAAGCCGGGCGCGTTGACCGGCACTACCGGCAGCCCGAATTTTTCCGCAGCACGCTTGCAGACGGCTTCGATGTCGTCACCGATCAGCGCCGTAACGCACGTCGAATAGACGAAGATCGCCGGGGGCGCGTATGTTTCCTTGATCTCGCGTATCGCTTTAAAGAGCTTCCGCTCGCCGTGACCCATCACCACGTCGAGTTCCGTCAAATCGGTGGTGAAGCTCGTGCGCCAAAGCGTCGGGCCGGACGAAGCAGTACCGCGGTTGTCCCAGGAATTGCCTTCGCAGGCGAGCGTACCATGAATGAGATGCGCGACGTCGGTGATCGGCTGCAGCACGATCTTGGCCCCATCGAAAGCGCAGCCGCCAGCCGCCGCCCCGGGAGTGAGCGGCTTCGAGCAGCCCTTCTTGCGCACGCTGTCATCTTTGCCGCGGTTCATCTCGCAGGCGGGCTCGTCGAAGACTTCCTGGATCCTGGCATCGAGCGAGCGGCTTGCGCCGGTTTGAGACGCCGAACGCAAGACGTCGGGGGTGCCAAGCGGGTCTTTGCTGTTAGCGTGTGAGGTCATAGGAATAATCCGTGACACCTATTTTGCTCGTCTCGCGGTCAAGCTTGTCGAAGATCGTGTCGAGGATCGTCGTCAAGACACGCAGCCCCCCCTGGTAGCCCATCAGCGGGAAACGATGGTGATGGTGCCGGTCGAAAATCGGAAACGTCAGGCGGATCAGCGGCGTGCCGGTGTCACGCTCCAGATATTTGCCGTAGGAGTTGCCGATCAGCAGGTCTACCGGTTCGGTGAAGAGCAGCGAGCGCAGCGCCCAGAGGTCCTTGCCCGCCCAGACCTTGGCATCCTTTCCGAAAGGCGAGGATGCAAGCAATGCCTTCATCTCGCCTTCCCAGGCCGATGTGCCGTTAGTGGCGAGGCAGTGAATCGGCTCGCCGCCGGTCTCCATGACGAACCGAGCTACCGCATAGACGAAATCGGGATCGCCATAGATCGCGTATTTCTTACCATGCAGCCAGGCTTGGCTGTCCGCCATGGCGTCGACAAGCCGACCGCGCTCCAGGCCGATTGTTGTAGGGATTTCCTTGCCGGAAATCTCCGAGATTTTCATCAGCAACTCGTCGGTCGCTTTGACGCCCAGCGGATAATGGAAGGAGGCCGTCGTCTGCCCGAGCTCATTGCAATATTCCAGCGTCTTGCGGGTATTGTAGTGCTGCAGCGACAGCGTTGCTTCGGCATCGAGCGCGTCCTTGACGTCTTCGATGGTCGTGCCGCCGTCATACATGCGGTACATGCCGTCCGACGGGGTATCGAACTGATCGGAGGCGTCCTGAATGAGCGCATATGACACGTCCATGAGGTCGAGCAGGCGCTTAAGCTCGCGGTTGTTGCCGACACAGAAGCCGTCGAATCCTGGAACGATGTTGATGGTTCCATTGAATTCCTTTCGCTCCCTGCCCTTCCAGAAATGCTCCAGAATGCCCTTGACCATCCCGTCATAACCATCGACGTGGCTGCCGACGAAGGCGGGGGTGTGGGCGAACGGAACATCTAGGTCCGCGGGGACCGAGCCTTCGCTCTTGGCATTTTCGATGAAGCCGTGCAAATCGTCGCCGATGACCTCCGCCATGCAGGTGGTCGAGACGGCAATCATCGTCGGATCGTAGAGCGCGTAGGTATTGGCAAGACCGTCGACCATGTTCTTCAGTCCGCCGAATACCGCCGCGTCTTCGGTCATCGAGGACGACACGGCCGACGCAGGCTCCTTGAAATGTCGCGATAGGTGCGACCGGTAATAGGCAACGCAGCCCTGGCTGCCATGGACGAAGGACATGGTCCGCTCGAAGCCCGCGGCCGCGAATACGGCGCCGAGCGGCTGGCAGGCTTTGGCGGGGTTTACCACTAGCGCTTCGCGGGCCAGATTTTTTTCCCTGTATTCCCAGGTCTTGGTGAACTCGCTTTGATCGGCAACGATCTCGTCCGGGTGCGGGCATTCGAAATTTAGCTTCTTTTCGGCGAGCATCTGCCTGTATTCCGGCTCGCGGAACAGGGGCGCGTGGTCGAGAATTTTTTCGGCCGACTGCGGCATGGTAATCACCTTTCTTTTCATTGCGCCGCACCGGTGGCGGCAAAGGGACGTCATATTTCAGGTGTGCGGATCAAGTCCGACAGGAGAGCCTGGCCCGCCCCTGCTCCAAGACAGGCCAGGCCCTCATTCGGCCGCAACCGCCTCAGCCGGCGCGGCCTTTTTTTTCCAGGGGGCATCGTAGAGATCCCAGACTGGATTATTGATGGCGAGATCCATGTCCTTGGCGAAGATCGCAAAACCGTCGTAGCCATGATACGGGCCGGAATAATCCCACGAATGCATCTGCCGGAACGGGATGCCCATCTTCTGCACCGGGTACTTTTCTTTGATACCGGAGCCAACGAGATCGGGACGAATTCCCTCGATGAACTTTTCCAGTTCGTAACCGCTCACGTCGTCATAGATGAGCGTGCCTTTTTTTACGTAGTGGCCGGTGCGCTGATAGTCGTCGTTGTGGCCGAACTCGTAGCCTGTGCCGACGATCTTCATGCCGAGATCCTCGTAGGCCGTGACCACGTGACGAGGGCGCAAACCGCCGATGTAGAGCATCACCGTCTTGCCTTCGAGGCGGGGTCGGTATTTGGCGATGACGGCATCGACCAATGGCTGGTACTTGGCGATGACTCTTTCGGTTTTTTCCTCGATTTCCGCCCCGAAATGCTTGGCAATCTTGCGCAGGGAGGCGTCGATCTGCGAGGGACCAAAGAAATTATATTCCATCCACGGGATGCTGTATTTTTCCTCCATGTGCCGGCAGATGTAGTTCATCGACCGATAGCAGTGGATGAGGTTGAGCTTGGCCTTGGGCGCACGCTCCACTTCGGTAAGCGTGGCATCTCCCGACCAGTTGCCGACCACGCGCAACCCCATCTCCTCCAGGAGGATGCGCGTGGCCCAGGCGTCGCCGCCGATATTGTAATCGCCGACAACATTGATGTCGTAGGGACCCGCCTCGAACTCGACATCCGTCTTCTCAAAAACCCAGTCGCGGATGGAATCATTGGCGATATGATGGCCAAGGGATTGCGATACGCCGCGGAAGCCCTCGCAGCGCACCGGCACGATCGTCTTTTCGTATTCGCTCGCCTTCTTGCGCGACACCGCCTCGATGTCGTCGCCAATCAGACCGATCGGGCATTCGGACTGGACGGTGACGCCTTTGTTCAGCGGAAATAATTCCTGGATCTCATCAATGATCTTTTCCAGCCGCTTGTCGCCGCCAAAAACGATGTCTTTTTCCTGAAAGTCGGAGGTGAACTGCATCGTTACGAAGGTGTCGATCCCCGTCGTGCCGACATAATAATTGCGACGCTGCGACCAGGAATATTGGCCGCAACCAACCGGCCCATGTGAGATATGGACCATATCCTTGATCGGACCCCACACCACACCTTTGGATCCGGCATAGGCGCAGCCGCGGATCGTCATGACGCCCGGAATGGATTTGATGTTCGATTTGACGCTGCATTCGGAAAGGACGTTGTCCTCCTCGTCGGCCCCGTCTCTCCCCGTTGCAACACTGAGGTGCTTGTTGCGGCGCTTGGCCGCTTTGTCCGGATACTGCGACAGCACGTCCGCGATGAGCTTTTCGTGTAAAGCGCCGTCATTCTCGTAGTCGAGGCTCATTGGGCCTGCCCTCTTTTAAGGTTCGGTTGATGCCGCGCGCAAAGGCGCGTTCTCGGGGAAGGACGCGCCGGGTCGGGGCGCCGGCGCGTCCTGTCGAAAGCGGCAGTTAGTGGGCGACCGCCACCTTCGATTCCTTGGCCTGAAGTTCGGCAAGCATCTGCTCGTCGGTCTTCATGATGCCGAAGTCGAGCAGCATGTCCTCGAGCTCTTCCATGGTGATCGGGGTCGGGACGGTCCCTTGACCCGAATTGGCATGTATCTTCTCAGCCAGCGTGCGATATTCTCCGGCCTGTTTGGACTCCGGCGCATACTGGATGACTGTCATTTTCCTGAGTTCGGCGTGCTGGACGATGTTGTCGCGCGGCACGAAGTGAATGAGCTTGGAATTGAGCCTGGAAGCCAGCGCCTCGGCGAGGTCGATTTCGCGGTCTGTCTGGCGCTCGTTGCAGATCAGACCGCCGAGCCGCACGCCGCCTGCATGGGCATATTTCAAGATGCCCTTGGCGATGTTGTTTGCCGCATAGAGCGCCATCATCTCGCCGGACATGACGATGTAGATTTCCTGGGCCTTGTTCTCGCGGATCGGCATGGCGAAGCCGCCGCACACCACGTCGCCGAGCACGTCATAGGAGACATAGTCGACATTGTCGTAGGCGCCGTTTTCTTCGAGGAAGTTGATGGAGGTGATGACGCCGCGACCGGCGCAACCAACGCCCGGCTCCGGGCCGCCGGACTCCACGCACTTGATGCCTTTATATCCGATTTTGAGCACGTCCTCGAGTTCGAGGTCTTCCACCGAACCTTCCTCTGCCGCCAGATGCAGGACGGTGTCCTGCGCCTTCGAGTTCAGGATCAGGCGGGTGGAGTCGGCTTTGGGATCGCAGCCGACGATGAGGATCTGCTGCCCGAGATCGACGAGGGCTGCGAGCGTATTTTGGGAGGTCGTGGATTTACCGATGCCCCCCTTGCCGTAGAATGCGATTTGACGCAAAGCTGACATGTTGCCTTCCTTCTTTCGTTCCATCCATCGCGGAATTCGGTTGGCAGCTCGGGCCGCCCGCAGGCAAGCGTTTCAAAACTCGTGCCAATGTGGCGGTCGACTGGAAGGAAAACCCTCTTGATTGTTTTTCAGCTATTTAGGCTGAAGCAAACAAAAGGCCGGAGTGGACAAGCCTGTGTCGCGGGTCCGACAAATCGGACGCAGGGTGTCGGAGGCCTTACCTGAAGCCGAGAAAGGCTGACGATCGGGGGCCGCAGATTTGCAGCGACCAGCAGCAGGATCAGCGAGCTTCGCGTTCCTCAGTAAAGACGAGGCGTAGCGTGCGAGCTCCATTCGTATCAGGTGGACCGGCAAAACGCGGACATCTGCATGAGCACGGCAATCGTCTTGCCGGCCGTCGAGTGTAGGCTGAGACACCGGAACTATTCGCCGGCTTTGCGCACGTCGCAGCCGCGTGAAACGAGCAGTGTTTTCACCCGGCGGAGACTTTGAAACGACCGGGCTTAGTTCTCGGAGCGCTTTGATGTTCCGTGGCGCGCGGCGAAACCATGCGAGCTCCCTCCTGCATTAACGTCTCCCGCATCCAGAGGCTTGCCGGATCGGTATTGTGAAGTGCCGGCCATTGGACGGCCTCTGTCAATGCGGGGATCGGCAGCGGGAGCTCGACGATCCGCAGGGGCGTCGTTTTTGCACAATATTGCGCGAGCCGCAGGGGCATGGTTCCTATGCGGTTGGTACCCGACAAAATGGGTGGGATCATGCTGAAGGACTGTACGACGACCTCAACACGTCTCTTGAAACCGTGCTCGTGCAAATATCACTCGTCGATGGCCGGCTTGCGCGTATTTCCAAACTTGACCGCAACATGGCCCATCGACATGTATTGCTCGAATGTAAATGGCTCGGACAGCTGTTTGTTCGTCCCGCAGGTTACGACGAATATGTCGTCGAACAGTGCGGCATGCGGATGTTTCGACATGAACACTTCCGGCTTAATCAGAAAGTCGACATCGCCGCGCCGGAGGAGCTCCTCGAATTCGTCGGAAACTGACAGAAATTCGAAGCTGACGCTGGGAGCCTCCCGCGCCAGGCGCTCAACGACCATTTCAAAAAACACAAGCGTGACGTAGTCGGAGAGGATGATCTTGAAGCAACGATCAGATTGAGTGGGATCAAACGGCTCCCAGGAAATAATGGAAGCTGGATATAGAGCAAAGCCTCGCGCACTGGCGAGGCGAGCCTTTCCGCACGCGGCGTTGGGACAAGTTCACGGCCAGCCATCGTAAAGAGCTCGTCGCGGAAATATGTCCGCAGCCGGGCGACGGCCGCGCTCATTGCCGGCTGGCTGAGATTGATGCTGCGTGCGGCTGCCGTGAGGTTACGCTCGGTCATGAGGGCGTCAAGCACGACGAGGAGATTTAGATCAAGGCCTTTAAAACGCATGTTTTCCTTCATCCATAGCGTGGACGCATGCCATCCATGCCATCGATCATCATGCCCATTGAAAGAATATAAATCGGCCGAAATCAAGTAGATCGAGTGCACATTTGCGTGGGGGTTCGGCCGAAACGATCGGATGCCGGTCTGAGGGATTGCATCAGGTCTGCCTCGTTGGGCGTTTCAAGAGGTCGCTTGTCAAGGCACGGCTCCGGGCATTGCGAGGTGCGGCTAAAATTTCGAACCAAGCCAGAACCTTGACATTAAAGGTCTCCGGCCCCTCGCGATTGCCGGAAAACATTCGCTTCATTACTCCAAGAATGCCGGCGCGATCGTGGCAAACCGGCGCGGGAGAACATACCAACTGCCGCTTCAGCAAAACGGTTCGCCAAAGGGGTTGATCACCGAGAGCGCGTTTAGGGAAAATCCAGGACCCGCTCAATCCACCAGTCCTAAACGCCTTAGCCATCTGATATCCGGCCGGAGTCTTCAACAAGAAAATGCCATGCAAAAATGCCGGTGTGCGCCGGCATCAAGCGTAGGTCGCAGTCCGCGGTAACCTTCCAATCGTGGAACTATGTCTTGGTTTATCCACGTCGTGAATGCGCCCCATCTAAACAATCCATTTGCCAAGCCTGTGGGGCATTGGAGTAACAAAAGCAAGCCGCCAACCGATAGGCGACTCAAAACAACTCAGTCACAAGGTCGGTCCAAATGCCTGCCACTTTGATCGCATTCTCGCATTTGGCACGAGTAACACGAGGAGAAATATTGTTGAGACATGGAATCAAAGTCGGTACCGCGGACTTTCGTTCATTGGTCTAGGTATCAAATCTAGTTTCGATGAGAGGAGCAACGACACATTCCCTTGAACGAATCCTACCCTGGAAGAGAACAACAAAGGCGGCGTGCGAGAGCGTGCCGCGTTTGAATATTCCGTCGCCCGGTCGACCGCAAAAATGTTCCGCTGATCTCGCGGGTTTTTCGAAGCATCGAACAGGAACACTTAAGCTTTGCCGAGAATAACGCATCGCGTGGAGGTTCTTACCGGCACGGGGGAAATTCTATCATCCATGAAAGGCCATCGAATGCTCAGTTCCGCAAACTCCAATCCGAAGGACCTCGAAACGATCGCGCGCAACGGCGGCGTTTTTCGCCGCATCGCGTCCCGAATTCCAACCTATCTGACGGATATGCGAGAGAATCCGGCCTGGCTCCCAATGTTCCTGCTGGCACGCACGATGCCGGTGCGCAAGGCGCATTGGCTGACCGCACGACCAGTGCCGCGGCCGGAAAGTCGCAAGCCCTCGATGTTTGGCGATCTCAAGGCAAAAACGATCGCAGCCGAACTGAGACAAACGGGCATATTTGCCGGCTTGACCCTACCAACCGCAATTCACGAGGAAATTGCACGTTTTGGACATGAGACGCCCTGCTTCGGCAATTTCGACCGCAGGCTTGATTTTCTGGCCGGTGACCATACCGAAACCGAGCAATGGCTCGGTCGCACGATACTGAGCGGCCACCATTACGAACGGGTTTTACGATGTGACGCCGTCGTTGCCGTTCAGCAAGATCCGCTGCTTCTGGACGTCGCAAGGCATTATCTCGGCGGCAATGCAAGATTGATCACCACGCGGACGTGGTGGAGCTTTCCAACAAAAAAAGCCTCGGACGCGGATCTGAGCCGCGCTTCCTTCAAGTTTCACTTCGATCTTGATGATTGGCGAATGCTGAAGTTTTTCTTTTATCTTTCCGACGTCGATGCCGATTCCGGCCCGCATGTCTACGTGCGCGGCAGCCACAACCGTCGGCGTTTGAAGCATCAATTGACGCTGCTCGTCGGCCATCCTGCGCATGAGGTGCTGGATTTCTATGGCGAAGAAAATGCCATCACTTTGACCGGCAAGGCGGGTTCTGGCTTCGTCGAGGATCCTTTCGGCTTTCATATGGGCACCTTGGCAAAACAGAGGCCGCGGCTGATGATGGAGGTCGGATTTGGCGTCTCAAAACCATCAAAGCGCCGCTTCCATGGAGAACCGGTGCTTCGCTAGACAGGCAGCCGTTCAGGCGCCGATCCAGTTCTGACCGATCGCAATGTCGGACAGCTTAACTGGAATGCACTGCGACCGTCATATCTGGCGGTCGAGGCCTTGCAATCCCCGTTCCTGCGACCGTCCATGCGTTACGCAACTTCACCGCCAGCCAATCACCGAAGACGTCCCAGCTAGCATCTCGAGGAAGATCGATCTGCGTCTTCGGACCGCTCCTGTCGCCGATCCAGCCGATTGCATCGAAAAAGGCGCGTCGCTCGGTGAACCAAACGCGTTCGCTCGCCGCGGTGCGATCCAGATGGCCGAATACGAGCATGGAATCGAAACTCGTCTCGAAGATAACCGGCGCGGTGAGCGGATCTGCACCACGCCTCCATAATCGCACGGTGCGCGCATAGCCGGAGCGCGTGGCCATGCCGTCGCCAAGAGCACTGGAAAGCAAAAGAGTGTCGTGATCGAGCCAGGCGATGTGGCCTTTGGCCTCCGGCAGATTGAAGCCGTCTGGGATGAGGCTTCGTGCGGTTAGATCGTACTCGCGATGCACGACCGCATCGCCGCCACCGAGCGACAGGCGAAGGACGGCTCTTTCACGTCTCCGGGTTCGACCGAGGCGCCGCCCCAAATCCAGTCCTTTCCTTCGGTCTTGGCGAGGGCATCCACGTCGAGAACGATCTCCCACTCCGGCTTTGCCGTTAAGTAGGCGGCAAGCGTTGTTCTGCGCCACAAACCTCTCGGATTTTCGGCATCTCGCCAGAAATTGTAGAGGTATTTGTCGCGGCGCATGACCCAGGCAATCTTGTCAGGGCGATCGAAAATCCCCGTGAGCGTATCGCGGTCTCCTTCGAACCCCGGCCCGCCAAAGCGTGCCAGCGTTCGCGCCGATTGCTCGGTGACCCAATTCAAGGCCCTCTCGCCATCGATGTCTTCCAGCCAGAGATAAGGGTCGTCATCGGGGGCATTCAGCGTCGGGCGAGGATCGATAACAGTCATGTGCGAACAACTCCTAATCGAGAAGAATTTCGTGGTGCGAGGAAGCGGTAAACTTGTGATGGCGGGCACCCGTCAGACGATCTGTCCGGGGATGGTCTTGTCTCCGTTTGCTTTTGCGTTGCTGAGCCTCCCGCGTTGAGAACGTGGTGGCAAACAAGCGGCTGTTTTTGGCCCACCGAATGAATTTCGCCCTGCCAGAAATCGGTATCACTCGATGGCCGCCAGGCGATGATCCCGGTGATCCATGCATTCGCCCGATCGCCCTTAGCCTGGGGTCGCGGAAAGCCCGCACGGAACTTGCGCCTCTCCCCTCCTCCAAGGAGAAGGCTTGGCTGACGGCAGCGGAGAAAGGCGCGGCCTGCAAATTGACCTGTGAAGGGCTGATTGCCGCCGTCGAATCTTGTCCAGCGAACGCGAAACTGCGGCAAGCACATGTTCATCGAAATCCAACCAGAGGCCCATTAGCGGCCGTCGACCGGCGCCAAGCGATTGTAGAACGGTCGCCTGCTTGAGCAATCGAGCGTTCCGATGCCAGGCGCTATCTGCCTTCCCGGCCGAATGCGTATCCGCGCCAGACTTGGCATGATGGCTTTCCTCTGCGTCCTGTTGCATCGATGTCGTCACAGATCGGCCATTCCTACCACCTCCCGACAGAGGAACTTCAAAAGCCGTGCCAGCTCGGCAAAGAGCGTGGATGACCTGATAATCAAAGGCTTAGGCGTGGCTGCGCCAGCTCGCCGAACAAGTCCGTGTCGCGGACGGAACAAACCCGACGTCCGCGTCCCTCGATCAAACAACAACCATCACGAAGTCTTGCGGCTTCAGGCGAGAGCGCACCGGCATCATCAGGGTCTGGTAATCCCATCGACCAACCAGGAAGTGGTAAGACCGTGGAGCAGCTATCACGGCCGCGGGAGGCCCCGTGTGCTGGTTGGCATGCTGTTTGCTGGTTGAGCCTGAGGCAGCGAATGCGGCAAATCCTGGTCGGCTGCTGATGGCGCATTGGATTTTATAAAAAGAGCCGACGTGAGGAGCAGCCGCGGATGACATGTATTGTCGGTTTAGTCAGCGACGCATCTGTTCATATCGGAGGCGATAGCGCTGGCGTGGCCGGCTATTCGCTTACCGTCCGAGCCGATCGCAAGGTGTTCCGCAAGCAGGACTTTCTCTTCGGATTCACCTCTTCGTTTAGAATGGGCCAGCTATTGGCACATTCCTTCAAGCCACCCAAAAGACACCCCGAAACGGATGTGTACGCCTTTATGGTGACGGAGTTCGTCAATGCGCTCCGCCAATGCCTGAAAGATGGTGGCTACGCACGGCGGCAGAACGATGCCGAGCTCGGCGGCACCTTCCTCGTCGGCTATGCCGGAAGGCTTTTCAGGATCGATGACGATTATCAGGTTGGCGAGGCGATCGATGGCTTTGACGCCTGCGGATGCGGTCAGCAAATTGCACTGGGCGCGCTCTTTGCATCGTCAAGCTCTCCGCCCCGCGATAGGTTGGAAATGGCTCTCAACGCGGCTGAGCGTTTTTCCGCCGGGGTGCGCGGCCCGTTTCACTTCGAGACTCTGGGTCTGGCTGACTGAAGGAGGTCGACACCGCGGTCTAAGTTGCGACAATTTATCGTGGCGAATTCGCCAAAGTCTAGCTTGCGGTCTCCCGAGGCCAGAACCGGGCATCGTCAACGAGGCCCGCTCGCGGTGGTGCGGGGTCGATTTCAGTCATGGTCCGAACAACTCATCATCAGAAATTACAGCCTAATCTCAGGAAGTGCCTATTCCGTCATCCCGGGCGCGTGACCGAGCGATTTGTTGACAGCCGGAATGATCGTGTCTCCCCAGAGCTCAATTTGCCGCAGCATCGTCTGATGATCGAAATCGCCCAATTGGCAGTGCATTGCGATCTGGGACGGCTTCAGCACACTGATCTCTTCCAGCAGGCGATCGATCACCCGATTTACACTGCCGACCGGCAGATTGTCGCGCATAGTCTGAAACGACAGGTCCTGTTGCGTTGGGGTTTCCTGCAGCAGATAGCCGTCCTGGCTCTGCTGGCGGCGCTGATGAAGCGCTTCGGATAGCCGACGCTGGAAACGGGCGTTATCGAGATAGCTGTTGATCTCCGTCTCGTTGTCGCTGGCATAGCAACAACGCAACAGCGATATCTTGGCGTCCGCAACGTCCTTATTTTTTGATAGTGCTGCTTTCTCGATGTTGTCACGCAGCGTGCTCAAAGCGTCCAAGCCGTCGTGGAATGCCGTCACGAAGAGATTGTGTCCCTCGCGATAAGCCCGGCCCATGCTGTATCCGGAGGCGGTAGCGATCCAGATCGGAGGGGTCGGCTTCTGGACGGTCCGCACCGAAATCGCCGTCGAAGGTATTTTTATATATTGACCGTCGTGCTCGAAGATTTTTTGCTTAAGGCCCTTAAGAAGGACGTCCAGGTATTCCGAACAAACAGCGGGCGCCGCATCGATATCGACACCGAAGCGCTCGAACTCGAATTGCTGATATCCGGAGCCGACGCCAAGCTCCAGGCGACCACTCGAAACGATATCGGCGAAGCCGATCTCGGAAAGCAGACGCTGCGGTTGATAGAGCGGCAACACGCAGACACCGGTGCCGAGGCGGATGGAGTTCGTCCGGCCGGCGCAATGCGCCACCATCATCAAGGGCGATGGAACCAGGCTATAGTTGTTGAAGTGGTGCTCGGCAAACCACGCGGTGTTGAAGCCAGCCTGCTCCGAAAGGACTGCCTGTTCGATTGAGTTGCGGATGACACTCTCGGACGATTGATGATAGCCACGCTGGGAGGCAAGGATGAATGTCGCAAATTCCATAACGTTTCCTCATTGAGGTTGGGCCCGTCAGGGGATGGCCGGCGGGCGCGCGAATTGTCCTTGGCCTTGATGCCGATTCCCTTTTTTCGGTATTCGGGGTTTCGAGGGAAATTTGCTTGCCATTCGCCAGTCGCGGGCGCTCCTTAAAACTGTCGTCTTCGATGACCCTCCGCACAATCTCTGGCGCACGGTGGATCTTCATTTTTCGATCTCCTCGAATGTTCCTGATCGTGAGAGAATCCCATATCGTCAAAACGAGGTTCAACTGCTGCCCACGTAGAGCGTCGAACCGTTGACATATGAAGCATCTGGCGAAGCCAGGAAGAATGCTGCGTTAGCCACGCCTTCGGACTGTGCCACCATCTCGCCGATCGGGTCGCGGCGGCTGATCGCGTCCTGTGCAACATCAGGTGTGTGAATAAAGCCAAGTGCGATCGTGGCTGTCCGAATGCCAACCGGTCCGAGTTCGGCAGCCATGCAGCGGGTCAGCATTTCTAACCCCGCTTTTGATGCACCATACGCATGGCGTTGGGCAATCGTCAGGGAGCGGTCGATTGACCCGATATTCAGGATCACCCCGCCGGGCCGCATCATCTTGATTGCCTCACGCGCGCAGGCGAAGGCACCGGTGAGATTGACATCAATGATGCGTGCGATCTCGGCAGGCGTTTGCTCAACTCCCGAAGAGCAACTATCGGGCCAAGCTGCGCCGTTGACGAGGACCTCCAGCCGCCCGAACCGCTCGCGCAAATCGTCGAAGAGCGCAACCACCTCCGCTTCGATGGTGACGTCCACGGATTTGCCCATGTGCTCGCCACCGAGAGCTGTTGCGAACTGCGCCGCGGCGGCCCCGTTTTTGTCGACAATGACGATGGTATCGCCGTTTGCTCTAAAGCGGCGAATGATGGCTGCACCTATGCTGGTTGCTCCCCCTGTGACGAGGACGATCCGCCTGTCGCTCCGTTCTGGCGGACGCAAGAGTTCGGCTCGTGGTGTGCCGCTTACGCGTGGGTGCGCGCGGCCGGGCTGGTTGAAGGACATCCAACCCCCATCAATTGTCAGCACCGTGCCGTTAATAGAATGCGCGTCCGCACTGGCGAGAAACAGCACGACTCGTGCAATTTCCTCCGGACGCGCCATGCGCCCCATCGGCACGCGGCTGCGAACCGCCGCTAAGTTCGTCTGGCCCGCGCATTCCAATTGTGCGACCATCGGCGTGCGTACATATCCCGGCGCCACTGCCGTCACGCGGATGCCAAGAGAGGCCAACTCGCAGGCGAGCGATTTCGTAATCGAGATAAGGCCCGCTTTCGAAGCTGCGTAGGCGTTGCGTTTCGGATTGCCAAGCATGCCCGCCATGGAGGCAACATTGATGATAGATGCACCTGGCCGCATCCGCCGCGCGGCTTCGCGACCCATGACGAAAGGCCCGATGAGATTTACCGCCAATGCACGTCGGAAGGCGTCGATGCCGGTGTCGGCAGTCGCAGCCATACTGGGTCCTATCCCCGCATTGTTGACGAGAACGTCGATCTGGTCGAACTGCGCGTCGATCCTCTCATAAAGGGCAAGGATGTCTTCTTCTTGCGAGACATCGAATTCAAGTCCAATATGCACTGGGTCAAGAGCTCGAACCAGTTCAAGCACGCCGCTGCCCGGGAGATCCGCGGCAACGACAATGTCTCCTGCAGCGACATGGGCATCGACCAAGGCGCGGCCGATCCCGCCTGCGGCGCCTGTAATGATGACGACGCGTCCTTGCCGTTTCATGAGAATTCTCCTGAGCTTTTACCGGTCCATGTGTGCCGGGCAATCACCCACGACATGGCAATAGACAGAATGGTCATGTGATTTCCGCTCCGTCGCCGATCAAGATCTGAAACCCCTCATCACGAGGCATTTGCGCCATATGGATCACACCTTCACGTCTCTGAACGACGTTTCCCGAGCGCATAGATCGGATCGGTCGGATAGGATGCTCCGATAGGCTGCCGGAGACCGAAGCGCTCCACCTCGGAGGTCGCCGGCGCGGTCTGCTCCTCGACCCAATCGTAGACAACGGTCCGCTCGGCAATGCGCCACTCCCCGTCCCTTTTCTGAAACAGGTCGCAATAGCGGCCGCACAAGAGGACCTGACGTACCGTCCTCGCGCCGTCCGGTCCGCGTTGCAGCGCAGTGAAGTAGCTCTCGACGGCAGCCCTAGCCGGATCGATGAACTCGATCAGAACGTTGGTGATCTGGTGGAAATTGCGCGGTTCGGTCTTGAAGACACCCAGCGCGAACTCTATGAAACCCTCAGCGGAGCCGGAATAGGCCCCGTGATTATCATGCGCATCGGGCCAGTAGGCGCTGCGCAGCGCCGGCTCATCTGCCCGATCTATCCCGCGGCAGTATCGGTAAAGACAGTCTCGGATCGCCTCGCGATCGAGTAATTCGGTAATTTGTTCGTGGCGCATCGCTTTGTCGCAAATTCTAAGATTGGTAGAGGCGTTTTCGTGCGTTGAGTGACGCGGCAACGATTGCAGGATGTTCGCGGCCGATGGACGATCGAAGACGCGCCGCGTCTTGAACCTCAATCGACGCGAGGTGGTCCGATAACACGTTTCCCGACTATCAGGCTCTCGTCCGGCTGGAAGTCCGGTGGCGGCGATCGGCCGACGTTGAACATTATTCGGGTGGCGGCCCGACAGACCGATCGGTCTTCTGGTTTCCATTGATTTCCTTCTTCGACAAAATGCAAATCTGACGATTTGATACGGCGCCTACTTCCTCCCGTCCGACGGTCATCCAATAAACGATCGCCGGCCGGCAGCTTTCGCCGCCACAACGCTGAACAGCATCAAAAACCGTGCCAACTCGACCAGCGTAGCCGAAGAGACGGTTTCCGCGTGTGATTTCAAGCCATTAAGGGAATGCAAACGAGATTGACTTAACAAAGCCTCTGTCGCCTACCCGACAAATTGGACAATGCTTGCGCGTTTAATCTGCGTGACGCGCTTTTATCGGCTTCTGCGACCTTTCGCTGTCGGCGGCTTTACTCATGGAGAAACACGGAGAAAATCCTTGCGAACTCGTCCTGCACGGTTGGCACGGTTTTTGAAGCCGTTCAATCGCGACGCAAAGTATGCTGCCGACACATATTCCTGTGTTAACGAAGCGCAGGGATGTTGGAGGTCTACAACTAAATGGAAAGGCATGGTCGCTTGAGCTTCCTAGCAAATATGAAAGGTCGTCGCCAGGTCGAGATTTCTCCAGCAGCGTTCAGTGGAGATCTGCGTGGAACATGATGGAAGAGCGACTTTTTGAGCGTGACGAAGCTTCTCGGCATAATGATCAACGTGACCGAGCTTGTTCCGCAAAGTGACGTGGAAATGAAGCAATCGAACGCTGCCTCTTTCCAGAAAATCTCAGATGCACGTCAGAAACTGACTTCGGAAATCCCCGCGGATGTCGATATGGCTTAAGCAGCGGGAGGGGAGCTTCAGAACATGTTCGCCGAAAGTTTTCCCTCACGCGGCTTTTCGATGGTTGTCGAGTTCGGCGGAAGCCTCATGCATGATCTGTCGGTGTGTAGGGCGGCTGTTGCGGAGCTCGAGCGCTTGGTCCAGCGTGGCGATCGAATTTTGGTGGTCCCTGGCAGAGGCTCTCAGGACAAAGCCATTGAGGCTGCTGACACAGCATATGCTCCGGCGCCGTTTACGGCCCCTCGCGCGCGCGCTCTCGCCCGAGATCAGACGGGATATTTGCTGGCGCATCGAGCCTTCTCCGCTAATCTTGTTCCGTCCGCGACGTTGGGCGAATGCCGGCGCCTGGCAAAGGTTGGCAAAATTCCAGTTCTGCTTCCGTCACGCATGCTCTTCACGACGGATCCGGTTGATTGGAGTTGGGACATTACGTCCGATGCTGTTGCCGCATGGATTGCTTGGGTAACGAACGCTCCTCTATTGGCAATGCTGACCGATGTGGACGGTATCTATCGCGACGCGGCAACTCATGATCCCGAAGCGCTCATAAAAGAGATTGATGCCCATGATCTAGCTGAGCTTGGTCATACGTCAATCGATGCTTGTGCGGCCCATTTCATGTCGTTGCGAGGCGCCTCGGGGATCATTATCAACGCTGCGCATCCAAACCGGCTCCGTGATTGGACCGACGGAAAGCATGTGAGAGCGACCCACATCACCACATTTCGCTACTAAGACAGGCCGCATCACGGTCGGCTTTAGTTAACGACATTGCCGACTTCAAATAGCATTACCCTAATCATGGCACCTTCCCGTTGCGGAGCGTTCTTTCATAATATGGTCGTCAATCACAACAACGGCGGCTCCGGTATATAAGTTGGATTTGGCTTGGCAACGAGCCGCGTCGCGCAATCGGGCTCAGACCGTGGATGCCGCAATAACCGCCGGAGAAAAAAATGTCACCCTGACGACAGTTCCGTATTGACCCTCCTCACACAAGCAAAAGTCATACGTCGCCTCTTAGTATCAAACTAGCCTCGGTCGCCATCCGGCCGCTCCCAAGCCGATCCTTCAACATCGCCATCGTCATCCAGCACCTGCACCGGGAGGTAGACGTTTGTCTCCAAACATTCCTTGATGATATAGCGGATCACGTCGTTGCGGGTTTTGCCGAGTTCGTCGGCAATGCTGTCGATCGCCTCCTCAACTTGTTCATCAATGGGAACCGAGCCGGCATTTCGGAGCATCAGCGCAGCTCGTCGCAATATGATCGGCAGATCGGCGAGGGACATGTCGCCAATGCAATCAGCGGCGTCTTCAAGTACGGCGCCGTGGTCGCGTGTCGTCATTCGAATTCTCCTCTCCGATGTGCTATCACGCCTCGAACGAAGTCGGAACATATCCGCTGCGGAGATTGTTCCCGGGCGTTACCTTCGAAGGAAGCTTTTGCGGCCGTCGGTGACAGAATTGGCCGCCGCGTGGTTCCACGCCATGTGATCCTGTGCGGCACGAGCACTGGCGAGGAATCGGTGCTCTATATCCGCTGGCCCCAATCCGAGTAAGGCGACCTCAACCAATTATGCCTTGCATGATTTCTTGCGAGCGCTGACAGATCCATTATTGCAGATTGCCCTTCTGCTGCGAGCAAACTTCCTGGCTGGCTTATGATATCGGAGCTGGCAGCGAGAAACGTCGGAAACGGCAAAACAACGGTCATCACTAAAGCCGGAGCCATGCGCCCCATTCTTTCCTCCCAGAACTCGCTGCACCATTTGAACCTTCTGCGCTCGCCCGCGATCTGACCTGCTCCAGCTGCCTCCAAGTTGCGGATTTCACCAATTCTTCGCGCCTAATTTGCCAACAGGGCCGACAAACGTAACGCCAACAAACATCATTGTACGGCGCCGAAGTGCGCACCGGACCCTGAATTTGCATCGTGCCGCGCCTTTTGTACCGGCTGAAGCTTGCGCAGATCGAGCGTTGATCAAATCGAGATCGCGGTACATTCTCACCATAGATAAGCGAATTGCTAGGAGCTTCTTGCGGCAAGGGTAGTGCTCGTTAGCCATCGTGCATTGATGTCTTGCACAACATCCGAAAGAAAACCTTGCTCTAAGTCGAGGTGGCTCATTAGCGCCGATTTCACCACGCTGGTTGCGTTGCCGAGTTGCGCCATTGCGTCGGCCAGCCCATCAAGACTTCTCCTGAAAGAAATTGAACGTTGTGATGTAGTTATTGCTACACGCAAAGGGTGGGTGCAAAAAGAGAACTTCTCTATGATGTGACAAATCTCGCAATTGGACGACTTCTGCGCGATCTCGGTGAAGATGGCCTCCGCTCGAAACGCGAGTTTTGCTGGGGACTCTTCATCACAGCGTGCGGTTTGGTAGCGAGCTTGCGGTCGTCCGCGTAACAGTGCAAACGCTAGGATTTCGCGCGCCACGACATATGAGTCCATTAGAGCGTGCTCGATGAGCGGCCTCGTGAAGTAGCCTCTTTTTGGAAGGGCTATGATTTTTTCTTCAGCAGCAAGTCGAATAAGTGCTTCGCGAATGGGAGTTCGGCCGATGTTAAGTTTGAACGCCAGATCCTGGTCACT
Source organism: Martinezella calliandrae (assembly GCF_030272695.1). Taxonomy (GTDB): domain Bacteria; phylum Pseudomonadota; class Alphaproteobacteria; order Rhizobiales; family Rhizobiaceae; genus Rhizobium; species Rhizobium calliandrae. Next base: position 27,810 of record NZ_JARFYN010000059.1, read on the forward strand.
GAGATGCTGCCCTGGGGCGAGGGCGTAGCTGTATAGCGATTGAAGTACAGCATCGTAGGCTGTTTCGGCCTTTGCGCGCGTCACTGGGTCAGAAAGATTTTTTTTTGGTATGTCTACCCCGCGACATTCGGCGGCCTTTTCACAAAACCACATGTCAGTCCTCTCCTTTGTCGAGGCTCCATTGGATCAGCTCCTTCAGGAGCCAGACTGTTCGTTGGCTAGCCCACATATCAGGCGATGACGATCAGTACCTATCGCATGGCTCGATCGGCATACGTTGCATAAGTTGCGCCGTGCGGCCCAAAGCAATCCCCTCGATTGAGAGTCACCATGATATATTTGTCGACATACGATCTAGTATATCTTTTTATTTCCTACTGTTGTGCGTTGTTATTTCATGGAACGTTGGCTCATTACTCTATATATATCAAATATAAATTCATCTATCCATTGCTTTTCTCCAGCGAAGCATTCAACCTTAGTTTTGGCTTTATGAAGGAGGAGTGACAATGAACCAGACAGTTTTCATAGGCAGACCGTTGGGTCCGCTCGATAACCCGACGAAGATGCTCCGTGATCTCGTTTGCTCCGGGAAACTGTCTTTCCTCATGGAAGCTCATGACGGACTTTCTGCGGCCATCGTCAAGCAGGCTGGCTTTAAGGGACTATGGGCATCCGGACTTTCGATCTCTTCGGCACTGGGCTATCGCGATGCAAACGAGGCAAGTTGGACCGAAGTTGTCGACGCGGTAGAGCGGATGGTCGATGCGAGCGGACTACCGATCCTGGTTGACGGCGAGTCTGGGTTCGGCAATTTCAACAACGCCCGTCTATTGGCGACAAAGCTTTTGCAGCACGGCGCCGCCGGCGTCTGCCTTGAAGACAAGGCTTTCCCGAAGAGGAACAGTTTCGTGGGAAACCGTCACCCGCTCGTAGATATCGATGAGTTTTCCGGCCGCTTGAGGGCAGTCAAAGACACCACCGGGAACGACCTTGTGCTCGTCGCTCGCATCGAAGCGCTAATCGCCGGCTACGGTCTGGACGAAGCCTTACGCCGTGCAGACGCCTATGCCGATGCCGGCGCCGACGCGATCCTGATCCATTCACGTAAGACAGATGCGGACGAGATTATGGCTTTCGCGAAAGAGTGGCAGAAGCTTCCGATCGTGATTGTGCCGACGAAATACTACCGCACGCCGGTCTCGGCTTATCGAGATGCCGGCATCTCGACGGTGATCTGGGCCAATCATGCGATGCGGGCTGCAGTCGCCGGGATGCGAGCGGTGTGCGCTCGCATCGCAGCCGAAGAAAGCGTTGCCGGAGTCGAGCCGGAAGTCGCCACGCTTGAGGACGTCTTTGGTCTCTTGCGATATGACGAATTGGCATCGGCTGAAGATCGCTATTTGCCGAAGCATCTGTAGCCGCGCGCGCCTCATCGGGGCCGGCGCAATTTTAGATCGTCAAAATCTTGGGGGCGCGCGTATGCTTGCGCAACGGACAAGCTTGTTCAAATCGTCGGGAACGGCAGTGGCTCGCGCAGCGGCCAAGGCGGCCGCGGACGCGGGAAAAGAGATCATCAATCTGACTGGCGGCGAGATGATGTGGTGAACGCTCTGCTGATGGAAATGGGCGTGGCTGCGGGGACGGACTTTGGTGACTCGGCTGGGCTTCGCGTCTCCTACGGGGCACCTGCCGATAAGCTGAAAACCGGCCGCGCCCGGCTCGTTAAGGGTCTGAACGCCTGGCAATGACAAGGTCATGGTGACGACGCCAACAAAAAGGAACTACGACGATGAAAAATGCTCCCAAGAAGGCAGTCATACTTGCCGCAGGTTGTGGATCTCGTCTGCGACCTTTGACCGACCTGAGGCCGAAACCGCTCATTGAGGTAAATGGAACGCCCATCATTCACAATGCGCTGCGCAACCTCGAAGCCGTGGGCGTAGAGGAAGTCACCATCGTGGTTGGCTACCGCAAGGATGCAATCCAGTGCTCCTGCGGCAATCGCTTCGGCAATCTCGAAATTAATTATGTGGAGTCTGGGGTCTTCGACAAGACGGGCACTGCGTATTCCCTCTGGTTGGCACGAGATACGCTGCTGACCGGGGACATCTACCTCCTGGAGGGGGATGTCTTTTTCGAGTTGAATGCCCTGCGCTACCTCGAAACGGGAGATGCGGAAAATGTTGCGGCAGTCGCACCTTTCGACTGGTCGATGGAAGGCTCCGCTGTTGTCCTGACAGAAAACGGCTACATCGCCGACGTGCGGATGAAGCAGACGGCCGCCAACCTGGCCGACGCCTCGCCACGGCTGTTCAAGACGATGAACCTGATCCGTTTTTCTGCCAACGATCTGCGCGACACGATCGTGCCACATCTCGACGATCTCATCGGCGGTGGCGCCGTAAAATCCTATACTGAAGAGCTGCTGTCCGATCTGATAAAGAAGAAGGACCTGCAGATCGCCGCGGCGAGATGTGATGACGTCAGGTGGTATGAGATCGACACTGAGGACGATCTGCGCGTTACGGAGGCAATGTTCCTGACCCTCCGAGAAATCGCGTGATAACGGCTAGGTCGAGGAGAAGGGCAATGCTTCGCTACCCCGTTTCGCCCTGCGTGTCAGCAAGCCGTCACGACGAATCGAGCTTACTCGAGTTGAGCCGATGGCGCGGCCGTAAAGGATGTCGCGCGTTCGCGCAATGCGGTGGCGCCGATGCCTGAGTTTGCGCCGCAGTTACCTAGATAAGGAGGCAAAATATGTGCGGCATCTGTGGTTGGATTGATTTCGAGCGTGACCTAGGAAGTCCGAAAGCGCGAAGGGAGCTTGTCGATATGACGGCCACCATGGCCAATCGTGGTCCGGACGACGAGGGGACCTGGATCGATGGGCCCGCGGCACTGGGACATCGCCGCTTGGCAATCATCGATATTCAGGGCGGTCACCAGCCGATGGCGATCGAGGAAGACGGCCGACCCACCTTGGTGCTCGTCTACAGTGGCGAGATTTACAACTACCGCGAGCTGCGCGAACGGCTCACTGCCCTCAGCCATCGGTTCGACACGAGCAGCGACACAGAAGTGCTGTTGCACGCCCACCGCGAGTGGGGTCGAGACGACCCCTGCACCGCGGTAAGCGAACTAAACGGAATGTTCGCCTACGCACTCTGGGACACCGCGAATCGCGAGCTGCTTCTCGTACGCGATCGGCTCGGCATTAAGCCACTTTACTACTATCCCACCCAGAATGGGGTTTTGTTCGGCTCGGAGCCAAAGGCGATCCTCGCCAATGGTCTCGCGGAACGCGTCATGGACATCGACGGGCTTCGGAGCACACTGTCTTTCGTCGCCGACCCGCATAACACCGTGTACCGCGGTATGCATCAGGTGCGGCCAGGCCAGATTGTCCGCGTGAACCGCGACGGCATCCAACAGATGACCTATTGGCAGCTCACGGACAGTGGTCACATCGACGACGTGCCTACCACCGTCCGGCGCGTCCGGGAGTTGCTTGAGGACACGATTCAGCGGCAACTGATCGCCGACGTGCCGCTAGGCACATTGTTGTCGGGCGGGCTTGACTCCTCGGCTTTGACCGCATTAGCCGCGCGCTTTAACGGCGAACGGATTCGATCCTTCGCCCTCGACTTCGTCGGCTACACCGAGAACTTTACCGCCTACCCGAGGCACGCCACACCTGACGGTCCGTACGTGCAGGAAGTGGCAAGTTTCCTTACCACGGACCACATGAACATCACTTTGTCAGCGCACGAGCTCATGGAGCCTGACGTGCGGGCAAGCACTCTCCACGCGCGCGATCTGCCGTTCACTTTGGGCGATAAAGACAGCTCGCTCTATCTGCTGTTCCGGGCGATCCGGCAACATGCGACGTTGGTCCTCTCAGGAGAGTCGGCCGACGAGGTTTTCGGCGGCTACTCGTACTTCCACGATCCCGCGCACGTTCAGGCCGATACGTTTCCTTGGTTGGACGTCGATACTGGCTGGCAGTACCTAGATCCCCGCCTGCTCAAAAAACTGGACCTTCCCGGTTACCTCGACGATCAGTACCGCAGGGCACTTGCCGAAGTACCCGCCCTGACCGGGCCGGCGGCGGCCGATCCCCACGAGCGTCGCATGAGAGAGGTCTGCTTCCTCTTTCTCACCCGCTTCCTGCCGAGACTGCTCGACCGCAAGGACCGGATGAGCATGGCGTTGGGTGTGGAGGTCCGGGTCCCCTACTGCGACCACCGCCTCGTTGAATACGTGTTCGGTTGCCCATGGTCGCACAAGACTTTCGACAATCGAGAGAAGAGCCTACTACGGGCCGCGACCTTGGACCTGCTACCACAGTCGGTGGTCAAGCGCGTCAAGAGCGGGTATCCGGCAATCCAGGATCCGATCTACGACGGAATGCTGCGCGACCGGTTCAGCGAGCTCCTGAATAACCGGGATGCGGCAGTGGCACCGCTGCTCTCCGCCGATGGTTCCCGCAAGTTGCTCAACGCGACCGACAACATTAGGTGGGTCGAGCATATCCTTACCCTTGACGATTTCCTGACCGACTATAAGGTAAGCCTCACATTATGAGGCGGCGGAAAATGCATTTGCCATGGCTGCGAAGGCGACAGCTACCCTAGACCAGGAAGTTTGCGACTTCTCGCCCATTGCCACAATCCGACAGGGTTTGTCGCGCAAATTTGCAATTTTGGGGAACCGCCTTGTAAAGTGACGACAAACAAGTATTTCCCGTCACACATAAAATCCGTAGAAAGTGGAGGTTGTTGCAGATGCCCGCGGGACAAGATTTCACGATCCGTTCGACCTTAGCATGTCGAGAGAGCAATCCTTGCCATCTTATTTCTAAGTCAGCGGCTTCACGTTCGGGTAAGGGTACTTTGAGGTGAAGCCCAGCATTTCTTCCATGTCGGCTGCCATGCGCAAAAGTTTACGCTCGTCGTGTTTGCGACCGATAAGCTGAACGCCGACGGGCAAACCATCGCTTGATAATCCGGTCGGTATGGCCACGCCCGGATGTCCCGTAACGTTGGCGGGTATGCGCGTTGCCGCAGCAGCCAACCGCTGCATTGCGTTCGGATCGTCTATCCGGCAAGGTGGGAGTGTACTCACGGTTGTCAATAGGGCGTCATGTTGTTCAAGTGCCTCGTCAACCTGTTGCCTCAATCGGCGGCGAACATTTTGAGCACGCAGGTATTCTTCCGCTGAAATGAACGCGCCGCTCATTAGAAACTCTGCCGCATTCACACCGTAAAGGTCGAGCTTTTCTGAAAGCCAAGGCTTATGGATGGTGAACGCTTCAGAGATCATCGTCACTCTCCCCGCGGAGTCAAAACTGCGTAACGGCGGCAGGTTGACATCATTGATGTTCCAACCCGCTGAGTTTGCAGCATCGACGCATTTTTCTATCGCATTAGAAACCGATACGTCGCACGTTAGGTCCGTTTCGTGGAAATGGCGCACTACACCAAGGCTGAACTTTTCAAGAAAGCGAAGCTTTTCATTTGTCGCTTCTGTATTGGTCATGGCGGCAAACGCTTCGAAGACATCCGCAACAGATCTCGCCATCGGCCCGACAGTGTCCATCGATGGCGCAAGCGGGAATACGCCACTCATGTCGATACTTCCATGTGTGGGCTTTAGACCGACAACTCCGTTCATCATCGAAGGACTGCGAATTGAGCCGCCCGTGTCGGTTCCGATGGTGAGTGGAACGAGGCCAGCAGAAAGAGCCGCGCCGGAACCGCTCGATGATGAGCCAGCCATATAATTCAGATTCCACGGGTTTCTGGCGGCGGGCCAGGGAAGATCGAACTCCGGACTGCCTCCTACCGCAAATTCGTACAAGGTGAGTTTGCCGAGACAAACGCCGCCGGAGGCGTCCAGCCTTTCGATCACGGCAGCGTTGGTAGAAGCTGGTACCGCGGGCATAATCCGTGACTGTGCCGTGGTCGGGTATCCCCTTACATCGATGATATCCTTGACGGCATAGGGAATGCCAAACAGTCGGCCGATTGACGAATGCCCGTTAGAACGCTTACGTTGGTCTCGAAGATGCCTTGCTCGTTCTCGAGCACGGTCGGCGTCACAGGCTACGAACGAATGGATCGACTGGTCCAGCCCCCCGATCCGAGCAAGAAGATAATCCACATAGTTCAAGGGGCATAAGTCGCCGATTGCGATCGCATCTCGGGCAACAATCAGCGGCATGAATGCCAACTCGTCTTGGCGCGCGCTCATTACTTTCCCCAAATGAGTTCGTGGATAGTAGAGGGCCGCGAGTCCAGCCGCTCTGCATGCATGCGACCGACCCGGTACGCCTCCCGCCAACGATCGGGGCTTGTCTCCCACGCGGCATGCAAACCGAGACGAGCTAGACAAGCCGCTATCTCTGCGTCGTTGTTCACCAGGTCCGTTTCTGACTGTCGCGGTCTATCCATTTCTTTGTCCCTGCTTTTCGTTGGAGTTGGAGCTTATTACGGCTTTTCGCGAACTGAGATGATCAACGGTCCAGAGTGGCCTGTTGCCCTTCCCTCAACTTCACGTGCAGTTAGACGCATGTTCACCCTTCGGCCATACCGCTCTCGACGTAAGTAGTGCTTCCCACCTGCACTCGCCTTAGGACCTGTCGGAAACGGCCGAAACCGGCTTCGACCGTTTCGCGCCGAATCTCCGCGTCGGCTTTCGCCGGATCCTGAAACAGCTCATGGAGCGCACGGCCGTTCATCTCACTCGGCCGGTCGATCTCAAGAAGGTGCAGGATGGTGGGCGCGAAATCGCAGATGCCCGAGGGAACCGTCGACGCAGCACCCGAAGCAGGGAATGCTGACCCAGCCACGATGCCGACAGCCGCTAGTTCCTTTGGGTGCAAACCGCCATGGACGCCAAGGCCCGAGCGGCGATCATTATCATAGAAGGTGCCGCCAGCAAGACCGAACGGATCGATGCTATCATCGGCCCGGAAGGAGAAAGACACGTCCGGTGCGCGCACGTGATCGGCAAAAACCAAATGCTGAGCAAAACTACCGGGCGCAATACCTTGCACTTCGTCTTTCGCGCGCGTGAAGATCGGTCCGCACCATGGTTGGCTGGTGATCGCTCTCACGAGTCTGGATATCTGCTCATCCGAGGGGTCGGCTAGATAGAGCGCGCCGACCTGCCCTGGCACGACGACGACATCGACACCTGGCGCTGGCACAGTGCCAGGGTGAAAACCGGCATCTTGTAGACAGTCAATTACCGAAACACGTGTGTGGCCGGTAATGTGCCCGTGATCAGAGGCCGCGACGAGCTGCACACCACCAGCGCGACCCTCCGCTTCCCACCAGTCGAGCACCCGGCCGAATTGACGGTCGCAATGAGCAATGATGCGCAGCGTCTCCTCCGCTCCGGTGCCGTGGAAATGTGAAGTTACGTCGGGCTCGCCATAGGAGAGGATCGTTACATCTGGACGGTGGTTCGGCCAGACAACGTCAAGGAATGTCGAGGTGATCCAGTCTTGACCGGCCTTATCAGGCTCGAGCTTTGGTAGCTCGGGGGGCAAAAGACCGACACGCGTCTCGACCTCTGCCAACACTTCCTCCGGCGTGCAGGCTTCACGGAAATGGCCGGACAGCCGGACGTGCCCGAAGTCCTCGGCCTTGTGATGGAAGAAGCGGGTGGTGCCCGGCGTGTTGGTTGCCAGCACGGCGAGGCTCTTGCCTGACACCGCGAGGATCTCCCCGAGGGTCGGCGCGGACATCAGTCGCCCACCGCTTTCAAGGTCGAGCTCGCGCAGCAGAACAGCGTCCGCCGTGTCGATGTAGCGCGGTGGCGAAACCGAGCGGTCGATATACTTGTTGCCGACCATGCCATGGCGGCTCGTGGTCGCGCCAGTTACGAGGCTTGGAAAGGCCGAGCGGGTTTCGCTAGGGTAGATCGTCCGATGCTTTGACAACGTGACGCCGAGGGACTGCAAACGGAAGAGGTTCGGTGTCAACTCCTGAGAAACGAGGTCGGGGCGGAGGCCGTCAAAGCTGACGATAATGAAACGTGGCGAAAGCATCTGGGTTTCTCAATTTTGATAATGGTTTCTGGAGGTTTGGCGCCTCGCAGCCGATGACGCTTCTGTAGTGAAGCAAGACAAACAGCTGCAGGAGATAGTGCCACCGGATCGTGAGAGGCCCCGGTCAGCAAGGTATTCCGGGACGTTGCTCGAGAGCCTAGCGACGAAATACTGACACAACCGCGCTCGGCGAAAGCCAGACGCCGTTTCCGGAGCTTGCAGCACGCTCTCCGCCCTGCACGGCGGGGTCGATGGTCGTCACATCCAGACCGCAGCGGGTGAAATCGAACGCCGTTGCAGGACGGTGGAAAATGCAGTCCGAAGCAGTGCCCCGGCATCATCGGCGACCACCGATTTCGAGTTCAATTGGATCAAAGTCAGGGCTGGCTTTCACAAGGGATTTCCGAATTTGTGAATGTCCCGAAAAAAGCATCAAGGCGCTGCACCTCGTCACGAAGCTCGACCAAATGAGCCATCGTGGCTCTCGCACCCTCGGCTCCGACAAAGAAGTAGTGCCCGCCTGGCAAATGTCTGGTCAGCCGCCGCGGCGAAGCAACAACGCGGTCCCGCAGCCGCACCCAGTCATGGGCGGAGAGACGCAACGGCGCCAACTTGGGCAGTACGTTGTTCAAAAGGCCCTTGACCGTGATGCTTCCCCATACCACCTCATCCGAGAACGTGTGTATGTAGTCTCGTGCGTCCACCGGAATGATCGACGCGCATATTGGATAATCATCGCCCGAAAAGACGCGTGCCACACGAAGCAAATCGGAAGGATCTTGCAGCTGCTCGCCATCAAAGAAGGGGTCGAGCTCTGGCCCCCACAGTCTCGGTGGGGCGTTCGTGCGATAAAGATCCCGGAAAAGTTCCGGCTCGATGATGGTTCGCCCTTCTGCTTGCGCGATCGCGCCAAGCTCTTCCAGCCAGCGCTCGTCTCTTGTGGACCCGTCCCGGGTTCCAAGCGAAAGATTCCAGAGCCCATTCGCCAGAAGGCTTTCGGGTGGCTTCTCCCCGCCGTCGAGGCGCGGAAAAGGTGGAGTTGCGCTGAGCGAGACGAAACTCTCGAGCGCGAGGTTGCGACGACGCAACGCATGGGACAGCGCAAAAACCAGCTTGCCGCCCATGCTCCAGCCACAGGCGATAACTGGACGCCAGCGAGCTTCGCCGATTGCCTCCGCAACAAGCTCCGCGAGCGCGGATGCCCAATCCTGTAGCTTGAGATCTGGTTTCGGTGCTAGAAACACTGGGTGATCCCCAGGGTAGCTCGCGGTAACGAGACCCCACCCCTGCTCCTCGAGCCAATAGTCAAGAAAGTCGCTTCTACGGCCTTGTGGATGACCATAGATAATTCGAGCGAGAACCCCACCGCCAGGCACGAACACCACGAGTGGCTTCATTGGATCGCCGTGGCGAGTATAAGAGAGGACTGGTATACCCAGGCAATCGTGTCGACGCTCCTTGGGAAACGGTTGTTGCAGTTCAGATTGGGAAACCATCGCGTCGTCCATTGCTGTTTTCAATTTCCATTGAAGCGGTCGTGGGGTAGATCGAACCGTCAGCTGCGATGCGGAGCCACTCGCCAGGCTCGAGGAGCAGAATCTCGGGTACGGTCTCCCCATTGGTCCTGGCGTCGTCCACGCAACGCATGAACGCTCGCACCAGGTCATCGTCCAGGCTTGTGTAATGACAAGGCAATACGGTGTTCAGCCCTAACCATTGAGCCGCGATAACTCCTTCGCGAGGAGAAAGGTCTGTCGTGAGTTTTTTGCCCGGAGCGTTGGAAGGTATGCCCGCAGGGTTCGCGATCCCAAGGGATCCGATCGTGGGGCGGTACAATTCAGCCTGCAACTTCATGTCATGGAACAGGGAGGTGTCGCCCGGATGGTACCACCGGATGTTTTCATTCAGGTCGAGGAGAAACGCCAAGGGAATGCCGGAGACAAAGGTGCCGTCAGGCAAAGTGGTAAAAGAGCAATGACGGCATTCGAGAGTTTGCACTTCGAAGCCGGCAACCTCTAATCGCATGCCCCAGGCCGTCACGCGGATCTGCGACGACGGAACGCCATGGGCTTCAAGATAGGCTCGTACCTCGCCCCCGCAAATTACGGAGGCTCCAGAGTTCAGCGCAATTCGGGCCGTGTCGCCAAGGTGATCCTTGGCAGCATGGGTCACGATGATGAGATCGACCCGATCAAAATTATCCGGGCCGACAGGGCACGTCGGATTGCCAGTCAAAAATGGATCGAGCAACACCCGACGGCCGTCTCGCGCGATCATTTCGTAGGCCGCGACACCGAGAAAACGTACTTGCAAGAAAGGACTTTGCGTCATTTCAATCACCTCGGCAGCAGCGCTTGAACATCCTGTCGCATCTTCGGCAGAGCTTCGGCCGGGGGCAGACGCAGTGTCGCGACATCCTGTAGAACTGACTTGATCGTCTCGGTAATCCGAAGGGAATTGTCGCCGGGGAAGGAGTACCATGTACCGGCCTTGGCAGAAGCGGCAACCGAGACCAGCCTCGGGTCGTCAGGTTTCGCTTCTTTGAGGGGGTCAGCGGCGCCCAATCGGTTGCCCGGCAAGTAACCCGTTGCTTCGAATACTTGCGCCTGCACCTGCGGGCTGGCCATGAACTTCATGAACGTCCAGGCCGCCTTTTGCTGTTCCGCGTCCTTGCTGAGCAGCATCATACAATTGCCGCCGGCAGGCATGTGGCCGTTTTCGGAGATCGGAAACGGCGCAGTTCGCACCTGGAAGTTGGCTTGCTTCATCAAGCTCTTCAAGAACCCGCTCGATGACACGAGTATGCCGATGGAGCCAGCAGAAAAGCCTTGGGAAGCTTGCGTGCGCGGCATGTCGACCTGTCCGGCCTTGCCGAACATCTCGATGACGTCAAGGGCCTTTTTGCCCTCGGCTCCGTCGAACTCGATCTTCCGGTCATCCGCCGACATGATCTGCCCTCCCTGGGCATTTATCAAAGCCATGAAGGTCCAGTTGCCGGATGCACTATGGTCGAAGTACCCGCCGATCCGGTTGTTGCCGGTGGCGGTGATCTTCCCGGCCAGTTCGGTTATTCCTTCCCAGGTGCCCGGAAAATGATCCGGGTCTTCGCCCGCAGCTTTCACAAGGTCCGGGTTATAGTAGACGATAGGGACGGATATGATGAAAGGCAGACCGTACTGCTTACCATCGTGTCGGCAAAGGTCATTGGAGGCCGCCTCGTAGTTTTCGCGGACCCAATTGGCATCCCCCGCGAGAATGGATTCAAGCGGGACCGGCAGGCCGCGCTGAACTGTCAACAGCGATCGGTTGTAGCCCTGGAAGATGACGTCCGGCGTTTCGCCGACGATACTATCCTGGAGAAGGCGTTTTGTGAGATCGTCGTAATCCGTGGCCGGTGTCTGTAAGATCACATTGATGTCTGGATGAGCCTTCTTGAACGGCTCGACGATTTCTTCTGGGAACGAACCTTTGACGTAAAGAACGTTGAGGGTTTCAGCTTGAGCGGAGCTGGCGGCCAGCGCCAGTAACGGCATCACGAGGCGGAGAGATCGAAACAGCATGGTGGCAGCTCCAAAGAGTTAGCGAACGGTTTCACGAGACATTGTGGGAGTAGCGGTACTTTTGATGAACTCACCGGCATCGGTGATCGCCGCAACCGCGCGGGGGACCATCCGGGTCCGTCCACCGAAACCGTGGACCAAACCATAGTATCGGCGGACCAGGGCCTGCCCGCCTTCTGCGGTAACGCGTTCCGCAAGCGCCAGCTGTTCGTCCCTGAGGGCATCCAGTTCAGCAACACCGAGCCACATTGGCGGAAGGCCGGCGAGAGACGCTGCCCTGAGCGGAGAGATATAGGGGTCGTAGGGTTGAGCGCCGTTGGCCACGTAGTGCGCGGCGTAGCCAAGAAGCCGCTGCGTCGAATTGCCGTAGCGGCCATCCCCGAAGGCTCTGTGGCTAGGCGTGTCGAAGTCCGTGCACTGAAACCAGCCGTAAAATAGTGCAAGCCCGCTCGGCCCAGGCAAACCGTCGTCACGGCATTTGAGGGCGGCGGCAAGAGAGAGATTAGCCCCGGCCGAGCCGCCTCCTAGAAAGACGCGTTCAGCGTCGAGGTTCCAGGTCGCCGCGGACTTTCGGCACCACTGCATCGCTGCCAGCACGTCAGAAAGCGCGGCTGGGTATGGGTTCTCCGGGGCTAATCGATACTCCAGCGACAGGACAGCGAAGCCTGACTTTTCTGCCAGATGACGACAGGTGCCAGCATCGGAAGCGATAGATCCCCTGCACCAGCCGCCGCCATGAAGGTAGATCAGCACAGGAGTGTTCTGCCGCGTTGGGCGATACAGGCGTGCAGCAACCGTGCCACCGGAAGAGGGAATCTCGACATCATCGACATAGGCGATGTCGGGCGATCCCTCGCTCCAGAATCCGGCGAGCTGCGCTTGCTGCCGGCGATTGTCTTCGAGTGTAAGGGTGCTCCCGCCGGCATGGCGCTGCAATTCCTCCTGTTTCGCCATGGCCGCCGCCATGTCGGCGTCGAGCGCGGAATCATTCGCGTCTGGCACAAAATCAAAGTCCGGAAGGTTTTTCAGATCTCGTTGATGGTGGTTTAGCTTCTGGTAGTTCATGCGGTCCAATCCTTCCCAAGTACGAAGACGCAGTCGCCGAGGCCCGTCCGTGCAGGGATCCGC
>NZ_JARFYN010000060.1 GCF_030272695.1 Martinezella calliandrae
GCCTTCGTTCTCGCATGGTCACTCTGGAGACGAAAACATCAGGCCTCCGCAATGAGCGCCCACTACAAAAATAGACATAAAACGCAACTGTAGTACTAGGTTCAGGACGGGAAAATCACAGTTGCCGCGATAAAGATTGCCGAGAAGAAGGTGTGGGCGCAGTCCTTGAGTTTTGCGGAGAGGCTCTCGATCTTGTGGCGATGCCGCTTCACGCGTCAATCATCAAGGCGCGGCACTCCGTGCGCTAAAGGGAAAGTCGGCTCGATCCGCGCCATCTGGCGCATCAACAGGAAAAAATCATATATCGCGGTCTCCTAACGGAGACTGTGAATTTCATCACAAACCAAATTGATAGGTCCTGACCCTAGGCTGAAGGTCAATCAACACGCCCTGTCTATGTGCTCTGGCGACGGTGCCTTCTCAATCTGCAATGTCGCATGTCCGATCTCGAAGCGGTTCCTTATCTCGTCCGCAACGCGCTCGATGAACGCGTCGCCGGGATGACCATCCGGCAGTACGAGATGGCAGGTCATGGCAGTCTCGGTCGTGCTCAAAGACCACACGTGCAAATCGTGGACGTCTGCGACGCCCGGTAGTTCATGCAGGAACGCGCGCAACCTCATAAGATCCACGTTTGGCGGAACAGCACCCAACGACATGGAGACCGCCCCCGTGAGCAGGCTCCAGGTGCCGCGGACGATCACAATGCTGATGACCAACGTCATGAGAGGATCGACCCACGCCCAACCGGTCACCAGAATGATCAGGCCGCCGCCGACCACGCCGAGGGAGACGAGAGCGTCGGCCGCCATGTGTAGATAGGCTCCGCGGACGTTCAGGTCTCCTTTTCGTCCGGAAGCAAACAACCAGGCACAGAAGCCGTTCAGCACGATGCCGCAGGCGGCGACGATCATCACGGTACCCCCTGCCGCGGGCTGCGGTTCCGTGAAGCGCCGTATCGCCTCCCACGTCAAACCTCCCGTCACGACGAGCAGGAAGATAGCATTGAACAGAGCGGCTAAGATCGATGTTCCACCAAGTCCGTATGTGAAACGGCTGGTCGGTTTCCTCCTTGCAAGGACGACCGCCGCCCAAGCGACGGCAAGTCCGAGCGCGTCCGACAGGTTATGGCCTGCATCGGCGATCAACGCGACCGAATGTGCGAGCACGCCGTAGGAGACCTCGATGACAACGAAGGCCGCGTTAAGGGCGATGCCGAGCGCGAAGGCCTTGCCGAAGTCTTGCGGCACGTGCGCGTGCCCCACCGGGCCATGATCGTGGCCGTGGTCGGCTGCGTGGGAGGCATGGCCATGATGATCATGGTCGTGGCTATGGGTCATGGCTGCTTCTCTCGGTGACCGAACACCACTAATCCCTCTAGCCGCTAGAGGTGCAAGGAGAATTTTTACGTCCGATCCTACGCCAGATCGCCGAAGGTTCGCTCAAGGCAGGCCCGTCGTCGTTGGCTTCTTGCCGCCATGCGGCCGATCCCAGGATGGGCGATCAAGTGATGGGCGATATAGGGCTGCAACGCGCTCTATAGAGACGCTGCGCTTTCTTTGAAACACGATCGTGGCAATTAGAGACCAATTCCGAACTGTTCTATTTGGCTGGACTTGATGTCCGCCAGGAGCTGCGGTGTATTATCGAAGACTAAAAAAACTGGACGGCGTACTGGAACAAAACTTGGAAGATATCGTTCAAGTCTGTTGGCCTCACTCGGAGTAGTGTCGATGTCACCGCGTGCGCAATGGAAGGGTTATTTACAGTTCGGTCTGGTGACTTGCCCGGTGGCACTTTATACCGCGACGTCGACGTCCGAGCGGGTATCTTTTCACACCATCAACCGTGCGACGGGCAATCGCGTCCGGCGTGAGTTTATCGACAGCAGCACCGGCAAACCAGTCGGACGCGAGGATCAGGTCAAAGGTTACGAAGTCGGCAAGGATGACTATGTGATCTTTGAGCCAGACGAAATCGCCGCCGTTGTCCCCGGAAGCGACAAGACCCTTCATCTCCAGGCGTTCGTCGCATATGCCGATATCGACGATGTTTATTTCGACAAGCCTTATTATCTGGCGCCGAGCGATCGCGGCAGCGAAGAGGCGTTTGCACTGATCCGGGCCGGCATGCAGAAAAAGAAGGCTGCAGCGATTACGCGCACGGTGCTTTTCCGTCGCCTGCGGACCTTGTTGATCCGCCCCTACGACAAGGGCCTGATCGCGACGACGCTGAATTATAATTATGAGGTCCGCTCGGCGGACAAAGCTTTCGAGGATGTGCCCGATATCAAGATCAAGGGCGAGATGCTCGATTTGGCGAAGCATATCATCGCCACGAAAAGCGGGACGTTCGACGCGCAAGCCTTTGACGATCGCTATGAGGCCGCACTCACCGAGCTGATCAAGGCGAAGCTCGAAGGCCGCAAAATTACCATCCGCAAGGAGCGCAAGCCGGAAAAAGTCGTCGATCTCATGGAGGCACTTCGCCAAAGCGCCGGCGTTACCGGCGAAAAGAAGCGTGCGGCCAAACGCCCCGCTTCCAATGCCTCGCGTCAGCGAAAGGCCGGTTGATCCATGGCGCTTGAGACCTATCGCGAAAAGCGCGATTTTTTAAAGACATCCGAACCCAGGGGAGGACGTAAGCGCAAGGCGGCGGCGCACAATAGTTTCGTCATCCAGAAACACGCAGCCCGCCGTCTGCACTATGATTTTCGCCTGGAGCTTGACGGGGTCCTGAAGAGTTGGGCCGTTGCAAGGGGACCGAGCCTGGTTCCGACAGACAAGCGCCTGGCAGTCCAGGTCGAGGACCATCCACTCGAATATGGCGATTTTGAAGGCACTATTCCGAAAGGTGAATATGGCGGCGGCTCGGTCATCGTCTGGGATCGTGGCACTTGGGAGCCGGATGGCGATCCGCACAAAGGCTTGGAAAAGGGCCACATCGAGCTCGAACTGCACGGAGAGAAACTTCACGGCCACTGGCATTTGGTCCGCATGGCAAGGCGCCCCCGGGAGAAGAATGACAATTGGCTGCTCATTAAAGGCGACGATGAGGCTGCACGCCCCGAGGGGGCGGATGATATTCTTGAGGAGCGGCCGGAATCGGTCAAGACCGGCCGGCTGATCGAGGAGCTCGAAGGAGAACCGCCCGGATGGTCTTCGAAGACGGGTCGTATCAAGCAACCCAAGCAGACCGCAGCGAAAATCGCGATTAATCCTGCTTCCGCGAAGAAGGCCACGTCGTCACACTTGCCCGATTTCGTCGAGCCTGCATTGGCGACGCTGATAAAGAAGCCGCCAAGCGGCAAGCAATGGCTTCATGAAATCAAGTTCGACGGCTACCGCCTGCAAGCCCGCATTGAAGTCGGCCGCGTCAGATTGCTGACGCGCAGCGGCCTCGACTGGTCGGACAAATTCGGGAAGGGACTTCTTACAGCGTTCGCCACTCTTCCGCTAAAGACGGCGCTTATGGATGGCGAACTGGTGGTCGAGACCAGTTCGGGCGTATCGGATTTTGCAGCCCTCCAGGCCGATCTTCGCGATGGCAGGGCCGATCGTTTCGTCTTCTACGCCTTCGATCTCCTCTATCTCGACGGCTATGATCTGCGCGCTGTTCCTCTGGTGGAAAGAAAGAAGATACTGGAGAAGATCGTACCGTCGGGGACCGGCAAGATCCGCTTCAGCAGCGACTTTGATGCCGATGGCGACCTGGTGCTGGAGCATGCCTGCCTTCTCGGCCTGGAAGGCATCGTGTCGAAGCAAGCCGACGGACCCTATCGCTCCGGCCGTGGCAAAGGCTGGCAGAAATCGAAGTGTTCTTTCCGGCAGGAATTCGTGATTGCAGGTTATGTACCGTCTTCGACGGCGCGCAAGGCGATCGGCTCCCTCTCGCTTGGCATTTTCGATAAGGGCAGATTGCAATATGTCGGCCGCGTCGGTACGGGATATACCAACAAGGTCGCGGAGGATCTCTATTCTCAACTCGAAAGCATCCGGACGGATAAAAGCCCCTTCGATCAACGCCTCAGTTCGGACGAGGCGCGCGGCGTCCGTTTCGTTCGTCCGGAAGTGGTAGCCGAAATCGAGTTCCGCGCCTGGACGGGGGATGGTTTGCTGCGACACGCCGCATTTCGCGGTCTACGCGAGGACAAGCGGGCGGCTGAAGTCATTCGAGAGACCTCTATTACCGCGGCTCGGGAAGCCGAACTGCCGAAGCGGACGGTCATTCTCACGCATCCCGACCGCCTCTACTGGCCGGACGAGGGCGTTACCAAAGAAGGCCTCGCCGACTATTACACCGATATCTGGACATATATGGCGCCGTTCGTCGTAAAGCGGCCATTGGCTCTGCTGCGTTGCCCCGACGGTATCAGCGGCCAGCACTTTTTCCAAAAACACGCGTGGAAAGGTCTGAACGAAAATATTGTCCTCATCCATGATCCGAAGGACAAGGGCGACACCACCCCACTGGTCAGCATCGACGATCTCGATGGCCTGCTCGGCCTCGTGCAGGCCGGATCGCTGGAACTCCACCCCTGGGGCAGCACGATTGCCGACTGGGAGCATCCCGATATGATCATCATGGATCTCGACCCTGGGCCGGGCGTCCCTTGGGAGCGGGTGATCGAAGCGGCGGCAGAAACGCGCGATCGCATGAAGCAGGCTGGCCTGGAAGCCTTCGTCAAGACGTCAGGCGGCAAGGGCCTGCACGTCGTGTCGCCATTGAAGCCGTCGGCCGAATGGCCGGCCGTCAAAGCTTTCACAAGGTCGATCGCCGACCAGATGGCTGTCGACAGCCCGGCCCGCTACGTCTCCACGATCACCAAGTCGAAGCGGCAGGGCAAAATCCTGATCGACTACCTGCGCAATCAACGCGGCGCAACGGCAGTGGCAGCCTATTCGACGCGAGCGCGTCCTGGGGCTGCGGTTTCGATGCCGCTTGCCTGGGAGGAGCTCAGTCTCGCGATCGGCCCGGCCTATTTCACCGTCAACAATACACCCAACCGGCTCGCGGCGCTTCGCTCCGACCCTTGGGAGGATTTTCGAGTAGCCGCAGCGCCTTTGGAAAAAGCAAAATCCAAAAAGAGTAGAGCGCGCTAGAGCCGAGCTTTGATGTAGTCGCGAAACGCCTTTGCGCGCGCGGTCATCTGCCGTCCAGGCGCGCTGATTGCGTGGAGGGTAAGACCCGACCAACTCCAATCGGGCAGGACTCGAACGAGCCTTCCGGTCGAAAGCGAATTGACAACGACAATTTCGGGAAGAGGCGCAATTCCAGCTCCCGCCTCTGCAAGTTTCAATACGCATGCGAAGTCACTTGCTCGCACGTCGGCGCGCAGAGAGACCTTCTCTTCTCGGGTGCCGTTGGAAAGCGAGAGGTGTGTCACGCCCGGTCGCTCCCGCGGCAGGACCAGCGCATGTCGCTCGAGATCTGCCGGAACCTCGATCGGACCGCTTCCTTGCAGATAGGATGGCGCCGCGAACATGCAGACTTTCATTTCCGCGATAGGAAATGCTTGAAACTGCATATCGGGCATTTGCACCAAGCCCACTCTGAGCGCGAGATCGATGCGATGTGCGACAGGATCCAGTGTCGCGTCCGTTGCGATAACCTCAATGGCGATCTGCGGATAATCCTGCCGAAACGAGGTGATAATCTCCGGCAATACCTCGATCGCAATATCAATGGGCGCGGTTATTCGGATCGTCCCACGCGCGATCGACCGGGACCTCCGGACACTCGCTCCGGCGTCATCGAGCAGCGCCAAAGCAGGCATGGCCTTATCGTAGAATTCCAGTCCTTCCGCGGTACAAGAGACGGAGCGGGGAGAGCGTGAAAGCAACCGGACGCCGACCGCCTTCTCAAGCCGCGAAATCCGTCGGCTGATGCTGCCTTTGGTCTCGTTCAGTTGCCGAGCTGCCGCCGACAGTGTTGCAAAGTCGACGACGGCACAAAAGGCTCGCACGTCATCGATCGAGCCGGAGAAGGTTTCCATATCAGCAACCATATGTTCCAAAATGCAGATCTCACGCGAATTGGTAAACCATGATTTTCTGTTTGCAATATCTCTTCGGAAGGAATTGGTCATGTCTGAATATGCTTTGCCGAGAAAATGGTCGCCGAAGACGGTGGCCGTGATCGGCCTGCGCGTCATTGTCGCGGCCCTCTTTGCTGCCGCAGCGTTCGCAAAAATCGCTGGCCTGCCGCAAATGGTTCAGGAGTTCGACACTATCGGTCTCGGCCAGTGGTTTCGCTACTTCACAGCAGTTGTTGAATTGACGGGTGCGGGCCTTACCATCTGGCCAAGCCGGTCGGCCTATGGCGCTATTCTGCTTGCGGGCGTTTGCGTCGGGGCTTTCTTCGCGCAACTCCTCGCGTTGCACGCCGATGTCATCCATACGATCATTTTAGGTGCAGTCGTGGGCGGTCTTGCTTTTCTACAGCGAAGCCAGCTCGTTCAAGCGCGCTGAAAGTCAGGTTCGAGTGAGCACATGAACAAGCGCAGTTCGATCAAATCCTCGTCCTCTACAACGGCGCCGGCGCTATTTGCTTTAGCAATCGCTGCGATTCTGGGGTGGGCTTCGGCGATCGCGCCGGCCTTCGCAACGCAATCAAAGCCCGGGGAACATAAGGTCGTGTTTCAAGTGGACAGCAATGACGTCACGGTTATGAAACATGCCATCAGCGGCTCCATCAACGCAGCCCAATATTATAGATCCAAGCACGAAGGCATTTCGATCGAGATCGTTGCCAACGCTACCGGAATCGAGATGTTGCGAAACGACACGTCGCCATTGAAGGATGCGATAGCGGCTCTGCGCACGATAGTTCCAGGCATCACCCTCAGCATGTGCGGTTCTTCCAAGGCAATTGCCGAGCAGAAAGAAGGCTATCCGCTGCCACTAATCGAAGGGGTCAGGGTCGTGCCCTTCGGTGTCGGCCGGTTGATCGATCTCGAAGAACATGGCTGGGTCTATATTCATGCCTAGCCATCGATCGCGTGCTATATACAGCAGGCGGACAGTACTGCACGGAATGATCGGTGGCGCCGCGCTCTCCTTCCTGTCGCGGTCGGGTCTTGCGAAAGCGACGGATGACCCTCCTGTCTTTGAAAACGTGCGGCATCAGTTCACCCTGCTGGAGCCTGCAAAAAACCTGCAGCCGACAAAGCTTGCGGATATTCGTGGAAACCAGCTCGATTTTTGCCCGGAGCCGGGGCGGGTAACGCTCATTAATCTCTGGGCTACTTGGTGCGTCGCGTGCCGTACCGACCTGCCGGCGCTTGACAATTTTTCGCGACAAATGGGCGCCCAAGCCACCGTCGTTGCCGTTTGCGTCGATCTCACGGACGGTGCCCGGGTCGCCGAATTTGTACAAGACCTGGGGATCAGACATCTTCGTGTCCTGATCGATCCGAGTGCGTCGCTCACGCAACCGCAAGCATCGGTTGAAGCGCCGCTACCGCTATATGGCATGCCGATCACCTATCTTCTAACCCCGAAAGGCCGGATCGCCGGCTTCATTGAAGGGCCCTCCGACTGGCTTTCTCCTGAAGGTCAAGCCCTCATAAATTACTATGCTTCGTTTTGAGCCGCTATGCAGCGAGATCGCAATGTGTCGCCGGGCAGGGTGGATGGCCATTGCTGGTCTGTTTTCGCAATTCCGGACAGATAACTGCTTTACGCTTTGCTTGGAATTGCGCTAGCGCTTGGTTTTCGAGGCAGCGGCAACGCTCTTTTTCAATGCGTCCATGATGTTGATGACATTGCTCGGTGGCGTTTCGGCCTCTGGCTTGGGTTTGGCCGCCCGTTTCCGCCCCTTCTTTTTTGCGGCGATCAGCTCGTGCAGCTTGTCCTCAACCGGATCGCTTGCCATCGAAGGCGTCCAGGGTTTCGTCTGTTCGTCGATCAACTGCAGGACAAGCGACATCAAGGACGGATCGGCTTTATTGGCGTTGATCGTTTCGAAATAGGCCGCCTTATCGCGAACCTCATCACCGTAGCGCAATGTCCACAACACGATGCCTTTGTCGCGAGGCTCGAGCATGACGGCCCGCTCGCGGCGATACATCACCAATCGGGAGATACCGACCGTCTTGGTCGCCGCCATGGCGTCACGAATGACGCAGAAAGCCTCCTCGCCGACAGGATCGTCCGGGGTCAGATAATGCGGCTGGTCGAGCCAGATCCATTCGATGGAGTCGCGCGGCGCAAAGATGTCGATATCGATCGTGCGGGTGCTTTCGAGCGCGACGGACTCCAGTTCGTCGTCTTCGATGAGCACATACTCGCCCTCGCCACGCTCATAGCCTTTGACCTCATCGTCCTCCTTCACCACCTTGCCGGTGACGGAGTCGACATATTGGCTGACGACGCGGTTCCGGGTCTCGCGATTGAGGGTGTGGAAACGGATCTTTTCATTTTCCGATACAGCCGGTGCCATCGCGACCGGGCAGGTCACGAGCGAAAGCTTGAGATAGCCTTTCCAGAAAGAACGCTGAGCCATGCCCCGATCTCCCAATTTCACATCGGAACGGCAGGCTCGACGCTTTGTTCCATGTGACGACCCCTCGCCAGTCGCCGCGCGCCTTTGGGGGGCGATTGCAACCACGACAATTTCGAATTCGACATCGTCCAGCAGGGGCCATTTTTTTGGCTTGCGATCCACTTCTAGGTGAACAGGGACCCTGGCCCTTCAAGTCGTCTATTCAGCCGCCGTCGCCAGGCACCCATCGATGATCCCGCGGATTTCGGCGCGACAGGAGCCGCAATTGGTCCCCGCGTTCAGCGCTTTACCGATGGCCTCGACGCTGTGGCATCCATTGCGAACCGCACCGACGATCTGGTTGACGCCGACGCCGAAACACGAGCAGACCGTTGCTCCCGGATCCGGTGTGTCGGCGCCCGGTCGCCCGGCGACAAGGGCAAAGCGTTTGCGCATATTGCCGTGAGATGCAGACAATTGCGCGATCGCCCAATTGCGAGCGACGGCCACCGGCTGGCGGGCGAGAAACAGCGCCGCTATCAGCCTGTCGCCGTCGAAAAAGGCCAAACGCAGATCGCCGGAGGTTTGATCGGCATAACCGAGCGGTTCGACTTCTAAAGGAATGTCGAACGTGGCGCGGCACCAGTCCGCCCACTCTTGCGTGCTATCGTCGAAAGCGAGCTCCACTCGCCATCCGCCATCGGCTTTGGCGAGCGCCCAGTAGGCAGCTTCCAGATGCTGCGGCTTTGCCATGGAAACGGCAAAGCCATAGTGTGATGCCTTGAAAGGACGTGCGGCGACAGCAACATTTTTCGATGCCGGCTGGCCGGAGACGGGATCGGTCAGCGGCGCAACGACGGTGTCGATGCGCGCCTTTGCGGCGAAGCTGTCGTTCCAATGCATCGGCACGAACAAGCTGTCACGCGCCTGTCGTTCCGTCACCAGCGCCCGGACGATCACCTTGCCATGCGAGCTTTCGATCTCGATGAGGCTGGCGTCGCTCACGCCGATTTTGTTCGCGTCGCGGGGATGGATTTCGGCAAAGGGCTCGGCAATATGCGCCGATAGCCTCGCACTTTTGCCGGTGCGGGTCATCGTATGCCATTGGTCACGGATACGGCCGGTATTGAGCGTGAAAGGGAATTGGGTCGTCGTGCGGTCCGAAACCGGCATCTTGACGGCCACGAAACGCGCCTTGCCGTCGGCGTGAAAGAACCGGCCATCGCCAAAGAAGCGCGTTGTCTGTGGTGCGGATCCCGCAGGCTGCGGCCATTGGGACGGCGAAAGCGCATCATAGTCATCAGCCGCGATTTGCGCATAAGCGCCAATATCGAAATCCCGGCTGCCATTATTTTCAAAGCTGGAAAGGCTGGCGTGCTCGGCGAAGATAGCAGCTGTCGAGGGGAATGAGAAAGCCTCGGCAAATCCCATGCGTCGGCCCACCTCGGCCATCTGCCACCAGTCCGGCTTCGCCTCGAAAGGGGAGGGGAGAAATCCGCGTTGGCGGGAAATCCGGCGTTCGGAATTAGTGACGGTGCCGTCTTTCTCGCCCCAACCGAGGGAAGGCAGCAAGACATCCGCGTGTCGCGCAGTATCCGTCTGCCGCAAGACATCGGACACGACGACGAAGGGACAGGCCTTGATGGCAGCTTCGACGGCGTCGGCATCCGGCATCGAAACCACAGGATTGGTCGCCATGATCCATAATGCCTTGACGCGGCCATCGGCAACGGCGCGAAACATGTCGACGGCCTTCAATCCCGGCCGTTCCGCGATCTTGGGCGAGTTCCAGAAGCGCTGCACGCGATCTCGATCGTCTGCATTTTCGATTGCCATGTGGGCGGCAAGCATATTGGCGAGCCCACCGACTTCGCGTCCGCCCATTGCGTTCGGTTGGCCGGTCAGGGAGAAGGGCCCCATGCCCGGACGGCCGATGCGCCCCGTGGCGAGATGGCAATTTATGATGGCATTGACCTTGTCGGTGCCGGACGATGATTGGTTGACGCCCTGGCTGTAGCAGGTCACCACTTTTTCCGTCGTCTCGAACAAGCGGAAGAATTCCCGCAATTGCATCGCCGGCAGACCTGTCTTGTCGAGCAGATCGCCAAAACTCAGCGTCGAGGCTTCGGCGAAGGCTTGCGAGAAACCCTCAGTATGAAGCGCGATGAAATTCTGGTCGATAGCGGAGCTCTGGGCCAGGCGGGCAAGCAGACCCGTGAATAGAGCGACATCACCATCCGGACGGATCGCCAGATGCAGGTCGGCGATATCGCAGGTCATCGTTCGGCGCGGATCGATGACGACGACCTTCATTGCCGGGCGTTCGGCTTTTGCGGCGGCAAGGCGTTGGTAGAGCACCGGATGGCACCAGGCGAGATTGGAGCCGGTCAGGATCACCAGATCGGCCAGTTCGATATCTTCGTAGGTGCCGGGCACAGTATCCGAACCGAAGGCACGACGGTGGCCCGCGACTGAAGACGACATGCACAGGCGCGAATTGGTGTCGATATTGGCCGAGCCGATAAAGCCCTTCATCAGCTTGTTGGCGACGTAATAGTCTTCAGTCAGAAGCTGACCGGAGACATAGAAGGCGACTGACCCCGCCCCATGCGCGGCGATAGTTTCGGAAAAGCGTTTTGCCACCAGATCGAGAGCGTCGTCCCAGTTCGCCCGTTGACCGTCGACTTCCGGATAGCAAAGGCGGCCGTCTAGATCGATCGTCTCCGAAAGCGCCGAACCTTTGGAACAGAGGCGCCCGTAATTGGAGGGATGATCGGGATCGCCTTTGACGGAAACCTTGCCGTGATCATCGACGCGGGCGATGACGCCGCAGCCGACGCCGCAATAGGGACAGGTCGTTTTCGTCTCAGCAGGCATTGAGGTGTTCTCCAAGCGCCGAAGATATGGCTGGGCGAAAGACCATCTATTCTGCCGCCATCATGAGACTATCGAGCCTGATCGACAGTACGCCATCCTCATTACGCACCGGGATGGTGCGAACTGAACCTTCATCCGCCCCAAGCGCCTTGCCGGTTTCAAGCGAGATGACCCAATTGTGCAGCGGGCAGGTGACGGCTGCGCCATGCACGATCCCTTGCGAAAGCGGCCCGCCCTTGTGCGGGCAATGATCCTCGATGGCGAAGACTTCGTTTTCCGCGGTACGGAAGACCGCGATCTTGCCTTGCGGGGTCTTCACGCAGCGCGCGCCGCGCAGCGGGATATCTGAAATGTCGCCGATCTCAATCCAGTTCATATTCATCTCCTCACTCGGCCGCCTGCGGGTAACCGATCGTCGCCATCGGCTTGAACTCATGCTTGTCCTTGCCGGAGACGCGCTCCGACCAAGGATCGACCTGGGCGAATTTCTGGCTGAAGACGAAACGGTCGTAGTAGGCCTTGCGCTTTTCAGCATCGCCCATGATCTGGCGGCGGATTTCGTCGAGACCGATGCGTTTGGCCCATTTGTAAATGCGCTCGAGATAACGAGCCTGTTCGCGGTACATCTGGGTGAGTGCCACGATATGCTCCAGAGCTTCGTTCTCGGTCTTGACGAGGCCGAGCACTTCCGTGCCCTTGATGTCGAGACCGGCCGCGCCGGCAAAATGGATCTCGAAGCCTGAATCAACGCAGATGACGCCGATGTCCTTGCAGGTCGCCTCGGCACAATTGCGCGGACACCCGGAAACCGCCATCTTGAGCTTTGCCGGCGTCCACGAACCCCACATGAATTTCTCGATGCGGATGCCGAGGCCGGTCGAATCCTGCGTGCCGAAGCGACACCAGTCGGAACCGACGCAGGTCTTCACGGTGCGCAACCCCTTGGCATAGGCCTGGCCGGAGATGAAGCCCGCCTTGCCGAGATCGGCCCAGACGGCGGGCAGGTCCTCCTTTTGCACGCCAAGCAGGTCGATGCGCTGACCACCGGTCACCTTCACCATCGGGATCTCGAACTTGTCGACGACATCGGCGATGGCGCGCAGCTCGTTGGAACTGGTTACGCCGCCCCACATGCGCGGCACGACGGAATAGGTGCCGTCTTTCTGGATGTTGGCGTGAACACGCTCGTTGATGAAGCGCGACTGGTAATCGTCGGCATATTCATCCGGCCAGTCGCAAACGAGGTAGTAATTCAGTGCCGGCCGGCATTTCGCGCAGCCGCAGGAGGTCTTCCACTCCAGCTCCTGCATGACGGCGGGGATCGTCTTCAGCCCCTTGGCCTTGATGAGCCGGCGCACATCGTCGTGGCCGAGCTCGGTGCAGGCGCACATCGGCTGCACTGCTTTGGAATTGTAGCTGTCGCCAAGCGTGATCGACATCAGTTGTTCGACCAAGCCGGTGCAGGAGCCGCATGAAGCGGATGCCTTGGTGTGGGCGCGCACGTCGTCCACGGATGTCAGTCCCTTGGCGGTAATTGTCGATGTGATTTTGCCCTTACAAACGCCGTTGCAGCCGCAGATTTCCGCATCATCCGGCAAGGCTGCAACGGCCGCCATAGGGTCCAGCGGTGACCCTCCCTGGTAGGCCTGGCCGAAGATCAGCGTCTCGCGCATCTCCGAAATATCGGTCGCCTTCTTTTTCAGGTCGTTGAACCATGCGCCGTCGGCCGTCTCGCCGTATAACACGGTGCCGATGATGCGGTTGTCTTTGAGGATCACTCGTTTGTAGACGCCGGCTGCGGCATCGCGCAGCACGATTTCCTCGCGATCGTCGCCGTCTGCAAAGTCGCCGAGAGAAAAAAGGTCGATGCCGGTAACCTTGAGCTTGGTCGGCGTGTCGGAATGCACGAAGCCGGCTGTGTTGTCGCCGGCAAGCCGCGCGGCGGCAACGCGGGCCATTTCATAGAGCGGCGCCACCAGGCCGTAGACTTGCCCGTCGACCTCGGCGCATTCGCCGAGCGCGTAGATATCGCCGTCGGACGTGCCCATCCCGGCATCGACGACGATGCCTCTGTTGACGGCGAGGCCAGCGTCCTTGGCAAGACCAGCGCTCGGGCGAATACCGACTGCCATGACGACCAGCGTCGCCGGCACGATGGTGCCGTCGGTCAGTTCCACACCTTCGACCTTGCCGTTGCCGATGATTGCCTTGGTGTTGGCCTTGGTGATCACCTTGATGCCGCGTTCCTCGACCGCTTTTTGCAGCAGGTAGCCGGCGGCCGGATCGAGCTGGCGTTCCATCAGCGTCGGCATGACATGCAGCACGGTGACATCCATGCCGCGCGAACTTAGACCCGCGGCAGCTTCGAGGCCGAGCAGGCCGCCGCCAATAACGACCGCCTTGGCGCGGGATTGGGCGGCAAGCAGCATGGCGTTGACGTCGTCCAGATCGCGATAGGTCAAGACGCCCGGCAGATTGTTTCCGGGAACGGGAATGATGAAGGGCACGGAGCCGGTGGCGATCACCAGCTTGTCGTAGCTCTCGGTGACACCATGATCCGACGTGACGGTCTTGGCGGTGCGATCGATGGCGACGATCTTGTGTCCCTTGTAGAGGGTGATGTTGTTCTTAATGTACCAACCATCCCCATGAATGATGATCTGCTCATAGTCCTTCTCGCCGGAAAGAACTGGCGACAGCATGATGCGGTCGTAATTGACGCGCGGTTCAGCGTTGAAGATCGTCACTTCATAACGATCGGGCGCCTTTTCCAAGA
The DNA here is from genome assembly GCF_030272695.1 of Martinezella calliandrae. Classification (GTDB taxonomy): domain Bacteria; phylum Pseudomonadota; class Alphaproteobacteria; order Rhizobiales; family Rhizobiaceae; genus Rhizobium; species Rhizobium calliandrae. The sequence goes on from NZ_JARFYN010000060.1 coordinate 14,138, forward strand.
GATGTTCCAGCATGCGTCCGGGCGCCATGCCGTTGCCGATGATGACAAGTTTCTGGGTCATAGGGGAATTCCGATCCGAATTACTGGGCAGCAAAAACGCTGGTGTTTGCGGCCGCGGCGCTGTTGCGCTGCAACTGCCGAATGGAAAGATGCATCCATATCATCGAGACCGCGACGATCGCGAAGAGCAGCATGAAGCAGCTCGACCATAGGCCGGTCATATCCTTGAGAAGGCCGAAGGCGATCGGCAGGATAAATCCACCAAGGCCGCCCATCATGCCGACAATGCCGCCGACAGCGCCGACAGCGCCGGGATAATAGGCGGGAATGTGTTTGTAGACGGCCGCCTTGCCGAGGCTCATGAAGAAGCCAAGGATGAAGATGACGACGATGAAGATGGCCGGCGTGATGCCGAAGGCCGGGCCTGCTGCGGTGGCGGCTGGCAGCGAAAGGATCAAGGTGGCGAGCGCCGATACCGCTAGCATGGTGTACATGACGCTTCGTGCGCCCTTCTTGTCGGAAAGCATGCCACCGAAGGCGCGAAAGATGCTGCCGGGGATGGAATAGGCTGCGGCGACCATGCCGGCAGTCTCGAGGTTGAAGCCGTAGACGCCGACCAGATAACGGGGCAGCCACAGGGACAGGGCGACGAAGCCGCCGAACGCGAAGAAGTAATAGAGCGAGAAGCGCCAGACCTGCACGTTCTTCAACGGTGCGAATTCCTGCAGGAGGCTCTTGGATGCGCCGCCGCCATTGCGACGAGCGCGGAAGGCCGGATCATCCGTCGTGGTGAACCAGAAGACGACTGCCATGGCCGCAAGCACCAGCGCCCAGATCTCCGCGACAGCCTGCCAGCCCCAGGCAATGAGGACGAAAGGGGCCGCGAACTTGGTCACAGCAGCACCGACATTGCCAGCGCCGAAGATGCCTAGCGCCGTTCCCTGCTTTTCGGGCGGGAAGAAGGGTGAGACGTAGGCGACACCGACCGCAAAGGAGCCACCGGCAAGGCCGACGCCGAGGCCGGCGAGGAGCATCTGCGCATAGGTGTGGGCATAGGACAACAAAAAGGTCGCCAAGGCGGCGGCAAGCATGGTGAGCGTGTAGACGAGCCGGCCGCCATAGCGCGTGGTCCAGATGCCAAGGACGATACGGACGATCGAACCGGTCAGGACCGGGGTGCCGACCAGTAAGCCGAACTCGGCTTCGTTCAGGCCAAGTTCCTGTTTGATGCGAATGCCGATGATCGCGAAGATCGTCCAGACGGCAAAACAGATCGTGAAAGCGAGTGTCGATATCCACAGCGCGCGTTGCGGTGCGTCGAAGGACGATGTCTGCGATTGGTCAAAAGCGGGCATAGCTTCTCCGTGCGCGACAACGTCGCGCCTTCCCTCGGTTCGAATTAAAACAAAAAAGCTGCTGGTCAGGGTTCGCGCACGCTGAAAGCGTGTTCGTCAATCCTGGTCAGCAGCTTTGCTTGAGACGCCCCACGTTGGACGCCAATAGGTGAGCCTTTTCGGCCTCGCAACTGAGGATGCAAGCGGCGTGCCAAATATGGGAAGCCCGGAAAGTCTTGTAATATCAATGGAAAAAAATTCGAGGCTTTATTGGCCCGATGACGGGATGGTCAAATCTTGGGCGGCCTTTGCTGCGGTGCACATTAATCGAGCAGGGTGCTCAGCCGCCTTTGGCCGCCCTCTGTGCGTCGATATAGGCGTCGATCTTGTTCGGATCGAACAGGCCGCCATCGAAGAAGCCATCGGGGCCGAGCGTCAGGCTGGCGCCGGTGGAGCCGACCGGCGTTTCCACGCGAAGAGCGCCTTCGACCTTGGCGCTGGCGCCGGGCAGGGGTACGCCAAGCGGCTGCAACGCGGTCCGGTAAATGTCCGGCCTATAAGTGTTGCGCGCAATCGTCTCGTTGCCATCGTCGTGAACGACCTGCCCCCAGCGCACCATTTGCGTATAGAACCACAGCGCATGGCTTTTCCAGGGGAAGGTTGCCGCCTTCGCACGGGGAACGAAGAAGTCCTTGACGCTCGTGACCTGGCCGCCGCCGACTTTAAGATCGCCGGATAGGGCCGGCAGCAGCCAATCGATGGGGCGGCCAATATAGGCGGGCTTTGCGAGGGTCGAGGCCAAATCTTCCCGGTTCAGCGGCTCGGAGCACCAGACAGCCGAGCGGTACAGAGCACGCAGGAGGGCGGCCATCGCTTCCGGGTGATCGTCAGCCCAGCCGGCATTGGCGCCGAGCACTTTTTCCGGGCTAGATTTCCAGATCGCCGCTTTAACCGTTGCGATATGGCCTTTGCCGCTGACGACGCCACCCGTATTCCAGGGTTCACCGACGCAATATCCGTCGATCTGGCCGGCACCGAGCGCATCTGGCATTTCCGGCGGCGGCAGGATGATGATTTCGATGTCGCGATCGGGATCTATGCCGCAAGCGGCGAGCCAGTAGCGCAGCTCATAATTGTGCCCGGAATGCGGATGGACGACGGCGAAACGCAGTGGGTGCTCTCGGCGGCTGAGGACCACCTCATGAAGGGCTTTGCCGTTGCGGCCGGCATCGAGGTCGGTTGTCGCGCCGGCGGCGGCCATTTGCTCCCAAAGCGCGTTTGAGACCGTCACCGCATTGCCTCCGAGACCGAGCGCCATCGGCACGATCATCCTCGGAGCCAGCGGCGTCAGCCCGAGATTGCAGGCAATTGGCATCGGGGCGAGCATATGCGCCACATTAAAGCGGCTGACCGCAAGCCGGTCGCGAATATTGGCCCAGGAGACCTCCCGCACCAGCCTGAGGTCGATCGCCTCGGCCTCGGCGAAACCCTGTTCCTTAGCGATGACGAGCAGGGCGCTATCGAGAAGGGGAAGGAACCCGGCAACGATCTCGTGTGGCTGCGTCATGCGTTTTCTCCTGGATCAAGCAGGCCGATCGCGGTTACCAGGCTTTGGGCGATGTCGATAATCTTACGGTTCTGGTTCATGGCCGTCTTGCGCATTAGCGCATAGGCCTCTTCTTCCGAAATGCCGCGCGATTTCATCAGCAGGCCTTTGGCGCGGTCGATCACCTTGCGGTTTTCGAGTTCGCCCCGGGTCTCTTCCAGTTCGCGATTGAGGCGCGCGAATGCGTTGAAACGGCTGATGGCCATCTTCAGGATCGGCCGCACCCGCTCTTGCTTGAGCCCGTCGACGATATAGGCTGAAACGCCGGCATCGACGGCCGCTTCGATCGAGGCTTCGTCCGACCTGTCGACGAACATGGCGATCGGCCGCTTCACGGCGCGGGAGAGCTGAAACATGTTTTCGAGCATGTCTCGATTGGGATTTTCCAGATCGATGACGATCACATCCGGATTGATCTCGCTGATCTTGCGGGCGATACCGTTGATGTCATGAACGATTGTGACGTTCCCATATCCGGCCTCGTGCAATCCGGCTTCGATGATCGACGCGCGAATGCGGTTCTCGTCTATGACCAACACGGCAATGGTATGAGATTTCATTGTCGCATATCGCCTCTGGCCCAAGCTCACAGGCTGAAGCAATGCTTGCCGCCATAGCCGCCCTGAGTTTCCTTACGATCGGTTTGCCGCAATCGCAACGGCAAAGGGCGCTCATCGGGTCCGCTGCCGGAAAATTTGTAAGCCAATGTATAAAGAGGCCGGCGGTACACATTGGCGCACAAATTGCTCGCCCCGTGCAGCTGGACAAGCAAAGAATGGCGATAGATAGTTTGTATCATAATAAATATCGCGCAAACTATCTCATGAAAGGATATCTCCGTGATCAAGCAGATTCTGTTCCGGGCGGCTATGGCTCTTGCGGCAACGACGGTGGGTTCATGGTCCATTGCTTCGGCTGCCGAAGTGAAGAACGTCGTCATCGTCCACGGCGCGTTTGCCGATGGTTCGGGCTGGCGCACCGTGTCCGACCTTCTGACCAAGGACGGCTACAAGGTTACGATCGTTCAGGAGCCGCTGACCTCGCTGGCTGACGATGTCGCGGCGACCAAGCGCGTCCTCGAGCTGCAAAATGGTCCAACTGTCCTTGTCGGCCATAGCTATGGCGGCATGGTCGTCAGCGATGCCGGCAACGCCGCCAACGTCTCCGCGCTCGTCTATGTTGCGGCTTTTCAGCCCGACAAGGGCGAAAGCCTGTTAACGCTTGCTCAGAGCAATCCCGTCGAGAACATGAGGAAGGGCAGCATCAAGGCAACGCCGGACGGCTTCCTCTATTTGGACCCGGACGCGGTGCATGAGGCCTTTGCCGCTGACCTGCCAAGGGCTGAGGCGGAATTTATCGCCAAGTCGCAGGTCTTTGCCTCGCAGAAGGCATTTGGCGCCGAAGCGGGTGAGCCCGCTTGGAAAAACAAGCCGAGCTTTGCGCTTGTTGCAACGCAAGATCGGTCGATCAATCCGGACCTTGAACGCAGCATGGCAAAGCGTGCCGGAAGCAAGACCTATGAGGTCAAGTCGAGCCACGCCGTGTTTTTATCAAAGCCGCACGACGTCACCAAGCTCATCGAAGAAGCCGCAAAGACTGTCTCGAAGTAACAAAGCCAGTCGCATGCCGGCTCGCAAAGCGTAGCCGGCATGCGATGGCCTCAATTTACCACGCGTTGCTGAGCTTCAACGTTATCGTCCGCGCCTCGCCGTAGCCGCAGACATTTTGTCCGGCGCAACCGGCGACATAGTCCTTGTCGAAGAAGTTGGCGACGTTGAGCGAAGCGCCCCAGCCCATTTTCTCGTAGCGGATGCCGGCAATCGCTCGCCGCCTGTGGCTTTTAGGCAATCTGGCTTCGTTTCCAGTTTGCCGGGGTGAGGCCGACGTTTTTGCGGAAGACGCGGGTGAAATGCGCCTGATCGGCAAAGCCGGTCTCGGCGGCGATATTGGTGAGCGCTATCGCAGCGAAACCTCCAATGCAATGCGACAGTCTTTCGAAGGCACGTCGCAATCGCCGTCCAAAAACATCCCAATATTGAGCCTCAGGGTAGACCGCCTTTACCTAGTTTTCGCAATGGGTCGTCGATACTTCTGCCGGTGGCGCGTGAATCCCACGCCCGCCGGCGCCAAAACGGCACACCATCGACGTTGATAGGACCTTACATGAAACAAAAGCTTTTCATCGCCGCGGTTTTTGCCGCTGCTTTCCCGTTTCTCGCCCATAGCGAGACCCTACAGTTCCCGAGCGATGAACCGATCGCCGAAGTGTCAATTCCGCATAGCTGGGGACCTAAGGAGACGGAAACCGGCGTCGATGCAACCTCGCCGGACTCGGCGATTTATTTTTCTATCGACATCGCCAGTGAAAAAACAATTGATAAGACACTCGACGACGTCATCGACTTCCTTATGAAAAACGGCGTCGTAATCGACGATAAGTCCAAGCATGAATTTCCGGATTCGGTGCTGAACGGCATGAAGATGGCGCATCTCGAATGGGATGGCAAAGACAAGGACGGCCCGGTCGACGTCGAACTCGGCCTGCTCCAGCCGTCCGAGCACAAGCTCCTGGTCGTCACCTATTGGGGGTCGAAGGAAACGCAGGACAAGCATGACGAAGCGGTGCAGAACATTATGCATTCGCTCAAACCGATCAACGATTGAGCCTTCAAAAGTGGGGAATAGCAGAGGCAGCCACTTATAAGTTGCCTTTGCTTTTTTACGGTCACCTGATCAAGGTGTGGATGGCCTGGTCGGCGTCGCGAAGATAACAAATGGCATGCAGCATAGCCAACATGAAAGCGATTCAGGTCGCTGTCAGAAGGCGGCTATAAATTACAGACGATAACCTGGTAGATCGGTGAGATGGCGCACTGGATCGTCGACAGTTATGAGATGAAAACGATTATCCTCGGACCGGATATGCGGAGCATCTTTGTCGTCGATGGCGCTTTGCTGGAAGAGAACGCGGTATTCCCGAACTGGGCGAATGAACAGGTTATCATCGCACAGGTGATGGTAGCCTATGTTGAAGGAAAGGCGTACCGTCTCGATATGGTCCAGGGTTACTTCGAGGATCTGAACGAGAGCGGCCGACTGCGGCACAATTCGCAACTCAATCTGTTCCACACCATCGCCAAACAGTTTTTCTCAACGATGCCTGGGAGAGCGCCGCGATCGATGGCGCTCGGCGATGCGCTGGGACAGACGATGTGGCACTGCAGCCAGAGGGAGAATGCAAGGATTTACGAGCGGCTGCAATCCTATTTCCTCGACGGCCAAAACGATCCTTTTATCCAGCAACTTCATCCTGATGGGGCCGTAAACCCGACGTTCATTGACGGGGGCCAACGTCTTTTCGGGCATAATCTGGTTTCTAATCTGGTATGCGCGCGCTCTGCATCGGCGACAAAGCTAGTCTAGCAGTGCAGGCGGAATTGAATTTTCAGGGAGGCGTCTGAGAATTTGGAGACGGCACACCGACCCGGATAGCCCGAGAGAAATCCGATGATAGGCCTGCATCCTGGGCTCGATGATCGATATGAGCGAGTGCGCGCAACTGCGAAAGTGGCACGGTCGTGTCGAGCGCACCACGATCATAAGCGTAGTCGGGAATGTAGCCATTGACGATAAGCCGCCAGTCGAATGGTATGGCAGCGCCGACGGCACGCATCATCTTCGCAACGGTGGTCGTGCAATTCGTCGTGATCGAATTGTAAAATTCCGGCGTTTCGGCAAGAGCATTCGCGTCATCGACATATTCGAGCAGTAGTTGCCGCGCGGCATCTGGCGACACCTTCAGGCGATAGAGCTGTACGTCTTCGCCACGGACATTCGATCGCACCCCGACCACATCACGTTCGTCTGCAGCAATGATCACTAGAGGGTTGCTCTTGAAGAGATCCGCGACTGGGGAAAATTCGCCGCCTTCGCGACGCCGCACCTCGATTGACCAGGCAAGCTGGTCGCCGCCGTCGAAACCAAAGCTCAGGATCATGTGAGCCATCTCAGGCCCCGCCCAATAGGACATGAAAAGATCGAGGGTCTCTATCTTGGTGAGGTCATAGGTTCTGGTCGTCCAGCGTTCGGTGAAATCAGTGTTGCTGCGCCAGTCGAAATCGCGAACGTTGATGAGCGTCAGCATGTCGCCATTGCGCGTGCCTGTTACCTGTCTGGCGACGTCAGGTGCCCAATTGGCGTGCAGGCGCGGCTTGATTGTGCTCCACCAGCCCACGGTGATGGCGAAAGCCAGAACGAAAGCCAGCACTGCTGCCTGTATATGCCAGCGGCCGAACAATGCCGCGATCGTGGCAAGACCCAGGAGAATGAACAGGCCCGCAGTCAGCGCCCGGATGAATTCGTCAGTCGGCAGACGATACCAAATGGCCAGCGAAGCCCAGACGGACAACAGCGCTATAAAGAGCGCAAATGGAAGGGCAAGAGCGACCCATGTGATGCGACGCAATTTCCGGCCCCTCTTTAGTTCGCCGGTCAATCGACACCGAACGGCGTATGATCACCTATGACTATCCGTTGGTACCGCTCGTTCCGGCACCGCGCCCGCGCAGCCTCGATAGGCGTGTGGCACCTTCATGTCTTACGTTGCAGAGCGACCGACATCTTCCATTTTCGTCTGAGCGGCTCTGCGGATTCGAAGTCGCCCTATAAATCTTAGAGGGCTTGACTCCTGCCCGCAAGCTCATCAATGGCCTGACAATAGGCCTGACAACAGGATCGTGCGACGGCCCGTTTTTGGCTGCGTAAGTGCTGAAATTCGAACAGCTTTCGACAGAAGATGCACGGACTTGCTTATCTGTACTATCTTAGTGTTGTTCCAGCTCAACCTTACATGACGGAAAAATCCGTGTTGAACTAACCGGCCCATCAGTGGCTTGAAATTTTGCTCTTCTTCCGCCACCTCTTCGGCGCGACTTTCAAAACTTCCAGGAGACCAGAAGCATGACGACGACCACCGCAGAATATCCCGCTGAGAGCCACGTCTTTGAGGCCGACGTCGCCCGCCTTCTGCACATGATGGTTCACTCGGTTTATTCGGATAAGGATGTTTTCCTACGGGAACTGATTTCGAACGCGGCCGATGCCTGCGAAAAGCTGCGCTATGAGGCAATTGCCACGCCTGCATTGCTAGCAAGCGATGCCGACAGCCGTATCGTATTGACGCTCGATGAGGAGGGCGGCAGGCTGCTGGTGGAGGATAACGGCATCGGCATGAGCCGCGACGAGATGATCGAAGCGCTCGGAACGATCGCTCGCTCCGGCACGCGGGCCTTTATGGAACGCATCGAGGCAAGCAAGCAGGGCGAGGGCGCGCAACTCATCGGCCAGTTCGGCGTCGGCTTCTATTCCTGCTTCATGGTCGCCGATCGCGTCGATGTCGTATCGCGCCGTGCGGGCGCCGATAGTGCCTGGCTCTGGTCTTCCGACGGCAAGGGTGGCTACAGCGTCAGCCCTATCGATGTCAGCGAGGCGCCGGTACGTGGCACGCGCATTACCCTGCATCTCATGGACGATGCGAAGAGCTACACCTCTCGCTGGAGCATCGAGCGCATCGTCAAGGAGCAATCCGGCCATGTGCCGGTGCCGATCAAGATTGCCGAGAAGCCTGGCGCCGAAGCCACGCAGTTGACCGACGGCACCGCGCTCTGGACCAAGTCGAAGAACGACATCACCAGCGAAGAATATACCGATTTCTATCGCGGTGTGTCCGGCCAGTATGACGAGCCGGCTCTGACAGTGCATTTTCGTGCCGAAGGCCGCCACGAATATTCCGCACTCGCCTTCATCCCTGGTTCCCAGCCGTTCGACCTCTTCGACCCGGATCGCAAGGGCCGCATGAAGCTCTATGTGAAGCGGGTCTTCATCACCGACGAGGCGGAATTGCTGCCCCGTTATCTTCGCTTCGTGCGCGGGCTTGTCGATACCGCCGACCTGCCATTGAATGTCTCTCGCGAGATGATCCAGGAAAGCGCAATCCTGACGGCGATCCGCAAAGGTGTCACCAACCGCATTATCACGGCGATCGAGAAACAGGCGGAGAGCGATAAGGACGCCTTCCTGAAAATCTGGGAGAATTTCGGCAGCCTCATCAAGGAGGGCATCTACGAGGATTTCGAGCGCCGCTCGCAGCTTCTTTCCCTCTCGCGCTTCCGCACGACCGCGTCTGCAGACGACTACCGTTCGCTTGCCGATTACGTCAAGGACGCAAAGGAAGGCCAGCAGTCGATCTACTATCTGGTCGGGGGCAGCCTTGATCAGCTGAAAGCTTCGCCGCAACTCGAAGGTTTCCGCGCCCGCGGCATCGAAGTTCTGCTGCTGACCGATTCGGTCGACAGCTTCTGGGTCACCAATGCCCCGGAATTCGAGGGCAAGAGCTTGAAGTCGATCACCCAGGGCTCCGCGGATCTCGCCCAGTTCAAAAAGCAGGATCAAGACAAGCCGGAAAGCGAAAGCGCTTCCGCTGAAGTGCAGGCCTTCCTCGACTATGCCAAAGAGAAGCTTGCCGACGAGGTATCCGATGTGCGCGCGTCCGATCGTCTGATCGAAAGCGCCGTCTGCCTCGTTGCTTCCGACCAGGGCTATGACCGGCAGCTCGAGAAGATCCTGCAGGGAGCCGGCCGTTTGGAGTCTGGCGCCAAGCCGATCCTCGAAATCAACATGGATCATCCCGTCGTCAAGGCCATCGCCGCGAGAGCGGATGCGCCTTCGTTGCGCGATGACGCGGCATTCCTGCTGCTTGACCAGGCACGGGTTTTGGACGGTGACAAACCAGCTGATCCGCGCGCCTTCGCCGAGCGGCTGGCGCGGCTGATGGAGCGGGCGTTGCAGTAAAGAAAGGCGGTTTGCCCGACCTGATGTTGCGCAGCGGATGGGTCGTCTGCCATCCGCTGCCGCTTGACCCATCAGTCAAAAATGGAAAGCAGCTTGCCGCGGCTGTCTTAAAGTTACTCCAATGCGACTGCCATCTAAGGCAGGAAGCTTGTGTTGGGGGGTGGCTTCCGGTCAGCCGCTCAGCTTCGTAAAAGCCTCGGGCAGGTGATTATCGGCGACAAACCATAGCGCCAGCTTAACTCTCGGGAAACCATATTTGGCGACAAGGAAGCAAGCAGGCTCTGCGCCGCGCCATCCTTTGACCGAGATTTTAAATGACCTCTGAACATTCGACGAGTACCCTTCACCAACGTCTTGATTTTATCGAGTTCGACGCCGAATCTCGCGACACGCTGAGAGAATTGCGGCCGCTGATCGCGGAAAAAATTGGCGGCGCTCTGGATAAACTCTATGGGCAGATTACGAAGGCGGCTGGCGCAGCTTTCTTTTTCCATAGTGAAAGCCACATGGCTGGAGCCAAAAAGAAGCAGCAGGAGCATTGGGCCAACCTCGCCAATGGAAATTTCGATGCCCCTTACGTAGAGGGTGTGAAGGCCATTGGCAGAACGCATGCCCGGGTCGGCCTGGAGCCCCGTTGGTACATAGGCGGCTACGCGCTCGTCATGTCGGAACTGATTAAGGGCATTGTTGAAAAGCATTCGTCGACGTTCTTTCGCCGCGGCCAAGGAAAGAAGCTGTCGGCAGGAATTTCCGCTGTCGTAAAAGCAGCCATGCTGGACATGGATTATTCCATCAGCGTTTACCTTGAAGCCCTCGAAGACAAGCGCAAAGAGCTCGAAGCGGAACGGATGCGCACCGAAGCGGACCAGACGCTGGCGCTCGCGCATCTGCGTCGGGCGCTTTCGGCGCTTGCCAAGGGCGATCTCGATGCCAAACTGCCGGCGGATCTGCCGGGAACCTTCCAGGAAATGGCTTCGGACTACAATGAGGCAGTTGGCGCGTTGCGCAACTCTTTCGCATCGGTTCACAGCACCTCAGGCGAGATCCTGGCCGGAACCGAGACGATATCGAAGGCAACAGACGATTTGGCGTTGCGGACCGCCCAGCAGGCAGCCGGCGTCGAGCAAAGTTCGGCTGCCCTTCAGCAACTGACTGTCAGCGTCGGTCAGACGGCTGCGAATGCCGAAAAGGCCTCCGGGGCAGTTCGCGAAACCCAGCAACGGGCAAGAAACTCAGGGCAATTGGTCACCGATGCCGTCTCGGCCATGGCAGCGATCGAACAGTCGTCAAGCGAGATTTCGAAAATTATCGGCGTGATCGACGAGATCGCTTTTCAGACGAACCTGCTGGCACTTAATGCCGGCGTCGAGGCGGCCCGCGCCGGAGATGCAGGCAAAGGCTTTGCAGTTGTGGCCCAAGAAGTCCGGCAATTGGCGCAGCGAAGTGCCGGGGCCGCCAAGGAGATCAAACAGCTCATTTCGGAAAGCTCTGATCAGGTGAACAAGGGTGTGGGTATCGTCAACGATACGGGCGAAGCGCTGAGCGACATGATCGGCCGCATCGATGTCATCAACCAGTTCGTTTCCGACATCGCAAGCACGGCGCGCGATCAGGCAACCGGTGTCGACGAGGTCAATGTCGCAATCCGCAGTATGGATACGATCACCCAGCAGAATTCCGGCATGGTCGAACGCACCTCCGCGGAGACACGCCGGCTTCGCAACGAAGTCGAGAATCTCGTACGTCTCCTCGAGCGTTTTGGTGCCGCCGGTGGAAAAGCCACTCAGCTGAGCCGGGCCGCCTGATGCGGCTGCGGGCGATCGATCCTAAAGGTGAAAGAGGGGCGGGAAACGGCCCTGGAAAGCGAAGGTGCCAGGCGCCTTCATGAAGGGCGTCGGAACAAAAGCCGCTCGAAATCGCAGGCCAAGACCGAGTGAAGCATGAGCCGGGATGCCGCACCGGGCAAAGCTGAACCGCGAAGCCAATGCTTATTTGTTAACAATCGCACCGGCATCGAAGAACATCGGCTCAGATTTCCCGCCGCTATTCCGCTAGTCTGTCCCAAATTCTGATCAGATCGGCCAATGTTCCAGCCTGCATCTTGCGCATGACCTGACCGCGCCGGACCTTCACCGTGACCTCACTCACTCCAAGATCTGCAGCGATCTGCTTGTTCAACAGACCGCGGACCACAAGCCGCATGACATCTTGCTCGCCCGCTGTGAGGCCGAGACGGCGTTCTCGAAGTTCAGCGGTGACTTCGTCCTCGGCGCGCCGCAGGGTATCCTTCCTGATACCCTGGTGGATGGCATCGAGCAGGTCCTGATCTCGGAATGGCTTGGTCAGGAACTCGATGGCGCCGTCCTTCATCGCCCGCACCGACATCTCGATATCGCCATGACCAGTGATGAAGATGATCGGAAGGCGAAACCCGAGCCTCGTCATCTCCCGCTGGAAGTCCAACCCGCTCTGCCCGGGCATGCGGATATCGAGCACTAGGCAGGCCGGTGCGTCGGCGAGACCATGATCAAGGAACGCCTTCGTCGAGCCGAACGAGATCACGTTGAGGTCGACGGAAGTCAGCAGATCCTCGAGCGCGTTGCGCACGGATTGGTCATCATCGATGACGTAGACGATCGGCTTCTTCGTCTCGCCGGTCGGAAGCGGCGCTCTCATGCGAAATTCCTCTCGGCGACCGGCAGGCTGACGCGAAACGTCGCACCCATGCGCGGCGTTGATGTCACCGCAATCTGACCGCCATGGGCTTCGACGATCGAACGGCTGATCGACAGGCCGATGCCCGTGCCGCCTTCCTTCGTCGTCCAGAAGGACTCGAACAAATGATCAAGTGCTGCCGGCTTGATACCGATCCCCGCATCGGTCACCGTGAAAGCGAGCCTGTCCCGATCTTCCCGGAACGTCGTTATTTCCAGTTCCCTCTTGAAGCTTGGCACGTCGTGCATCGCTTCCATCGCATTGAGCAACAGATTCCCGATCACCTGCAGGATCTGCACCCTGTCGGCAAGCACTTGCGGCAGATCCTTGGCGAGGCTCAGATGCAATATGATGTTGTTGTTCTCCATCTCGTTCTGCGCGATGGCGATCGCCTCGCCGATCGCCTCGTTGAGGTCTAACGCTTCCCGGTGTGGAGGCTCGCTCTTGGCCAGGCTTCGGACCCGCGCAATCACATCGCCAGCGCGGTTGGCATCATGAATGATCCGGTCGATGGCTTGCCGGGCCTTGTCGATATTCGGCGGATCACGGGTGAGCCAGCGCCGGCAGGCGCCGCCGCTGGTTGCGATCGCCGCCAGGGGCTGGTTGACCTCATGGGCGATCGACGCCGTCAACGCGCCGAGGCTGGTCAGGCGGGCGACGCGCACCATCTGCGCCTGTGCTTCGAAAGCAGAAGCTTGAGCCGCCACGGTCTTGAGAACGAGATAGGTCGTCGTTGCGATAGCCGCGACGCTGATGCCGCAATTCATGAGCCCGGATTCGAACGAACCGTGCCGCGATAGAAGCAGGCTGAGGCCCGTCAGACCGACGCACAGGCCAGCCAGAAGAATCACACCGCGGGTCGACATGTAGCCGATCGCCAGAAGGATGACGACAATATAGAAGACTGCTATCGCGATCTCGAACCGCGTGACCGTGTCAGCGACAAACACTGCCACCAGCAATGCCAATATCGCTGCGGCTCTAAGTTTCGGTCGGTTGTGTTGTCGTGACGGCATTGCGTCTCGTTCGCTGCGGCTCATTGGAATGTTTGTACCCCGCCAGATGCCGACGCCTCGCGCGGCACGCCAGCTCGATCTCCGACGCGCCGATCGCAACGCACAGATTGCATGGGGCTGAAGCAGCCTTCCGCAACATCGCCTATATCGCACACGGATCAGTTCTCCCAGTGCGGTCCTTCGTCGGCTTGTCGGATGTATAATTTATCAGTCACGCGAAACATTTGTCTCCCCACTCGGGTCGAACGACAACACGAATCTGCCGGACTATACCAACGTATATCGCCGATACCCTAAGGTCTTTCGGTTCTTGCCTGTTGCAACGTGGCTCGGCTGCGATGGCGCCATTATAGTCTTCGTATTCGGACCGGATCCCAAAAAACGGCCTATCGGACAACCAGCAGCACAAAGCAGTAAAGCAGCACGCTTTTCACATCGGGCATCTGCGTCTCTGCGTTCACCGTCATGTCTAACGCGAACAGAGTTTACCAATGACGTTTCAGACATTCACTCCGCTTGCCGTCCGGCGTTCCATATTGCCGAGCCTGTGGGACCTGATGGCACTGCTGATCGTCGTCGGCATCATCGTTCTCGTCGTCTACGGCGCCGAGGTCACGACGGTTCCCCTGTCGACGCTCGATACTGCGCCCCTTTCGCTCGATCCCTCAAATCTGCCGATCTACGCGTTGCGCACCATGCTGCGCATGCTGCTGGCAATCGTCTTCTCCTTGATCTTCACGCTCATCTACGCCTCCATTGCCGCCAAGAGCCGGCGAGCCGAAATGGTCCTGATCCCCATCCTCGACATCCTGCAGTCTGTGCCGATCCTGGGGTTCCTCACCTTCACCGTGACCTTTTTCCTCAACCTGTTCCCCGGCAGCGTGCTGGGGGCGGAGTTCGCCTCGGTGTTTGCCATCTTCACCAGCCAGGCTTGGAACATGACGTTCAGCATGTATCAGTCGATGCGCAACCAGCCCAAAGACCTGGAGGAAGCGGCGAGGAGCTTTCATCTGACCGGCTGGCAGCGCTTCTGGCGGCTGGACGTGCCCTTTGCCATGCCGGGGCTTGTATGGAACACGATGATGTCGATGTCCGGCGGCTGGTTCTTCGTCGTTGCCTCCGAGGCGATCACGGTCGGCGACACCACCGTCACCCTGCCGGGCGTCGGCTCCTACGTCGCGCTTGCCATCAAGCAGCAGAACATCGTGGCAGTCTTCTATGCCGTCGTCACCATGCTGGTGGTGATCGTCCTTTATGACCAATTCCTGTTCCGCCCCCTGGTGGCCTGGGCAGACAAGTTCCGCTTCGAGACCACCACGTCCGGCGTCGTGCCGACATCGTGGATCCTCGATCTATTCCGTCGGGCACGGATTACCCGCCTTCTCGCCGCGCCCTTCCAAGGGGTGGCGCGATTGGTCTGGACATTCCGGCTGCCGGCACTGCCGCGGCTTGGGTCGCGGCAAGCCACCGCGGCCACCACCCGTATGATGGACTGGATCTGGATGGCGGTGGTGATCGCCGGTGCCGCATGGGCCGCCTATCTCAGCATCAACTATCTCAGGGCCAACATCGGCTGGTCGGATGTGGCGACGGCGATCGCCGACGGCTTCATCACTTTGTTGCGTGTCATTGTTCTGATGGCGCTAGCCACCCTGATCTGGGTGCCGATCGGCGTGTGGATCGGATTGCGCCCAAAGCTCGCGGAGAAGGTTCAGCCTCTTGCACAATTCCTGGCAGCCTTTCCGGCCAATATCGCTTTTCCCGTGTTCGTCGTGCTGATCGTGCATTTCGGGCTCAACGCGGATATCTGGCTGAGCCCGCTGATGATCCTCGGCACACAGTGGTACATTCTCTTCAACGTCATCGCAGGCGCATCGGCCTTCCCGAGTGATCTCAAGGAAGCCGCCCGCAGCTTCCACATCCAAGGATGGCGCTGGTGGCTCAAGGTAATCCTGCCCGGAATCTTTCCCTATTACATCACCGGCGCCATTACCGCTTCGGGTGGCTCCTGGAACGCCAGCATCGTGGCCGAGGTCGCAAGCTGGGGCGCCACGCAGCTTACGACGCCCGGCCTCGGCTCCTACATTGCGCAGGCCACCACGGCCGGCGACTTTCCGCGCGTGGTGCTCGGCATCGTGGTGATGTGCACCTTCGTCACTCTGTTCAACCGCCTGTGCTGGCGCCCGCTTTACGCCTTTGGCGAACGCCGGTTGCGCCTCGGTTGATCGAATTCCCGGCTTTAAAAGGATTGTTCCCATGCTCGACCAAATCGCAAAAGCCCCGCTCATCGATATCCAGCAAGTCTGCCGCTCCTTCCCGAAGCCGAGCGGCAAGGATGTCGTCGTTCTCGAAAATGTCGACCTGACGATCAAGGAGGGTGAAATCGTCGGCCTGCTCGGCCGATCCGGCTCGGGCAAGTCGACCTTGCTGCGCATCATTGCAGGCCTGATCTCGCCTTCGTCCGGTCAGGCGCAATGCCGTGGCACGGCGATCAACGGCCCGCCGGTCGGCATCTCGATGGTATTCCAGTCCTTCGCTCTATTTCCCTGGCTGACGGTGCTGCAGAACGTAGAGCTCGGCCTGGAGGCCAAAGGCGTCGACCGTGCCGAACGGCGCAAGCTCGCTCTTGCGGCGATCGACCTTATCGGCCTCGACGGCTTCGAAAATGCCTTTCCCAAGGAACTCTCCGGCGGCATGCGCCAGCGCGTCGGCTTCGCCCGCGCACTGGTGGTCCATCCCGACCTTCTGTTGATGGACGAGCCGTTCTCGGCTTTGGACGTGCTGACGGCCGAGACGCTACGCACCGACATGATCGACCTTTGGATCGAAGGACGACTGCCGATCAAGTCGGTGCTGATCGTCACGCACAATATCGAGGAGGCGGTATTGATGTGCGACCGCGTCCTCGTCTTTTCCTCCAACCCCGGCCGTGTGGCGCGCGAGCTGAAGGTCGATCTGCCGCATCCGCGCAACCGGCTCGATCCGGCATTCCGCCAACTCGTCGATAATATCTACGCCCTGATGACGCAGCGGGCGGAACCGCGCTCCCCCGCTATGGAAGGCATTCCTGGCACAGGAATGGGCATGGTCCTGGAGCCGGTCTCGACCAATATCCTGTCTGGCCTCATCGAGGCGCTTGCCGGAGCACCCTATCACGGGCGGGCGGATCTACCCGTACTCGCCGGCACGCTACAGTTGGAGGCGGACGAACTTTTTCATCTTGGTGAAGCACTGCAACTATTGCGCTTCGCCCAGCTCAGCGAAGGCGACATCGTGTTGACCGATGCAGGTCAGAAATTCGCACACCTGGAGACCGATTCCCGCAAGAAACTCTTCGCCGAACATTTGCTCACTTATGTTCCGGTTATCGGCTTGATCCGCCGCGTGCTCGACGAACGCCCGAACCACACAGCGCCTGCCACGCGCTTCCGCAACGAGCTGGAGGACTACATGACGGAATCCTACGCTGACGATACGTTGAAAACGATCGTCTCCTGGTCACGATATGCCGAGCTCTTCGCCTACGACGAGCAAACTGAGATGTTCAGCCTCGAAAATCCACAGTAATGGCGGCCCGACAAACGAAGCTCCAAAACCCGACGGGGCGAGCCAACTCCTAGCCCTCGTTGCTTCGGAATGTTCGATACGATCGTGCGACCCGAGTAAGGGGGCCGGCACCGTCGTTGACCGCTTGAAGGCGAGATGCGGTCAAACTACTGGCCCGATTTCAGCCCGCCGAGAAGCGTAGGAATGAGCTCGGATACCGTGGGATGGATCGGCACGGCCCATTTGAGGACAGGATAGGGCGTCCCCGCATGCATCGCATCAATGAAGCCGTGGATCGCTTCATCGCCTTCGACACCGAGGATTGCGGCACCCAGTATCTGTCCGTTATCGACATCGGCGACGACCTTCATCAGGCCCTTAGTCTCGCCCTTTTCTATGGCGCGTCCGACGCGGCTCATCGGTATCGTGGATGTTGAGATGGGTCGCCCAGTTGCCCGGGCTTCCCGTTCCGTCATTCCGACGCGCCCGAGCGGCGGATCGATATAGAGCGCGTAAGCCGGGATACGCTCACTGACCTTCCGATGTTCACCGTCCAGGAGATTGGCGGCGACAATCTCGAAATCATTATAAGACGTATGCGTGAACGCACCGCGACCGTTGCAATCGCCAAGTGCCCATATGCCGTCGACATTGGTAGAGAGATGATCGTCGACGATGACATAGCCCTTGTCATCGAGCGCCACGCCTGCCGCGGGAAGGCCGAGATCGTCGGTGTTCGGCCGGCGCCCCGTCGCGATGAGGAGATGGCTTGCTTCGACATCCGGATTGCCGGTGGTCGAGATGCGGATGTGCTGGCCGCTTTTCGACAGCTTGATATCCTGCGCATTCGTGTGGATCGATATGCCTTCGGAGCGAAGAACTTCGGCGATGGCCTGGCAGATATCGTCATCCTCTCGCGGGGCCAGTCGCGGGCCGCGTTCGATGATGCTGACTTCGGTGCCGAAGCGACGGTACATCTGCGCGAATTCAAGGCCGATATAGCCGGCGCCGATGATGGCAAGATGGCGGGGCAGGGCGGTCAAGTGAATGATGGAGGTACTGGTCAGATAGTCGACGTCCGAAAGGCCGGGCAGCGCGGGAATGGCTGGCCTGGCACCGACATTGAGAAAGATCCGCGGCGCCGTCAATTTCTCATCGCCGACGCGGATGGTCTTTGCGTTCTCGAAGCGCGCATGTCCCCGTATCAGCGAAATTCTGTCGGTGGCCTCAAGCCACCTTGTCAGCGATTTCCTCGTATTATTTATGACGGTCGCCGCGCGTTTCTCCACCGCCGCCATATCCGTCGATATCCCGCCGCTCGTTTGGATACCATAGTCCGCGCCTCGCCTAATGACATGTGCGGTTCGGGCGCTCGCGACCAGGGTTTTGGTCGGCATACAGCCGGCATTGACGCAGGTCCCGCCGACGAATTTCCGTTCTATCAGGGCAACCGTCATGCCTGCAGCCGCAAACCGTCCGGCAAGTGATGGTCCTGCCTGACCGGCACCGATGATAATCGCGTCGAAGGTTTTCATGGTTATCCATCCCGCAGGTTGATCTCCGCCTTTTACACTGGGTCGGACTGGATGCCGGCACCCCTCAGCCTGCCCGCAATTTAGCAGAGTTGCGCGAAACCTGGATCGAAAACCTGAAGGAGCAATCGAATGATTTTTCGAAAAAGCTCCTGTCTGCGGCAAATCAACGCGTATTTGCGTTTTGTTATTTAGCATCGTGTTGCTCAAGCTAAGCTCTTTTGCAATCCAGCGCGTCCTTTTGCCGTTGGGACGCATTGTTGGCGCTCAGGGCAGCCACATTGCGGTCCCCGCAGAAATGTTTCCGCACCTTGACGGCAAGCGCCGCTAAGCCATGTCTGATCGCATATGTGCGGCAAGGAGATAGCATGCGATACCCTTTGACTGGATTCACTGAGGCTGAAAGCGAAGTCAATAAGGGTGGCGGTCGACCTTTAGGCTAGAGGCTTGATCGTGGCGCGGCCGTTGCCGTCGCCACCAATGCCGCCCGGCGCTCGTGCGCGTTCCAGCTCCAGTCACCGGCAAGAAAACGGCGTTGACGAACTTCAGAGGCACCTCTGCTGCGTGCAAAGGATAACTTAAGGATTTAGGCAACGTGCTTAAACGTCCGAAAGAACCACCGCAAAAATTCATCTCCGTGATGCTGTCTTCCCTTCGAAAGGCGTTTTTCAGCATTGCTATTGCGAGCGCCACGATAAACATGCTGGCGCTGACCGGCTCCTTTTTCATGCTGCAGGTTTACGATCGTGTCATTCCGGGCCGCAGCCTGCCAACGCTTGCGGGGCTTGCGATCATCGCCGCGACCCTGTTCATATTCCAGGGAACGCTCGAACTCTTGCGCTCTATGCTGCTTACGCGCGTGGGCATGTCTCTCGATCAACGGCTGAACCTAAGAGTCTTCAGCTCGCTCGTCTACCTGCCAACGAGATTGCAAGCGGCCGATGATGGGCTGCAGTCGGTTCGCGACCTGGAACAGGTCCGATCGTTTCTGTCTGGAGGCGGCTCGACTGCCTTGTTCGACCTGCCATGGATGCCATTTTATCTGATCCTGTGTTTTCTGTTTCATTTCTGGATCGGCCTCACCGCCTTGTGCGGCGCCGTCGTGCTTGTCGTGCTGACAGCGCTCGCAGAGATGCTGTCCAAAAAACCGGCGGAGCAAGCCGCGAAGTCCGCTGCGGCGCGTCTCGGCTTTGCACAAGCCGCGCGGCTAAACTGGGAGGCGGTGGTGGCAATGGGTTTTAGCGGCCGCCTCACCGAGAAATGGACGGCCATGAATGAGGACTATCTGGGAAATCAGCTCTCTGCCGGCAACATCGTCGGCACGCTTACCACGATTGCGAAGATATTGCGGATGATGCTGCAGTCCGGTGTTTTGGCTGTCGGCGCGATCCTTGTCATCAAGCAGGAGGCGACGGGCGGCATCATCATCGCCAGCTCGATCATGGTCACGCGGGCGCTTGCTCCAGTGGAGCTTGCAATCGGGCACTGGAAGGGCTTTGTCGCTGCCCGCCAAAGCTGGTCGCGCCTCGCCAAGCTGCTGGATCTGATCCCCAGCGAACACCGAGCCATGGCTCTGCCGCCGCCGCAAAAAGACCTCAGCGTCGAAAATATAAGTCTTACGTCTCCCGGCAGCCGCGACTTCATTCTCCGCAATGTCTCGTTCAAGATAACTGCGGGGACTGTGCTCGGCGTGATCGGTCCCAGCGCTTCGGGAAAATCGTCACTTGCAAGAGCGATCACTGGATTATGGCCAGTTGTGATCGGTGCGATCAGGCTCGATCAGGCAGCCTTGTCGCAATGGGAGGGGAGCGACCTCGGACGGCATGTCGGATATCTGCCTCAGGACGTCGGTTTGTTCGACGGATCGATAGCCGAAAATATTTCACGCTTCGCAAAGGACATTGAGCCGGGGCCGGTTATAGCGGCGGCAAAGGCTGCAGGCGTATACGACATGATCGTCAAATTGCCGGATGGGTTCGAAACGATCATTGGCGAGGGTGGCTCGCGACTTTCCGCCGGCCAGAGGCAGCGCATTGCCCTGGCACGAGCCCTTTATGGCGATCCCTTCCTAGTGGTTCTTGACGAGCCGAACTCCAATCTGGATGCCGAGGGTGAGGCATCCTTGACCAAAGCCCTGTTGGGCGTCCGGGCGCGCGGCGGCATAGCCGTTGTCGTTGCGCACAGGCCGAGCGCCCTGGCCGCGGCGGACAAGGTCGCAATCATTGCCAACGGCCAATTACAGGCGTTTGGACCCAAGGATGAGATTCTCGGCACATCCATGAGGCATTCGGGGCCCGGGCCAGTGCGATTGATGATAGCCGGCGAGGATGTGAGCGGATGATCGATACGGGCTTGCCTTCCACCGAGCGTGCGATCCGCCGCCTATCCATTTTCGTGCTAACGACGATTCTTCTTCTTTTCGGCGTCATGGGCGGTCTAGCGGCGGCAACAAAGATTTCGGGAGCAGTCATCAGCCCCGGTACCTTGGTCGTAGACAGCTACGTAAAGACCGTTCAGCACCTCAAAGGCGGGATCGTTGGCGAAATCCGGGTGAAGAACGGTGATCATGTCGATGCCGACCAGATATTGATCCGGCTGGACGATACGCAAACGAGAGCCAATCTCGGCATCATCAGAAAGCGATTGAATGAACTTTCCGCCAGAACGGCGCGTCTGGTCGCAGAGCGCGACGACAAGAGTGAGATCGGCTTTCCGGCGGATCTTTTGTCCAACAGCGGCGACGATAACGTCGCAAGCATCCTTGCTGGCGAGCGCCAACTGTTCAGCGACCGGTTGGCATCGCGACAGGGCCAGAAGTCACAGCTGCGCGAGAGAGTTCAGCAGTTGAAACAGGAAGTGGACGGCTTTGACGCGCAGGAAAAGGGGAAACGAACCGAGATCGAGCTCGTCAACAAGGAACTGGGCAGCCTCCAGCGACTGTTCGATCAAGGTATCGTTCCGGCGGCAAAGGTTTATTCGCTGCAGCGAGACAGCGCTCGCCTGACGGGGGAGCTCGGTAACCTTGTCTCGTCGATCGCGCAGACCAACGGCAAGATTACCGAGACCGAGCTGCAGATCATTCAGATCGACAAGGACCATAGCTCGGAAGTCGCCGACCAATTGCGACAGGCCGAAAGTGATACCGGGCAATTTTCGGAGCGGCTGATTGCAGCCGAGGACGATCTCAAAAGGGTGGACATCAGGGCGCCACAGTCGGGCATTGTCGATCAGTTGACCGTCCATTCCGCCGGCGCCGTGATCGGGCCGAAAGAAGGGATCATGCAGATTGTGCCTGACAAGGACGCACTGGTCGCCGAGCTTAAGCTCTCGCCGCAGGACATCGACCAGATCGCCGTCGGGCAGGTGGTCGCGCTGCGATTTTCAGCCTTCAACCAGCGCATTACGCCCGAACTCAACGGGCGCGTCGAAACCATCTCGGCTGATCTGGCGACCGATCAGCACTCGGGGCTCAGCTATTACATCGTTCGCGCCAAAGTGCCGAGCCAAGAGTGGGATCGATTGGGAAAGCTGACGCCTCTTCCTGGCATGCCCGTGGAGGCATTCATGCAGACCGGCCGCAGAAGCGTTCTCGCCTATCTGACCAAGCCGATGACCGATCAGATAAAGCGTGCATTCAGAGAGGATTAGGGGGCTTCGAGCGGCGCTCCTGGCGCTTTAGAACTTGAAGCCGCGCCGCTGACATCAGCGGCTGCGGCGAACGCTTGGAGCAATTTCAGGTCCGAAAATTGCGTAAAACAAAACGATAGAGCGGTCCGGCGACCCCGTGGAAAGCTGAACCGCTCTATTCAACGTCGGACCCTATCAGATATGCCAGTCCGGAGTATGGGCAGCCGCGGCAGCTGCCGTCTGGGTGAGGTGGTCGTTCAACTGATAGGCCTTGATGTAGTCGATTTTCATCTCCGAGTCTTTCAGGCTGTCCGTCGGAGTGCCGGCGGTGCCGCCGACGGCTTGATCCACCAGCATATACATCGGGCTGTGCATATCGGCCGGTGTTGCCGCATGCGCGATGGCCACATCGTCGAAATACCAGACGATCTGATCCTGATCCCACAGCACACCGTAATTGTGGAAACCAGCGGTGCTGGGAACTTCAATCGGCATGGATTGCATCGTGTGCTGGCCCGTTGCGTTCGAGTGGACCGTCACATTGACCGTGTTCGGATCCTGCCCGCGCATTTCCACCACATCGAGTTCCGGCGGCCAGGAACCGTCTTCCGGCAGAAGCCAGAAGGCTGGCCATGTGCCCTGGTCATGCGGCATCTCGGCCCGCATTTCAAAATATCCATAGGTCTGGGAGAAGGTGGAATGAGTGTTCAGAATGCCGGACGTATAGTTATGGCCGTCGACAAGCGATTTCAGCGCATCGGGCGTCGGTTTGGCTGAAATCGTCAACACGCCGTTCGAGATGGAAAATGGATTGGCCGATGCGGTCGGGCCGTAAGACGGATTGACATACCACTGCAGCTCGCCAGTCATGCTGCTGCCCTTGTCCGGCGCCCACCAGTATTTCGCATCCCAGGTGCCCTGCGTGCCCTGATGAAGGGAGAGCGTATTGAAATCGTCCGAGAAGGTCTGCGTCAGCGCGGAACGGTCGAGCCCGAGCTGGAACTGGTCTGCGTGCAGATCGGCAACGGTCTTGTTGGCGAAAACCAGGCTCTCGCCGCCGCCAAGGTCGAGCCGCAGATTGGCGCCTTGCTGCGTCAGATGACTGACGACCTGATCGAAGGATGTCAGCCCGTAATGGTTCAGGCGCACCTTATCGTCGCTGCTGAAATCGGTGATCAGATCACTGCCATTACCCTTGGTGACGATGAAGGTATCGGCACCGCCGCCGCCGGTCAGGACATCGTTGCCTGCGCCGCCATCAATGGTCTGGCTGCCTGACCCACCGGTGATGATGTTGTCCTGGCTGTTGCCGAAGGCATGACGGCCATCACCGGTCACCGTGAGGTTCTCGAAATTGTCGGGCAGGGTGTAGTCCATCCACGTGTTGATGGTGTCCACCCCTCCACCTGGCGCTTCGGACGCGTGGTTGAGGCTCGAATAGAGATAGTAGATATCATCTCCAGTGCCGCCCACCATCGTTACGTTGACGGAGCCGTCACCGTACATCGAATCATTTCCAGCCGTGCCGTTAAGCGTCGGACCAGAGCCCGTGGCGGAAAACCAACTTGTCGACGTCCCGCTGTAGTAGAGCGGTTGGCCAAGGGCATTGAGTACTGAATTGGGCATCGGAAACCTCTTCCGTTGTGCTTGGCTATCTCCTCCGCAGCGCTAACATTCCTCCGCGCTTAAGTTAGAGGGATAACATCTTCTGCATCGCAGCACACCCCCGAAGACGCTAATTTCAGCTTTTTATAAAATTTGGCCGGTTCAAAGGTCACTCATGTTTAAAGTCGTGGCAAATCGCATGCTGCCTCTGACGTCGCGTCCCGTTTCGTGGCGTAGTGATCAAGCGTGCCCAAGGTGGGTGGTACAGCAGGGCGCATTATCCAGCCGGCGGCGCGGTGATCGGCTCGGCTGAGCATTAACAGGCTGCAAGCTTGCTTAGGGGGCGCCAGCCACGAACAAAAGCCCGCCGCAGACCGGGAGTTGATAGTCGCGGCGGGCTCACGCTCCAGTGGCCGGCGTGGTACACCAAGAGCTGCGGGCGCGAACATCCCGCCCGTAAGAAACTAAGATAAAGCCCTTTGGTTCCCGTTGCTTATCGCGGTGCGACAATTCTTTGGGCCCAATGGACGGACGCAAATGATCGATAAGACCGTTTGGCTCAGCCTCAACGATCTCAATCCACCGCTTCCGAGGGATGGAGATACGGCACTGCATGCTGTCTGCGAGACGGAGAATGCCTCGTTGCTCACTGCAGCAGGGATATCCCGGCTTCTTCTGCCGCCTTGATGAATGCTTCTCGGGCCGCTTCTGGGCAGATCACACCCATCATCGCATCGAGGCAGACACGCACTGCCGTTACGTATTCTTCACCATCTTCAACTGGCCAATGCTCCAGCAGGGTCTCGGCCGCTTCCCGTACCGAATTGACCCGCCGATAACCCTCCGCGCCTCCCATCACCAGCGTGACGGCAGAAAATGGTTGCAAGGTGTCTCGATTCAAAACGCATTACCTCCGAAACATATCGATTTCGGTAACCTTGCAAAAAACGTTCCGGGGAGGGCGGCAAGGCCTATCCGCCTTTGGCCAATCGCCAAAGCTGACCCGAGAGAGACAATGCCCCCGTGTGAGATGCCGCCGATGGTGACGCGGGTGTGATTGTGGTTAACACGGCTAAAGCTCAAACTGTGAGGACTATCTCGGTCGAGCTTATCGTCGCGCCGCCTGACATCATCGCCGGCGGGAGAGCGAGGGGCAATAGCCTCAACGGCAAACCAGAAGCGCCTCGATCGAGGCCATCTCGAAGGCGTCCCGTGCCTCGCTCGCCGTACATTCATGTTCGAGTGCGGCGTGGCAAACCTTCTTGGCCTCCCTCAAAAAGACGCCATCAGCGATGGGCCACTCTTTTTCCAGGCAACCGACGGCCTCGGCTGGGCTTTTAACGGCCTTTTGTTTTCCGCTGCTGACAATGACGGAGACTGGTGCCTCCCATGCGAGAGCGCTCATTCTTTTCCTCCTTGCCTTACAGGTAAGTTAGACAAACGATGGTTTTACCCGTCTGTTCCAAAACGAGATCAAAAAATTCCATCTCCGCAAGAGAAAGCTGCACGTGTAAGCCGAATTACAAATCAGGGTTACAAATAAGGCAGCTTTTTTGGGCGGGAGAGCTTATGCCCTAGGGCATATAACCGGCCGGCCGGTCGACCGACGCTGGCAAGTCAAACAATAGGATAATAGCACAAGATTGTCGAAAGAACGGCATCTGATTGTATTGAGATGGGACGATAAGGAACTTAATCATCAAGGTTAGAGCCGAGGCCGACATTCTTGTCACGGGCGACCTGAGGGATTTTGCGGCCAAAAATGCTTCTACTGTAGAAATCTAAGTGTTACCTCTTAGGTTCAGCGAACCCTGCAGGCTCTGAGACGTGAGATCGGAAATGCGGACCTGATCGTCGACCACCCGTTCGATGTGATGCAATTGACGCGCTTGGGCTATGATTTTATGCCCAGGACCCTTTGGAGTGCTATTCAGAAGTCCGGAAAAGAACTTAGTCTGTGGTTGCAGGGTTAGAACATTTCGCTTGCAATCTTAGTGAATCTGTGTATATCGATCCAAAATGGAGAGATATGTGAGCATAGGCGAAGCGGCGGAAGTTTTGGGCGTGTCGATCACGACATTGCGCCGATGGGAAGCTGAAGGCCGTCTGGTGGCTGAACATACGCCGGG